>NZ_CAJJIC010000070.1 GCF_905187505.1 uncultured Mailhella sp.
ACTAGACCCTGAACCTAGCGTGTCTACCAATTTCACCACTTCGGCGCAGGAATGTGAATAGACGATTTGCCCTCCCTTGGCAAGTCTTTTTTTGCGAAAAAGAAAAATTTTTCCGTTCAGTTTTCGTTACGGTCGTTTTTTGAGGCCAGGAAAACGTAGCGGCGATAGCGGCTTTCAGCCTCGGCCCGGGCTTTTTTCTCCAGCTCGAACGCCTGTTCGGGGAAGGTGCGCCGCAATGACGCGTACCGGTTTTCGCCCTGAAGGAACTCGCCGTAGTCGAGCGTAGGTTCCCTGCAGTCGAGCGTGAAGGGGGTGTCCTTTTCCGGATGATAGCGATAGAGCGGCCAGTAGCCCGACTCCGTGGCGCGCTTCATTTCCTCCTGCGCGTGCGCCATGCCCGCGCGTATGCCGTGGGCGGTGCATGGGGCGTAGGCAATGACGAGGGAAGGTCCCCGGTACTCTGCGGCTTCCCTGAGCGCCTTCATGAGCTGCTCGGGCGACGCTCCCATGGACACCTGCGCCACATAGATGTTGCCGTAGGCCATGAACATGGCGCCGAGGTCCTTTTTTCCGCTTCGCTTGCCGGAAGAGGCGAACTGGGCCACGGCTCCGAGAGGCGTGGCCTTGGAGGACTGTCCTCCGGTATTGGAGTAGACTTCCGTATCGACCACGAGCACGTTGACGTCCTCGCCGGAGGCCAGCACGTGATCGAGTCCGCCGAAGCCTATGTCGTAGGCCCAGCCGTCGCCGCCGAACATCCAGAAATATTTTTTGACCAGCTGATCGGCGTGGGCGAGAATGTCCTTCACCTCTCCGGTCTGCGGAAGTTTTTCAAGTTCTGCTTTAAGAACGTTCGAAGCTTCTTCCGAGCCGTCGTAGGAGTCGAAGAGCTCAAGCCAGCGATCCGCCGCCTCTTTTGCCGCGCCGTCCGGCAGATGTCGGGCAAGAGCGGCGACGCGCAGACGCTGAGCGTCCCGCTGCTGCCTGACGGAAAGAAGCATGCCGAGGCACAGTTCCGCATTGTTTTCAAAAAGAGAATTCGTCCAGGCCGGGCCCTGACCGCGGGCGTTGACCGCGTAGGGAATGCCGGGCACGGCGCCGCCCCATGCCTGAGAACAGCCCGTGGCGTTGGCCCAGTATGTGCGGGGGCCGAAAAGCTGGGTGAGGAGCCTCGCGTAGGGCGTTTCGCCGCAGCCTGCACAGGCTGCGGAAAATTCCAGCAGAGGACGACGAAACTGGCTGCCCTTGACGGTAAAGGGATCGAAGACGTTTTTCTCCTCAAGGCCGAGAGCGTAGTCCCACACGGCGCGGGAGTCGACGGCTTCGGCGCGCGGAATCATGGTCAGCGCCCTGCCCGAGGCCGGACATTCCGCCGCGCATGAGCCGCAGCCCGTGCAGTCCGCAACGCTGATCTGAAGCGTGTAGGAAAGGCCCTCGGCTCCCCGTCCCCGGGCAGGCGCGGCCGCAAGGCCTTTCGGTGCGGCGGCGACTTCCTTTTCCGTGAGCAGGAAGGGCCGGATGACGGCGTGGGGGCAGACGAAGGCGCAGCGGTTGCACTGCGCGCAGAAGGCGGCGTTCCAGCGGGGAACGCGAACGGCGATGTCGCGCTTTTCCCAGGCGGTGAGCCCCATGTCCATCTGTCCGTCCTCATAGCCGAGGAAGGCGCTGACGGGAAGCTCGTCCCCTTTTCTTGCGTTGATGGGATCAAGGAGCCTTGTCACCGCCGAAGGCGCGCCGACGCGGGGCGCGGGAGCTTCGTCTGCGGCATGCTGCCAGCTCTCGGGCACGGCTGCTTCAAAAACGTGGGCAAATCCCGCGCGTATGGCGGACTCGTTCCTTGCGACCACGTCTTCCCCCTTGGAAAAGTAGGTGCGGCGCACGGCCTCTTCCATGTACTTTTCGGCCTGCTCTTCGGGAATGACGCGGGCAAGGCGGAAGAAGGCGGCCTGAAGAATGACGTTCACATGGTTGCCGAGACCGAGCTCGTGGGCGATGTCCGTGGCGTTGATGAGAAAAAGCCGCGCATGCTTTCGGGCAAGGGAGCGCCTGAGAGAGGCGGGAAGACGCCTTTCCAGCTCGTCGGGCTTCCAGGTGCAGTTGAGCAGGAAGGTTCCGCCGTCCTTCAGCTCGTCCGTCATGTCGTACTGCCGGACATAGTTCTGGCAGTGACAGGCCACAAGGTCGGCTCTCTGCACGGCGCATGAAGAGCGCACCGGGCCTCTTCCTATGCGCAGGTGCGAAAGCGTGAGCCCGTAGGACTTCTTGGCGTCGTATTCAAAATAGGCCTGTGCATAGAGGGGCGTGCCGCTGTTGATGATCTCCACGGTGTTCTTGTTGGCTCCCACGGTGCCGTCGGAGCCGAGCCCCCAGAACTTGCAGCTCATGAGGATGTTTTCGCCTTCCGTGTCCAGCGGTCCGCCGCAGGGAAGGGAGAGATGCGTCACGTCGTCCGTGATGCCGATGGAAAAGCGGTTCAGCGGTTCGGCGCGGCGCAGGTTGTCGAAGACGTCGCGTATCTGCGAGGGGGCGACATCCTTGGAGGAAAGGCCGTAGCGGCCCCCGACCACGAGCACGGACCGGCCTGAGCCCATGAGAGCGGTGCACACGTCCTGATGGAGCGGTTCGCCTGCCGAGCCCATTTCGGCGCAGCGGTCGAGCACGGCGATGCGGCGCACGCTTTCAGGCAGGGCTGCCAGAAAGTGCTTCACGGAGAAGGGACGGAACAGACGCACCTGAAGGTATCCGACCTTGCGTCCGCAGGCGCGCAGCGCATCCACGGTTTCCTGAGCGGTGCCGCTTACGGAGCCCATGGCCACGACGACGTCTTCCGCATCCGGAGCGCCGTAGTACTGAAAAATATGATAGTCGCGTCCGGTAAGGGCGCTTATTCTGCCCATGCATGCTTCCACTTCGTCGGGCAGAGCGTCGTAGAAGCGGCGCGAGGCTTCCCGTATCTGAAAGAACACGTCGCCGTTCTGCACGGTTCCGCGCATTCTCGGATGCTCGGGATTCAGCGCCTGGGCACGGAAGGCGGCAAGAGCGTCGCGGTCCACGAGGGCGGCAAGCTCGGAAAGATCGGGCTCCTCCACCTTGCAGAGTTCGTGCGAGGTGCGGAAGCCGTCGAAGAAGTGCAGAAAAGGCACGCGGGAGCGGATGGCGCACAGATGGGCGATGGCCGAAAGATCCATGACTTCCTGCACGCTTGCGGTGGAAAGCATGGCGAAGCCGGTTTGTCGGCAGTTCATGACGTCGGAGTGATCGCCGAATATGGACATGGCGTGCGTGCCCACGGTGCGCGTTGCCACGTGAAGCACGCAGGGCAGCCTTTCTCCGGCGATGCGGTGCATGACCGGAATCATGAGCAGAAGCCCCTGCGACGAGGTGAAGGAGGTGGCGAGAGCCCCGGTCTGCAGAGCACCGTGCACGGCGGCTATGGCTCCGGCCTCGGACTGCATTTCCACGAGGCGCACGCTTTGACCGAACATGTTCCTTCGGCCGCGGGCGGCCCAGACATCGGTTTTTTCCGCCATGGGAGAGGAGGGCGTGATGGGATAGATGGCGGCGATTTCCGTGAACGTATAGGCGACATGGGCGGCGGCCGTGTTGCCGTCCATGGTGACCATGTGTTTCGTGGACATGATGACTCTTTGCGTTATGGGCGGCGGGGACGGCTGCCCGTCGACGTGAAAAACGGTTTGCCCCCGGACTGTGGCGGCATGGGAGCACAGAACCTTTCTACTGTCAATATTTTTTTCTCACGCAAAAAACAAAAAAGGCCGGTAATACCGGCCTGTTGTTCACGGGTGAATCAGAAAGGGAGCATCACTGACCGTTCTGAAGGTCGATGATGGGCTTGGCGTACTGCACTTCGGAATCCCAGGGGAAGAGCACCCAGGTGTCCTGGCTGAGCTCGGTAACGAAGCTGTCCACCAGAGGAATGCCCGCAGGCTTGGCGTACAGCGTGGCAAAATGGGCCCTGGGCAGCATGTCGCGCAGAATTCTGGCCGTGTGGCCGGTGTCCACAAGGTCGTCGATGACGAGAGTTTCTTCCGTGTTGAAGGAAGGATCGGCGCTTTTCAGCACGGTTTCCTGATCCCCTTCCTCGCGGTAGTTGTAGAGCATGATGCAGGCGGTGTCGATGTGCCGTATGTTGAGCTCGCGTGCGATGATGCCCGCGGGGATGAGCCCGCCGCGGGTGACGGCCACGATTTTCGTGAACTTTCCGCGTTCCAGAAGGCGCCAGGAGAGAGCCTTGGCGTCGCGGTGGAGCTGCTCCCAGGTGACGGGGAATGTCTTGTGATAACGGTCTGATTTTGCCACGGTGAATCTCCTGGCTACTCCTGAGTGTTGGAAGAAAGCGTCATGCGCTGAAGCCTGTTCTTTCTCATGTTGAGGTAGGCGTTGCGCAGGGCAACGTAGGGCTCCAGAGCGGATTCGGTGATCTGGTCGTAAGACTTGTAGAGAGCGTCGGCGCCGTTGAAGGCAAGAAACACGCTGCTTGCCGTGCTCACTTCCCAGTCGAGAGCGTAGTACTGCGGCTTCATGAATGCGTCGCCGGTTTCGCCCACGGCTCCGCGCACGGTGGAGGGGCCGAGGAAGGGAATGATGAAGTAGGGACCGTCGGGCACTCCCCACACGCCGAGCGTATAGTCGAAGTTTTCCGTCTCGGGATGGTAGGGATAGAGCGGCCTGCTCTGACTCGCCACGTCGGCGAAGCCGAAGCTTACCATGAAGTTGACGAGGGAACGGTCGAATTCCACGCCGGCCTGGGCGAACTCGCCCTGAAGCAGGCTGTTGAGCATGCGCACGGGAAAGGCCACGTTGTGGGCGAAGTTGCTTATGCCGTTGCGGATGGGCTCGGGAACAATGAAGGCATAGCCCTTGTGCAGCGGTTTGACGAGGTACTCGATGAACCAGTCGTTCACATGGAACCAGAACCGGTTCCAGCCTTCGAGCGGATCGTTCTGTGCGGCGAGATCCTCCTCGGTGTAGTCGTCATAGTCGTCCAGTCCGCCGAAATCCTCGGATGCGGAAGGCGTTTCTGCGGAAGAAGACGACGTTTCCGTCATTTCCTGCGAGGGGGAGGGGGCCGTTTCCTGCTTCGAGGCGCAGCCCGCAGCGCAGGCAAGCGCGAGCGCCAGCAGGGCGGCAAGCATTATCTGTCGCATCATTTTGCTTCCTTGGGCTTGTTCTTCTGTTCCTCGGCCTTGGCCTTCACCCTGTCGATGAGTTCCTGAGGCGAGTTCTTGGCGAGAATGTCGCGGAACTGGTCGCGGTAGTTCTTGATCATGCTTATGCCTTCGATGAGCACGTCGTACACGACCCAGCGGTTGTTCTTCTCCAGCATGCGGAAGGCCACGGGATAGGTCTTCTGGTCCGCGAGAAATTCCATCTGCACTTCCACTCTCTTGCCGTTGCCGCCGGAAATTTCGCCGGTGAAGCGGATCTTCTGCCCGTTGTACTCGTCGAGCGTGTCGATGTAGGTATTGCGCAGAAGGTCGGTGAAGGCGTCCTTGAACTGCTGCTTCTGTTCGGGCGTGAACTGCCGCCAGGTGGGGCCGACGGTACGGGTGGAGAACTCCTCGAAGTCGAAGAGGTTGAGCACTTCCGCCTCGATCTTCTGCCGGATGGCGGGCTTGCCTTCCGGCGTCTTGAAGGCCGGATCGTTGAGCAGGGCAAGAATGCGCTGCGCGCCGGCTTCGGCGGTCTGACGGGCGGTCATGTCGGCAGCGCGTGCGGGCAGAACCGCACCGAGCACGCAGAGGGCAAGGGAAACGATGAAGAGCTTGGTACGCATTATACGCCTCCGAAAACGACTTTTCCTATGAGAGCTTCAAGATCGAGGGCCGGTTCCGTGTCGGTGATGAGGCTGCCGGGCTCGAGCGGCGTTTCCGATCCTCCGGGCGTGATGGCGATGTATTTGTCGCCGATGAGGCCGCTCGTCTTGACGGAAGCCATGACGTCGTCGGAAAGCGGGACGCCTTCGTTGATGTGCAGGTCGACCATGGCCGTGTAGTCCTTGGTGTCGAGCCGGATGGCGGAAACGCGTCCTATGGACACGCCCGCGATTTCCACGCTGGCGCCCGTGCGAAGACCGGCCACGGAGGAGAAGCGCGCGGTCACGGTGTAACCGCTGTCGCCGAGCACCTCCATGCGGCCGAGCTTGATGGTGAGATAGGCCACGCAGACAAGGCCGATGACCACGAACGCTCCAATGACGGTATTTTTTGCAGCAGACATAGATTCCTCGCTAATCGTCCAGCCATTCGGCCAGCGCCTGTCGAACGGAGCTGTCCAGCGGCGGGGCCGCCATGCGGCGGGAGTCTTCAAATTTGCGGTCAAGGAAGCGGCGCAGATACGGATTCTGCGACGCGTGCAGTTGTTCTTTGGTGCCGGAAAAGGCGGCCTTGCCGTTCTGGAGCACCAGAACGTGCTCGGCTATGTGGTCCATGCTGCCGAGGTCATGGGTGACGACCACGGTGGTCATGGAAGGATAGCAGGCCTTCATGTCCAGAAGAAGCTGATCCATCTGGGCGGCGGTGATGGGATCGAGCCCCGAGGTGGGCTCGTCGCAGAAGAGCACGGGCGGCTCCGTGACGATGGCCCGGGCCAGTCCCGCGCGCTTGCGCATGCCGCCGGAGAGTTCGCCGGGATAGTAGTCGGCGAACTTGTCGAGCCCCACGAGCTCCAGCGTGCGCAGAGCGGCGTCGCGCAGGGTCTTTCTGGGAAGGCCGGTGTGCTCCACGAGAGGCAGGGCCACGTTCTCCGCGAGCGTGAGGGAGCTTATGAGCGCGCCGTCCTGAAAGAGCACGCCGAAGCGCCGGCGCATCTTGTGAAACTGCGTGTCCGACATGCGGCAGATGTCGCGTCCGCCCATGAGGATGCGTCCCGCTGAGGGGCGGTTCAGTCCCAGAAGAAGGCGCAGAAGCGTCGTCTTGCCGCAGCCGGATTCCCCGAGAATGGTCGTGATGGCCCCTGCGGGAATCGTGGCGGAAAAGTCCTTCAGCACGAGGTGATCGTCGTAGCCGCCGTCAAGATGTTCCAGGGTTATGTCCCATGCTTGCTGATTCATGCGGGCCTCAGAGCAGGAAAGAGGTGAGGACATAGTCGGCCATGAGTATGAGCACGCAGCTCATGACCACGGCCGACGTGGTGGCGTTGCCCACGGCTTCCGCCCCCTTGCCGTCGCTTCTTCTGTGGGCGTTGTAGCCCTGGAAGCAGCAGATGGTGATGACGATGACGGCAAAGACCACGGCCTTGAGGAAGCAGCCCTGCACGTCGTCCATGGTGACGCTCGACTCTATGCCCGAGAAGTAGCGTCCCTCGTTGAGTCCGAGCAGCACGCAGGCCGAAAGATAGCCTCCGAATATGCCCACGACGGTGAAGATGGACGTGAGAAGGGGAAAGGTGAACAGCGAGGCGAGAAGTCTCGGCGTGACGAGATAGCCCGTGGGATTGATGTCCATGACTTCGAGGGCGTCTATCTGGTCGGAAATGCGCATGACGCCTATCTCCGCCGTCATGGCGGAGCCGGCGCGCGCCGTGACCATGACGGCGGTGAGCACGGGAGCCATTTCGCGGATGAGCGTGAGGGCCAGAAGGGAACCGAGCATGCCCTGAGCGCCGAACATGGACATGGCGTAGAATGCCTGAAGTCCGAGGACCAGACCGGTGAACAGGCCGATGAGCAGGATGACGAACATGGACTTTGCCCCGATGACGTATACCTGCTGGAGAACCTTGCCCGGAAGACGACGGGAATGGAACGCCTGTCTGAAGCCTTCAAACAGGAACAGCGCCATTTCTCCGAGGCGGTTCAGAAGATTCAGGACGGGTGCGAAGATTTCATTCATGATGGTACATTGCTCCGGTGGATAAGTAGACGGACGTTAGCCGATTTCACGCCATTTGGCAATGTATGCGCCCTGTCCGGACATGATACGCTTGCATGATTTTCCTCCCCGGAGTATGAAGGACGATTGAATGTTCATCGTGTCATTTTCAGGAGAGTGCCGTCATGTGTCTTGCCGTTCCCGTTCGCGTCGTGGAAGTGCCGGAAGAAGGAAAGGCCCGGGTCCAGGTGGGCAGCGGGGAAAACTTCATGGACATTTCCACGCTGCTTCTGCCCGAAGCGCCTCGTCCCGGCGACTACGTCATTGTTCATGCGGGGTTTGCCCTGCGCGCTCTCGACGCCGCGGAAGCCGAGGAATCCATCAAAATCTTCCGTCAGATAGCGGAGCTCGGCGTGAACGAAGGAAGGGCGCTGGAACAGATCTGACCGTTTGCGCGCTGCGGCGGGAATCATGTTGCGTCTGCGTTTTCGTCGCGTTGCCGCGGAAATTTCCGTCCCGTATTCGGGAAGGGACCCTTCCGTGTTCGAAAAGCGGCTTCGGCGTTCAGAGTGCCGCTGCCGCATTCCCGCCTCTGCGGGGCAGGGACGTCGCCCGAATATGCCGCGCGGAAAAGGAGCGCGGCTTCCGCATACGTGAGAAGTGTCGTGCCGCCCGGCGGAGGGGAGCTTTTCCTCTGTCGTGCGTTTTTCAGGCCTGCAGCTCGGTGAGTCATGCGGGCCTTTCCTTTTATTTCATGAAGAGCTTGAAGGGCGCGGAAAGCACGCCGCCTATGAGATCGATGACGCCGGAGCCTATGTTGCCCACCGTGCCCGTGACGGCCCCGAGCAGGCGATAGGTTATCTTGGGGGAGAACAGGTTGCCGGTGATGGAGACCGGCATTTCCGGAATGCCCGCAAGGGTGACGGTAGCCTCGGCGTTTATGCTTTCCGAGGCAAGGTTCGCCGTGCCTCCCCCAACGATGGTGAGGGGAGAGCCCTTGATGAGAAAGTCCCTGCAAGTGGCCACGCCCCTGGCCAGAGAGAGGCTCATGGACATGGTCTTGAATTCCGTGCGCGATTCCTTTTTCGGCGTTTCGCCATGTCCTTCGGGCCGGGTGATGATGGCACCGTTTGAAACGAGAAGCGAGAGCTTGCCGTTCAGCGCACTTTTCCAGTCCTCCCAGTTCTTCTGACGGGACTGAAGGGAGGCGTCGAAGGTGCCTGTGCCGCCTATGCGGGTCTTCTGGCCTCTGTCGGTGCTGAAGTTCAGCATGTTCATGTTGCGGCAGTGAGCGGAGAGCGAGAGGTCCGCGGACTTTCTGTCGGCCGTGAGCGCCGCCTGAAAGCTGCCGTCCGCCTGTCCGCCTCCGGGAAAGATCGCCTTGAAGGGCGCCGTGAGCACACCGTTTTTCTGCGAGACCGGCAGGGATACCTGAGCGAGCGTGGTCGAGAAGGCACGCAGGCGGTCCATGGAGAGCGAGAGCGTCATGTCCGTGTCTTCAAGAAAGGAAAGAGGAAGCGGAGTGCCTTTGGCAGGTGCGGAAGAGCCTTCGGACGTGGAGCGGTAGTCGTCGACATTGAGGAAGGGAGTGCGGAGACTGCCGTTCAGGGTCGGACGGCCGGAGAGAGACTGATGGAGGCTGCCGCTGAAACTCGTCTCGTCCAGCCGTCCCTTCAGATTGTCGAGGCTGAGCTGGCGGGAGGTGATGGTGACGTCGGCGTCGGCTTCCGCCTTTCGGAACGTCTTTTTGCCGGAGGGCGAAGGGAGGGAAAGCCCGAAGATTTCCGCACATCGGCGAAGCGACGGCGTGGAAAGGCCGAGTCTGCCGGCCAGCGAGAGCTTGTCCGGAACATTTGAGGCGGCAAGGCTGCCCGTGAGCGTGAAGGCCTCGTGACGGAGCGTGGCGTCGGTCATGGATACGGTACCGCCTGCCGCATTGTAGCTTCCCTTGCCGGACACGGTGAAGCCCATGTCCTCGGCAAGAAAATCGCAGAGCGCCTTCTTCAGTGATACCTGGAGAGAGACCGGCTGATTGCGCATGGCGGAAGGCAGGCCGTTCTTCGTGCTGAAGGAAAGGGCCGCCTGCTTTGCTTCGGCGGAAACCGACCAGTTCTTCGATGCAAGGTCCACTTTCCAATTTCCCCTGAAGTCCATGAGTGCGGGCATCGCGGTCAGGTTTTTGGCGGGCGCCGCGGCGGCCTGAGCGTTGACGGCAAGGGAGGCATAGGGCAGCGGTGAAGCGCCTTTTTCCAAGGTCAGAAGCCCCTGGTCCAGATTCGCCCGCACGCTTCCGCCGAGCGTGCTCAGCATCGTGAGAGCTGTGCCGGGTCTGAAGGCAAGATCGACGGAGCCTTTTCTGAGCAGGCCGGTCATGGCCGGGTAGCCGGCGAGCGCCCGGGTAAGGCCGTCCATGGTCACCCTGTCGAGGTCTGCCGTCACCCGCACCTTGTCGTCAAGAAAGACTTTTGACGTCGCCTTGCCCCCGTACAGACTGCCGACGGCGATGTTCAGCATGGGATGTCCCGCCGGTGCGGGAACGACGTGCACGTCGGGCCCGCCTACGCGGAAATTCATGATGTCGGCCGTGTCCGCGGAAATGTGGATGTCGTACCCGACGGTGATGTGGTCGTCCTTCTGCGCGTTTTTGTCGTCGTCTTCATCATGCGATGACGGAAGCACCGGAGGCGGCAGGTGCGACATGTCGGGCGTTTCTCCTTTGAGCTCGGGAAAGATGCGGTTGAGGTCGACCTGCGACGCATGGGCGCTGATGAGGATTTCCGGCTTGAGGTATTCCCGGCAGCTTCCCGAGCCTTCCAGCTCCATGCCCATCACCTGCGCCTTGAGACGGGCCACCGTCACGCCCCGGAGACTGAGTTCCATGTCGTCGAAGGAGCCGGTGATGTTGTCGAGCGCGCGCTGGAGCCCTGCGGTCATGGCCTGACCGAAGCCGAACCAGCGGGCCAGACTGAAGTGACGGATGTCGGCACGGCCGTGCAGCACGGGATCGCCGTTCATGAGGCCCGTCATGCTGCCGGACAGGATGACGTTGTCGTCTTCCATGCGGACGTCGGCATTTTCAATGGTCACGGAGGTTGCGTCGTCGCGTTTGGCGAAGGGCACGGAAACGGAGATGGGCACGGGGTGTCCGTTCATGATGAGCGTGGCGGAGGCCTCCGCCGTGCCCTGAGCTCCGTAGCGTTTCTGTTCCGGAGCGGCGGAAAATTCCGTGGAGAGCGAGACCTTCAGCGGCTCGGGCATGGGAAAGTAGCGGTAGGGCTCGGCTATGGGATGCCCCATGACGGCGTCGAGCGGGGCGAGCTGAAGGTTCGAGGAGAAAACCGCGCTGCCGCGCCAGAAGTTTCTGTGGTTCCTGCGCAGGGAGGAAATCGCAACATGGGTGCCGTGCGCCGAGGCGTCGAGTCCGGCGGACGTCTTGTAGCGCATGTCGTCCACGTCGAGCTCGAGGTGTCCGGGAATGAGTCCGGGGAGCCTTGCGCTTGCGTTGATGCCGGAAATTTCCAGATGGCCTCCGCCGCTCTCGCCCGTGATGCGGCAGATGCCGTTTTCCACGCGGAGGCGAACCCCGGTGATGCCGTAGGGCAGGGAGAGAGGTTCGGCTTCTTCGGCGTCGTCTTTCTTTTCGTGGATGAGTTTTTCGAGAATGCCGCTGGAAATGTCGAGCGTGGGACTTTCCAGAGTAAGGGAACGCACCGTCGGGCTGAGGCGCAGC
>NZ_CAJJIC010000071.1 GCF_905187505.1 uncultured Mailhella sp.
GCTGGTAATCTGGGTTTCCGGCAGGCAGATTCATGCGCTTTGTCATGAAGTCGGGGTCGAATTCCAGGCCGCGTTGTTTGCAGAGTCCTTCCAGGAACTCGAAGGTCAGGGAGCCGCGCTTATGGCATATGACGGGGCGGCGCATGATGTCGGCGAGGGGGAGGGGGACGTTTTTCAGTTCCTCGAAGGGCGCGGAGGCCACGAACAGGTCGCTGAACGAGGAGAGGCGGGTTTCCTTGAGTCCGCGGAAGTCTTCGCCGGACACGGCGGCCACGGCGAAGTCTATGGCGCCGGACTTGAGTTCTTCCACGGCCTGGCGCGAGGTGCCTCCGTACAGCCGCAGTCTGACGCCCGGGTAGAGGGCGTGGAAGCGGTCGAGCCTCGGCAGCACCCAGACGCGCAGTGCGGTTTCGCTCGCGCCTATGGCCACGCTGCCCGACTGCAGCCCCACCGCCTGTTCCAGCTCCTCGCGTCCCCGCCTGAACTGCTCGCAGCCCGCCTCCACATGGGCGTAGAACATACGTCCCTCAGGCGTGAGCTCCACGCCGCGTCGGTTGCGTATGAACAGGCGGCATCCGAGCTCCCGCTCAAGCGCCGCCATGGAGCGCGACACCGCAGGCTGACTCGTGAACAGCATGGCCGCCGCCCGGCTGAAATTCCGGCAGCGCGCCACGTGATAGAACACCCGGCAAAGTTCCCAGTTCAGCTCCATGCCTTTTCCTTGTCATGCATTTTTAATATGACTGCCATATCAAATGAGCATTTTACCGTATCACTCCCCCCTGCTATAGGCAAGAGGTCCCGGAGCGCGGAGAGACTCGGCGCGCCGAAAAAGCCTTCAGGCAGGAACCTTGCATCATGAATCGCGGATATATATTCATCTTTCTGGCCACCATCTTTTTCAGCTCCATGGAAGTCGCGCTCAAGACCGTGGCGAACGACTTCAATCCCATGCAGCTTACCTGCACCCGCTTTCTTATCGGCGGCATTCTGCTTATTCCCTTTGCGCTGCGCGGGCTGAGGCAGCACGGTGCGACCGTCACGCCCGGCGCGTGGAAGGGCTTTGCATGGCTCGGCTTTGTGGGGCTCGTGGTGAGCATGATGCTCTATCAGGTGTCCATTCTGTACGCTCCGGCGTCGGTGGTGAGCGTGCTTTTCAGCTGCAATCCCGTGCTGGTGCTGGGCTTTGCCTATCTCATCCTGCACGCGGACATACGTCCGCAGCACATTGCGGCGCTGGTTCTGGAAGTGGCGGCGGCCGTCATCATCATTGATCCTCTGCACATCAGCGTTGATCCGACGGGCATCGTGCTCGTGCTTCTTTCCGCGGCCACCTTCGCTCTGTACGCCGTGCTCGGCAAGAAGCAGTGCGCGCAGTATTCCGGCGTGGCCGTCACCTGTTTCAGCTGCCTTGCCGCCAGCGCGGAAATGATCGTGCTCATGCTCATAAGCCACATAGGTCCCGTAGCCTCCGCCCTTGAGTCGGCGGGCATGGGCATGTTCGCCAACATGCCCTTCTTCACGGGCTACACGGCGGACAACATTTTCAACGTGCTCTACATCTGCGTGTTCGTCACCGCGGGCGGCTACGCCTGCTACTTCATGGGCATGGAAGCCACGTCCGCCATGCAGGGTTCGCTTGTGTTCTTCTTCAAGCCCGTGCTCGCTCCCATTCTCGCCATGATCGTACTCGGCGAAAGCATCCCGCTGAACATGTGGCTCGGCATCGTGATCATGCTCGTAGCCTCCGTGGTTTCCATGATCCCCACATGGGAAGCTCTCATTGCCGCCGGGCCCTTTGTCTTCAGCCACCTCCTGCACAAGGGACATCAGGGCCGATAGCGGCACCCCGGCACTGCCGGAAACGGCCCGTTTCTCTCCTCCCCCTGCTGAGAAACGGGCCTCATCATTTAAAGGGCCGCCGCACGGGAAGAACGCGCGACGAAACGCCCTTCCGCGCCGCGCGTGGGGCCGCACCTCGCCCGCCTGCGCCCCGCCCTGCCGACTTTCCCCTGCGTCCTGCCGTTCCCTGCCCCGCAACTCCGCTGCCCCCGCGCCCGTCATGACGGACGATGACGAACGCTCCTTCCGCCGCAAAAAAACGCGGAACCTGTCCGGGAGCCATGCTCCGGGCGGATTCCGCGTCTTTGCTCCTGGCCGCAAAACGGCCGGAAGCCGCGCTACACGGTGATGATGGTAAGAAGGCTCGGCAGCTCCTTGCTCAGCACCACGAAGTGGAACACGTTGAGAAAGAAGGGATAGTTGAGCTCGGTGTAAAAATTGCGCACCGCAAAGTACAGAATGCTCAGTCCCATGAACACCGGCAGATAGTAGGTGAAGGGAAAAAGCAGATTCTGCGCGTTCATGGGCAGCCCGCCTATGGTCATCGACGCGTACATCACCGCCACGTCGAGCACGAACAGCGCGGGCACGAGCTTGATGGAATTGAGCACCTTGGTCATGATCAGCATCCTCTGGGAAGTGAAGTGTGGAAGGCCCGTTTCCGCACGAAAAACGTCATGGTGCAGAAACGGGCCGAAAGGTGGTATAGAATGTTCCTTTCAAGGACGCAACGGCCGCGGCGCGTTTTTTCCCGGCAGGAACCGTGCGGCGCGCACAAAAAAACGCGCGACAGCCTGAGCCGCCGCGCGTCCGACGCCCTGCGCCGGTCCTAGAAGCTGTAGCGGAAATGAAGCGCCGCGCGCCAGTCGTTCTCAAAGGACGAGCCGGAGCGGCCGCGGGCCTTCGAGGTGTCGAAGTCCTCGAAGATGTACGCCAGCTCGAGGGCCGCGGTCAGATTTCTGTAAATGTCATACGTGGTCAGGGCGTTGAGCTCCACGGCCGAGTCTTTGGTGGTGAGATAGTCGTATCCCTCGCCGTAGCCGCCGTTGTTCTTGTTGTTGGTTCCCGCAAAGTAGGTCACGCTGAAATCGTGGGACAAGCCTTCGAGGAAGGACACACCGCCGAGCTGCATGCTGACGCCCCAGGTTCCGCCGAAGGAGGTGCGATGGCCGCCGACTATGCCCCATGCGGCATCAAAATACGTGCTCGTGCCGTCGAAATCGCCGTAGATAATGGGAATCTGACCGGAATGCATGGCGCGGCCGCTCCTGTCGCCGGAGGCATACCAGGCAAGCAGCGCGGGCTCGCCGAAGCTCATGGCGTAGGAAGCCCTGCCCACGGCGTACCAGCCTTCCTGATCCTGCGACGCGGAATAGTCGGCACGACCGTATGCGGCGTCGAGCGCGAGGGTGACGGGCTCGAAGGGCTTCCACTCCATGCCCGTGCCGAAGATCATGACGTCGGCACGGCCGGAGCCGGTCATGTTGCCCTGCTCGGTCACGATGTCGGGAAGGCTGCGCTCGCCCTTTTCGTTCCTGAAGTCGCCCCTGGTTCCGTACATCGCCCACGGCGACACGGTGAAGCCGTCGAAGGCGGCGCTGCCCACAAGACCGAACAGATCGTACTTGGGCGCGTGGATGTCGGACTTGTCGCCGAAGCGGTTCGCGCCGCGGGCAATGCGCGTCCAGAAGCCGGTGAGCTCATAGTTTTCGGCAAAGGGCACGGAAACCACCACGCCGTCGGCCACGAAATCGGCAATCATGGACGACGTGCTGGCGTACGAGGGCAGATCGAAGGCGTGACGCCCCATGCGAACCTTGACGGGCGTATTCGGCACGATCCAGTCGACGTAGGCCTGCCGCACGAAGATTTCTTCATTGGTCCCGGAAGCATCGGCGCCCCAGTCGTATTCGCCGACCTGCATCTGCAGATACCCCGAAAGGCTTTCGCTGGCGCTGAAGGTCATGCCCACGCGCACCCGCTGTCCGGTGTAGTCCGTGTTCTGTCCGCGGAAGCCCTCGGAGCTCGTCTGATACTGAAAGAGATACTCGCCGTCCATGGTGACGTCGACGGCAGATGCGGGGCCGGATGCGGCCATGATGAGCGCGGCCGCAAGAAAAAGTGTGGTGCTTTTCTTCATTCGTCGTTTTCCCGAACGTTTGACCGACTGGCGGTCATTCTCGCGCCACCCCGCAGGAACGTTCTCCGGCCCCTCAACCTTTGCTTCCGCCCTCAGCCTGTGCGGGGTGTCCATACGCAGAAGAAAACCTCTCCCAAAATAATACGCCTGTCAAGTTAATTGAAAAAGAATTTCATTTTTATTTAAAAAACATGACGGAAAACGAACGCCCCGCATCCCCGCAGCCGGGAACGCGGAGCGCCGCGCGGGACGGACGTGACGACACGCCGACCGCGATGGACGCTCCTCTCTCTCGCCGGCAGAACGCGGAAGGAATGCGCCCCTGAGTCCCTGCCGGATGCCTCCGCCGCTTCCGTGACGGCGAGCGGGGAAACATGGCGTCGGCAGCGCCCTGCGGACGGCGACGCCGAACGCTCCTTCCCCCGCCCTCCGTTTCTTCCTGACAGCTGTGACGCAATCAGAATTTGTATTCGACATGGAAGGCGGCACGCCAGTCGTCGTCATGGCCGCCGCTGCGACCGTGCGAGGCAGACGTGTCGAAATCCTCGATGATGTAGGCAAGTTCCAGAGCGGCGGTCAGATTCTTGTAGAGCTGATAGGTGGAAAGAAGATCGAACTCCACGGCGGAATCATCGACGGTGAGGTAGTCGTAGCCGTCGCCGTAGCCGCCGTTGTACCGGCTGTTGGTGCCGCCTATGTAGGTGACGCTGAAATCGTGGGAAAGATCGCTTATGAAGGACATTCCGGTGAGCTGGACGCTCACGCCCCAGGTGCCGCCGAAGCTGCAGCGATGGCCGCCCATGGGCCCGAAGGTATTGTCGAAATAGGTGCTTGTTCCGTTGAAGTCGCCGTAGATGATGGGGATCTGGCCGGAGTTTTCGGGACGGCCCTTTCGGTCGCCGGAAGCATACCAGGCCAGCAGCGCGGGTTCGGCAAAGTCGAGGGCATAGGAGGCCCTGCCCACGGCGTACCAGCCTTCCTGATCATGGGAATCGGAATAATGGGAACGGCCCCAGGCCGCGTCGAGGGCCAGCGTGACGGGCTCGAAGGGCTTCCACTCCATGCCCGCGCCGAAAATCATGATGTTGGCGCGACCGGCGCCGCTGATGTTGCCCTGAGCCGTCAGGTTGTCGGGTTCAAAGCCGTCGGTGTGGCCCTTGGAACCGTATATGGCCCAGGGGGACACGGTGAAGCCGTCGAAGGCGGCGTTGCCCACAAGACCGAAGAGGTCGTACTTGGGAGAGTTGACGTCGGCAACGTCGCCTTCGCCGTTGACGCCGCGGGCCATGCGCGTCCAGAAGCCGGTCAGCTGATAGCGGTCGGCAAAGGGCACGGAAACCACCACGCCGTCGGCCACGAGGTCGGCGATCATGGGAGACACGCTGGCGTAGGACGGCAGATCGAAGGCATGACGGCCCATGCGTATTTTAATGTCGGTGTTCGGCACGAGCCAGTCGACGTAGGACTGGCGCATGGTCACGGCAACGTTGTTGCCCGTGACATCCGAGCCCCAGTCGTAGGTTCCGGCCTGAAGCTGAAGATAGCCGGAAAGGTTTTCGCCGGAAAGAAAGGTCATGCCTATGCGCAGACGCTGCACGGCGAGGTCGGTGTTCTGACCGCGGAACCCTTCGGAACCGGTCTGGAACTGGAACTGATATCTGCCGTCCATTTTGACGTCGACGGCGGAAGCGGAGGAACAGACGGAGGCCGTCATTCCGGCGGCCATGAGAAGCACAGCAAGTTTCTTCATGATTTTTCCCGAACGCTGCCGCGGTCGCGGCAACGGCTCTGCTCCACCTTTTTCCTTTTCCGGATGTCGCGCGCCAGAATCATTGCGGAGCATACAAATTATGGAACCTGTTTTGCGCAAATCCACATTTTGTCAATAAAAAAGAAATAAAAAGGTAATAAAATGTTAAAAACGGTATGAAATCCCTGTTCATGCCTCCGAAACCTCCTGCGCGGGGACCTGACGCCCCACAGCCATGCCCTCCCCTTCCAGACTATCGGCGCGCGCCGGGCATAGGTCATCGTCACGCATCCTGTTGCCGCCGCACGCCGAAGGGCGTCACGAAGGGGCGGGGCAAAAAATCAGGGAAAATCACGAAGGGCACGGCTATGCTGCCATCATGAAAAAACTTCTTTTCGCGCTGCTTCTGCTCATGGTTCTGCCCGGCATGGCTGCGGCCTCCGGGAACGAATCCAACGAATCCTTTGCCGTGGCAAAACGGATGCTTGAACGCGAGGTGCACGCCGATCACCGCGTGACCGTGTATTGCGGCTACGAGTTCGACGAGGAAAAGCGCATCTGTCTTCCGGAGGGCTTCACCACGGACAAGCACAAGGCACGGGCAGCGCGCATGGAATGGGAGCACGCCGTTCCGGCGGAGAACTTCGGCCGAGCCTTCCGCGAGTGGCGCGAAGGCGACCCCTCATGCGTGGATCGCCGGGGCCGGCCCTACAAGGGGCGCAGATGCGCGGAAAAGGCCAGTCGGGAATACCGGCTCATGCAGGCCGACATGTACCACCTGTTTCCCGCCGTGGGCGCCGTGAACGCCGTGCGGAGCAACAGGCAGTACAGCGAACTTCCCGGAGTCGCTTCCGCCTTCGGCACCTGCCCGGCCAAGGTGGACGGCAACCGCTTTGAACCGCCGCAGCAGGCCAAGGGAGAGCTTGCCCGCGCGAGCCTGTACATGGAGCAGGAATACCCGGAATTTCGTCTCAGCCGTCAGCAGAAGCGTCTTTTTGAGGCATGGAGCAGACAAGACCCCGTGGACGCCTGGGAATGCACGCGCACGCGCCGGATAGAGCGCCTTCAGGGCAACGAGAACGCCGTGGTCAAGAACCTGTGCATGGATGCCGGGCTGTGGTGATTTTTCCTTGAGACGTCCATCAGCCTCCCGCGCGGCCAAGACACGGTCTCCGGGAAATCCCGGAAGCCACCCGTGTCCGGTCGCGGCACGGCGGCCCTCCTTCCGCGGCGGCAGCCGTCCCCCGGAACCCGGAAGAAGGACGGTTCAGGAAGGTCGTTTTCATGCCCGGGACACGGTCATGTCCGGGGCGGAGCGCACGAAAAAGGGGCCATGCATCAAAGCATGACCCCTTGAAATATTTGGTGGGTCGTGCGCGATTCGAACGCGCGACTCTCTGCTTAAAAGGCAGGTACTCTACCGACTGAGTTAACGACCCTTCCGGTCGAAAAGACATAGCTCCATCGAGTGTCTTAGTCAAGCAAAAAAACGACGCATCAGTCAATCCGCTTCAGGGTAAGGGGAATGACGTGCAGCGCACGGGATATTTCGTCGGTGCTGCCGAGCTTCCATTCCCAGGAGCCGTCGGGCCAGCCGGCTCGGCGGGCCAGTTCTGCGGTCACGCCCTTGATGTTGATGACCGGATGGCGCAAAAACACCGCGGGCAGGCCGTGGGTGAGATTGCAGGCAAGGCAGGCGTCGCCGCGCTGATGCAGCTCGAACAGAAAGTCGAGCTTTCTGTCCGACGCGGAAAGCAGCGCGAGGCGGATGTCGTACGCGCCGTCTTCAGGATCGCCGAACAGCGCCTCGAAAAACTGGTCGGTGCGTTCGGGAGGAAACACTTCGTTCAGGCATTCAGGGGTGAAGATTTCTTCGTAGCTGGGCATCGGGCCTCTCCTTCAATTCTCGGTTGCGCGCAGGCGCGCGTCTTTTCCGTTTATAGCCTCCCCGCCGTCGGACGGCAAGGAGGAATTCCCTTGCACGCGCTTCCCGCGTCCGTCACGCCGTTTTTCCGCTCCTCACCTGCGCGTCGCGCGGTCTGTCCACGCCGTCGAGCAGGCGTTCGAGGTCGCCTTCCGTCATGCCCGAGGTGTCGTTCACGGTGCAGAGCACGCGCCCTTCCTCCATGACGGCCAGAAACGAGGCAAGCCGCAGACTCTGGGAGAGCCCGTGCGACACCATGATGACGGGCATTCGTCCGGCGATCCCGAGCAGGAGCTCCTCGACACGGCGGGCGGCGTGCACGTCGAGCGAAGCCGTGGGCTCATCGAGCAGGAGCACGTCCGGCTCGAGCGCGAGAGCCCGGGCCAGGCACAGCCGCTGCTGCTGGCCGCCGGAAAGCCGTTCGGCGCTCATGGCGAGTCGGTCTTTCACCTCGTTCCACAGATCGGCCCGCACGAGGGCGTCGCGCACCCTGTCGTCCAGCTCGGAACGCGGACAGCCCAGCGCCACGGCAAGCGGCATGGCCACGTTGGAAAACACGCTCACGGGAAAGACCTGCGGCGTCTGAAACACCATGCCCACGCGACGACGCAGCTCGGGCAGCGGCACGGCGTGCGGCCCCGTGCCGGGAAAGACGTCGAGCCTGCCCCGCTTCGTCACAAGTTCCACGGAGCCTTCGGTACGGCATCCGGGCACTTCGTCGTTCAGACGGTCCACCGCGCGCAGAAGCGTGGTCTTTCCCGAACCGGAACGCCCCACCAGCACGGCTATGCCTCCGGCAGGCACGGCAAGGTTCACCCCGCGCAGCACGGGATGAGCAAAGAAGGAAACCGAAAGATCGCGCACGGAAAGCACGGGAGAAGATGCGGGAGTGTCCATGAATCAAGCCTTTCCCTGCCACTTCTTTCGGAAGCCGCGCTCAAGACAGCGCGCCGCCGCAAGAATCAGACAGGAGAGAACGAGCAGAAGCGTGGCCGCGCCGAAGCCGCGCAGAAGCTCCTGCTGGTCCTGATACTGGGAGGAAATGTAATAGATGTCGAAGGAAAGCGCCTCGAACTTGCCGAGCAGTCCGGCAGGCAGGCCCGCGTTGGCCACCACGCCGGTGAAAAGAATCACGGCCGTGTCTTCGGCGGCGCGTCCCACGGCGAGCACCACGCCGCCCAGAATGCCCCGCGCCGCGGCGGGCAGAAAAAGATGAAACAGCGCCTGCGCACGGGAAAAGCCGCAGGCGGCCGCGGCCAGACGCAGCGAAGCGGGCACGGCGGCCATGGCCTCGCGCGCGGAGGCGGCAAGCACGGGCAGCACGAGAAGCGCAAGACAGCCGGCGGCAAGCAGAAGTCCGGTGTTCGCGTCGGGCAGCACCGTGCGGCGCAGAAGAAGAATGAGCATGAAGCCGAACAGACCCATGACTATGGAAGGCATTCCGGCCAGCATGTCCACGGCCGCACCTATGATCCGCTTCTGCCGCGGCGA
This sequence comes from uncultured Mailhella sp., assembly GCF_905187505.1. Taxonomy (GTDB): domain Bacteria; phylum Desulfobacterota; class Desulfovibrionia; order Desulfovibrionales; family Desulfovibrionaceae; genus Mailhella. The sequence continues at coordinate 9,148 of NZ_CAJJIC010000071.1, forward strand.
GGCGAGCTCGGAAAGATAAATGCCGCAGCCCACGCCGGGAAACACCGCAAGCAGCACGGTAAGCACCACGAGCCAGAACGTGCCCACGCAGGCGGGCCACAGACCGTCCCACACGGGCACGCGACCGAGCACGGCATCCAGAGGATCGGCGCGGCCGAACAGAAGCTCGGGCCCCAGCACGGGCAGGCCCCGCCGGAAAAGATAGCCCATGAGCACAAGCACCAGACACGGCACGAGCACCGCGCAAACCGCGCAGAGCGCGCGGAACGCGAAAAAGGAAAAACGCCTCATGCCCTGCCCCCCATGCGGCGGATGACGAGACTCACCGCGCCGTTGATGACGAGCAGCAGCAGCCCGGCCATGAAAAGGGAATCATACGCGGCCCCGCCCACTTCGTTGGAGGTGACCAGCGCCATGTGCGCGGTGAGCGTGCGCATGCTCGACAGCAGCGACGACGGCATGACGGGCGCATTGCCCGCAAGCATGAGCGGCAGCATGGTGTCGCCCACGGCGCGGCCGAAGCCGAGCACCGCGGCGGAAATGAGCGTGCCGCGCGAGGCGGGAATGACAAGATGCCACAGAAGCTCCATGCGCGAAAGCCCCATGGCCGCCCCCGTCAGCGCCACGCCGTCAAGACGCGGCCCGAGTCCGGCCTGAAGCACCAGCACCACCGTGGGCAGCATGAGAACCGAAAGCATGACGACCGCCGTAAGACACGAAAAGCCGGAACCGCCGAGCCCCGTGCGTATGACGGGAGCAAGCAGAAAAACGGCGGCAAAGCCGTACACCACGGTGGGAATGGCGGTCATCACGCGCACAAGCGCGCCCACAAGAGCGCGCCACGGCCCGGGCCGCCCGGCACACCCCGGCGCGATGAGCCAGCAGCACAGACAAAGCCCCATGATCCAGCCGGGAACCACGGCAAGAGAGCCCGCAAGAAGCGAACCCGCCACCATGGGCAGAATGCCGAATTCGCCCTTCCCCGGCGCCCATGACCAGGAAAACGGGCCGCCGCCCCCGCCCTGAACAAAGGCGGGCAGAGCGAAGGCGACGACCATGAGAAACAGCAGCGCCATGCCTGCCATGGCAAGCACCACGGCAAGGCGGATGAAAACAAGGCCCGCTTCCCCGCTCCGGCCCCAAGACCGGATGGACACGTCCGCGTTTCTCATGGGCGGCCTACTTCCTGTCCAGCGGAATGTAGCCGGAAGACGCCGTGAAGGCCTTGCCGTCTTCAGAGTAGATGTAGTCGATGAACAGAGCAGTCAGCCCCTGCGGCTTGCCCTTGGTGTTCATGTAAAGAAGTCGCGTGATGGTGTACGTGCCGTCGGAAGCGTTCTTCTGCGAAGGAACCATGCCGTCCACCGTGACGCCCCGGATGGAGGAGTCGAGATGCCCGATGCCTACATAGCCGATGGCGTTGGGATCCTGAGCAATCGCGGTCTTCATGGCGCCGTTGGAGTTCACCACGTTCGCGCTCTGCACCGACGTGCCCTTGTCGAGCGCACGCTCTTCAAACGTTTCGCGCGTGCCGCTGCCGTCTTCGCGTACATACAGAGAAATGGGAGCGTCGTTGCCGCCGAGCTCCTTCCAGTTGGTGATCTTGCCGGCAAATACATCCTTCACCTGCTGCTTGCTCAGCGCCGTCACCTTGTTGGCCGGATTCACCGCCACCGCCACGCCGTCAATGGCAAAGGGGAACGTCTCAAGACCGTACTTGGCAACCTCGCTGTCCTTGAGCGCGCGGCCGGTGTTGCCTATCTGCACAAGTCCTTCGCCCACCTTCTGCACGCCCACGCCGGAACCGCCGCCCGCAACCGTGATGCGAATCTCGGGATTCGCGCTCATGATGGCTTCGGCAGCCTTCTTCATCACCGGGATGTGGGCCGTGCCGCCCGCAATGTCAAGCGTGCCCTTCTGACCCTTGAACGAGTCCAGAGGAGCGGCCACAGCCAGAGACGCGCTGAGAACTACCAGCGCAAAAGCGGAAAGAATGCGATTCATGCTCACCTCTCACTCGAGGCGGCACCTTCCAGAGAACAACGTATCACCGCAGAGAACGGCGCAAAACGCCACTGCAACAAAAAGCCGGCAAGACACACCTTGTCTCTGCGGAAAATTCGTCAGGTGTTCCTGAAATACATGCCGGCCTCTCGTCAAAAAAAAAGTTCAAAGGACGCGACTGCCGCGCCCCCCTATGCCCTAATTTCTGCCCCACCACTACGCCAAAGTCAAGCAACTGTAACAAAACACAGGAAACGCAGATCAGGGGCGCTGCC
>NZ_CAJJIC010000072.1 GCF_905187505.1 uncultured Mailhella sp.
GGTGATCTTCTTCTGCCGTTCCGGCAGAAGAACGGATAAGGCCGCCGACGAACTCAAGGCCCTTGCGGGCGACACGCAGGCCTGGCAGATGGAAGGCGGTCTCAACGGCTGGATGAAGGAAGGCCTGCCGGTGCGGCACGAGAAGACGGGCATGCCGCTGTTCAGGCAGATTCAGATAGGCGCGGGGTCTCTTGTGCTGCTCGGCATACTGGGCAGCTGGATATGGCATCCCATGTTCTGGCTGTCCGCCTTTGTGGGGGCGGGGCTGGTGTTCGCCGGAGTCACGGGCTTCTGCGGCCTCGGGCTCCTGCTGGCGAAAATGCCGTGGAACAGACGCTGATTGTCGGCATTCGAATGTGAAAACGCCGGAAGATGTTCTTCCGGCGTTTTTGCGTCTTCCCAAGAAGAGGGGCGAGGGGGCATGCCCATGTCGCAATGAGCGCAGAGCGGCGTTCTTTTGAGCCTTCTTTGTTCAGGGGCGCGTGATTTTTTTCCTTCCCGTCCGGAAAAGGAAGGAGCCGAGAGCAAGACACGCACAAGCGCCGACTACGATGATCAGTGCGTTTTCCAGACCTTTTTCATGCGCGATGAAGCCGAGCATGGGCGGGAAGAAGAGAAGGCCGCTGTAGGAGAGAATGGAGACGACGGCGCTGGCTCTTCCCGCGCTGATGCCGGGGCAGCTTCCCGCGCGGCTGAAGAGCGTGGGCACGATGGGAGAAAGGCCTGCGCCCATGAGCGCGTATCCTGCAAGGCATGCGGCGGGCAGGGGGGAAAGCAGCACGAGCAGCATTCCGGACAGAGCCAGCAGCGAGCCGCCGAGCATGAGGATGAAATCGCTCAGCGTGCGGCGCAGGCTGTCGCCGAAAAGACGGCAGAGCACGGTGGTGACGGAAAAGGCCGCGAACACGAGCGCGGCGGTGTGTTCTCCGGCGCCTTTGACGGTGAAGAGCAGAAGGCTTCCCCATTCGGCCACGGAGCCTTCAGAGGAGTAGGCAAGCATGGCAAGGATGCCGCAGACGACCACGAACAGGGGAGGGATGCGGGAAGGTTCCTTTCTTTCGGCGGTTGAGGAGGGAAGGTCGTCGATAAGCCGAGGCGAGGCCCATGGCCGGCCGCAGGCGTAAAGCGCCAGAATGCAGACGGCATTGAGGAACGGACTCAGGCCGAGTCCGGCAAAGGCGGCTCCGGTCAGCGAGCCCGTGACGCCGCCCAGACTGTAGGCCGCGTGCATGAAGGACATGCACGAGACGCGGTGGCGCTGCTCTATTTGAATGCCCTGCGTGTTCATGGCCACATCCGCAAGGCCCATGCTTGCGCCGGTGAGCAGGCATCCTGCTCCGAGCTGAAGGGGAGTGCGGGCAAGACAGCACAGGGGAATGGCGGCAAGAAGCACGAGGGAGGCCCTTTTCAGAATGAGGCGGCTTCCCCAGCGGGCGATGAGGTGGCTGCTGCTGAACAGGGCGGCGAGACTGGACAGTCCGAGACACAGCAGAAGAAGTCCGATCTGGGACTCGTCGGCCCCGGTCTGGATCTTCAGCGCCGGCAGTCGTGAGGTGAGCAGGCCGTAGGAGAGGCCGGGGCAGAGAAAGAAATACGCGCATGCCGCGCGGGCGGCGGAAAGTTCTGTCCGTTTCATGTGATCGCAGCCTTGACGGGTTGTTCGGTTCGGATGGCGCCGGAAGACTTTTCTCCGGCGGTTCCCGAGCGTAAACTACCGGGTAACACAAGGGTCAAGGAGAAAAGCGTGGGGAACAGAACTTTTTTGAACATCGGGGAATTTGCCAGACTGTGCCATACGACCAAGGAAACGCTCCTGCACTATGACAGAAAGGGGCTGCTCAGACCGGACCACGTGTCCGGGAACGGCTATCGACGCTACGGCATGAAGCAGTTCTTCGATTTTGATCTCATTTCACTTTTGAAGGAAACCGGCAGCACGCTGGAGGACATACGCAGACACAGGGAAAGCTGCGGACAGGAAGGATGCCTCGGCCTTGTCGCGGAGCGCATTGTCGTGCTGGAAAGAGAGCAGGAGCGTCTTGCCCATCGTCTTTTCATGCTGAAGAGTCTGGCGGCCATGGCCGGAGAAGCGGTTTCCGCCGAGTACGACCGCATTTTTTTCGAGCGCAGGAGTGCGGCGGACATTCTTGTCTATCCGGTGGACTCGGAGAAGATCGCGGGCCGGGAATCGAGTGTGGAGTGCTATTCCCGGTGCCTGATGCAGAGCCTCATGGATGGCAACGCCATTGATCCGCCGCTCGGCGTGATCATTCCCCTGGAGTATGCCCGGGAAGGGACCTTCCGCATATGCAGCATCTTTACTGCGGCATGGCAAAGATCCGGTCTGAAAAATTCCGGGCGAGTGGATGAGGGCGAGTATGCCTGTCTTTTTCACAGGGGAGACATGTAAAGTCACGCGCAGGCTTTTTTGCGGATGATGGAGGAGCTTTCGGACAGGGGCGTGAAGATCTGCGGGGACGTGTATGCCTATGATCAGATGAACTACGTGCTCGCGCAGAAGGATGACGACTATGTTGCAAGATACATTGTGCGGGTAGAGAAGCACGGTTCGTGACCGGAAGGCGAGATCCGGCGCAAGGCCGGATCAGCCTTTCCCGGTTCTTGCGCCGGCGGCAGGTCTGCGTCGTTCAGCGCAGCGTGGGGTCGAGCCGGTCGCGCAGCCAGTCGCCCAGAATGCAGGCCGAAAGGGTCACGCAGAAAATGACCGTGCCGGGAGCGACGGATATCCACCAGGCGTTGATGAGATAGTTGCGGCCTTCGCCCAGCATGGCTCCGAGACTGGTCAGGGGCGGCTGTATGCCGAGTCCGAGGAAGCTGAGGGAGGATTCGAGCAGAACGGTGCTCGGGAAGTTGAGCGTGAACTGAACGATGAGCACGCCGGCTATGTTGGGAAGTATGTGCCGGAGGTAGATGCGCAGCGGAGAGGCTCCCATGGCCCGCACGGCGGCCACATATCCCCGGGCCGAGGCGGAACGGGCAAGTCCCCGGGTGAAGCGGGCAAAGCGCTCCCAGCCGTTCAGTCCCATGACGGCGATGAACAGGCCGAGGCTGTTGCCGAGAAAGGCCAGAATGGCCAGGGCGATGAGCACGAAGGGCATGGAGGCCTGAAAGTCCACCAGCATCATGACTATTTCGTCGGTCCAGCCTTTCCTGTGCGCCGCAAGAAATCCCAGAATCGTGCCCAGGGTGCAGGAAATGAGCGTTCCTGCGAAGGCGACGAGCAGACTGATTCGCACGGCGTAGAGCAGGCGGGAGAGAATGTCCCTGCCGAGAAAGTCCGTGCCGAGGAGTCCGGATTTTCCGCCCAGCCATACGGGCGGACTGAGTCTTGAGGCAAGATCCTGAGCGGCGTAGCCCGTGGGCGCGAGCTGTTCGGCGAAAAGGCCGCAGAGAAAGAGCGCGGCAAGAAGGAACGCGCTTATGACGACGAGCAGCGGATAGCGCACCGGCGGGGTGCAGCGGAAGTCGTCGGCATCGTCGTGCTGGGTGAGGGAAGAGCGTTCGTCGGCAGACGGCGGCACATTCATGGAAGCGGCGTCAATGACTTTGTTCATGGCGTTGTCCTTGTTCAGTTTCCGGCCCGTTCGGAGCGGATGCGGGGATCAAGCCAGCCGTAGGCCATGTCCACCAGCAGGTTGCAGATGATCATGCTGGCCGCGATGATGAGAACGATGGTCTGCACCACGGCAAGGTCGCGGTAGTTGACCGACTGGACGAGAAGACGGCCTATGCCGGGCCAGGCGAACACGGTTTCCGTGACCAGCGCGCCTCCGATGACGGAGCCGAGCTGGAGGCCGAGAATGGTGATGACCGGTATGGCGGCATTGGGCAGAACGTGACCGAATATGAGTCTCGGCACGGAAAGTCCCTTGGCTCTTGCGGCCATGATGAAGGGCTGGCCCAGCACGTCGAGCACGGCTGTGCGGGTAAAGCGCGCCACGATGCCCGCCGTGGCCGTGCCCAGCGTGATGACGGGCATGATGAGATGTTCCGGCGTGGCGGAACCGGAGCTCGGCAGCAGTCGCAGCTTGAGCGAGAAAAGCAGGATGAGCAGTATGCCGAGAAAGAAGTTCGGCATGCTGTAGCCCATGACGCTGACCGAGGTGGCGAGCCTGTCGAGGAACGTGTTCCTGCGGAAGGCCGCACACAGACCGAGAGGAATGCCGAGGCACACGGACAGCGCAAACGAGCACAGTCCGAGCCTGAGCGTGGCGGGGATGCGTTCCGTCACCACGTCCAGCGCCGGGCGGGAGTCGCGGAAGGAGTAGCCGAGATCGCCGTGCCCCACGCTGACGAGGTACTTTGCGAACTGCTCGGGCAGCGGACGGTCCAGTCCCCAGGCCGTGCGGTAGGCGTCCTTGACTTCCTGCGGGACGTCGTCGGGAAACATGACTTCCGTGGGATCTCCGGAAATGCGGAGAATGAGAAAGGTGAACGTGACCACCAGAAACATGGTCAGAAGCGCGCGAAGCGTTTTTCGCAGAATGAAGAGAAGCATGGTCACATGATTCCTCTATCGGCAAAAAGTTCCGTAAGAACACGGCCCTGCATCCGTTCCGGCACGGGCACGCCGAGCATCGTGAGCACGGTGGGCGCGATGTCGGGCAGCGCGGAGGGCTTCAGGCTTTCGTAGCGGGGGCGCAGGAGTTCTCCTCCGGCAAGGAGCAGCGGGTTCATTTCACGCTTTCCGCATCCACCGTGAAAGCCGATCTTCACGGATCCTGAGGGGGCCGCCGGGCCGCCGTTCGTGCCGGCAAGCGTGAATCGTATCTGAGGGCCGAGAGCGTGGCTGCAGCGTGTGCCTGAGAGGGGTCGAACGCCCGGGACGGGAAAGCGCTGCAGCAGGGCGTCGGCAAGGAACACGTCATGACAGAGCGGCTTCAGCGCATCGAGCAGGGCGCGAAGGGGCTTTTCCCCGCACGGCCCGTCCAGCCGGGCATGACCGCTGGAGGCGTTCAGAATACGAAAGGTCGAGTCGTCCATGACGGCGGTGATCGCCTGTCCGTCCTCGGAAACGCGCGTGTTGAACCCGGCCGCGCGCAGCGCTTCGGGAAGGTCGCGCTGTTCCCCGGCGTCGTCCATGCCGTGGTCGGCCATGAACAGAAGCTGCCAGCCCTGTTCCCTGCCCTTTTCTTCCCACCAGGCCATGACTCGGCCGCACTGCTTGTCGATGACCGAAAGTGCCCTGTCGTGCTGTCTGCTTCGGGTGCCGAAGAGATGACCGGCCATGTCCGGCTCGGGAAGCCAGCAGAGCGCGGCATCGGGGCTGTCCGCCTCTATGCGTCCGAGCAGCACGGAAACGGTATACGCCATGAGCGCCGGAGAATAGGTGCCGTCAGCCTCGCGCACGGGAGGAACGGGGCCGAAATCGCGCACCATGTTCCCGTAGCTGCCTTCCGGCGTGCACAGGGACGGCGTGCGCACGACAAGCCGCGTATGACCGAGGGCTGCCGCATTCCAGTCAAGAAGACAGCAGCACCCGTCGGAGGCGGCAGCCACGGTAAGAAGGCTTCGGCCCGCTCCGGCAAGCGCTCTGCCGAGGTTAGGAACGGGCGGGACGCAGGGGGCAAGTTCGCTCAGCCGTTTTTTCCATTCCCGCAGATCTTCGGGAAGCCCGCTGTTGAAAAGGCGTCCGTCCGGGGGAAGGAACTGATAGTTGGCCGTGATGCCGTGTCGTTCCGGCCAGCAGCCGCTTGTCAGCGAAGAGGCGCACACGCGCGTTTCGCTGGGGAAGACGGAACGCGCTGCGGGAACGCTCGTCCACTCGCGGGCGAAGGCTTGCAGGTTCGGTGTGAGCCTGTCGCTCAGCATGTCGCCGCAGAAGGCGTCCAGCACCATGATGAGAACGCGGGACTTCATGCCGCAACGCCTCCGTTCCGGCAGGGACCGATCAGCGAAGGATCGTTGAGCAGAACGGCCGAAGCGCCGAGCTGACGCAGACAGGCGATGCGGGGAAGGGTGATGTCTCCGCAGCCCTGCTCCCTCGCTCCGGCCATGACCCAGAAGGGGCGGCCTTCGGCAAGGCGGACGAGACGCGGATCGGCCGTAAGATCCTCCTCCCAGAAGCGGACCAGAGTGCCGCCTGCGGCGTAGAAGTCGGGGATTTCCTTCGTGTGCGCGAGAAAGCCCAGAATGGGACGTCTGGCATCCATCTTCCGCCATTCCTTCACCTGCGGGGTGCAGCGCAGTCCGAGAGTCACGGCGTCTTCGGGGACGGACATGGACACAAGAAGCGCGTGTATTTTCGGCAGCGCGTCCGGGGCCTTCACGTCGAGAAGCAGGCGGCCCTTGCGCTCAACAGCGAGGGCGAGTGCTTCTTCGAGCAGGCAGAGATCGCGTCCCGCGTCGCAGAGCGTCTGACGGATGTCGGAGAGCGGCGTCCTGGCCACGGATTTTTCCGAACGGGCCAGGCGTTCCAGCGAGGCGTCGTGCAGGCATACGGGCACGCCGTCGGAAGAAAGGCGTACGTCGGTTTCCACGGCCAGCACGCCGAAGTCGTAGGCGGCCGCGAAGGCGGCAAGAGTGTTTTCGGGAAAACGTGCGGAGTAGCCCCGATGGGCTATGGGAAGAAGCGGATGCATGGCGGATGTCTCTGAGGGATGGTTTCAGTCGGTTTCGGGATAGTGACAGGCAACGCGGTGAAAGAAGGGGGACGAAGACTGCGTGCCGGGCGCGGGACGCAGTTCGGGGACAAGACGGCGACAACGTTCATGAGCGCGGGGACAGCGTTCGATGAAACGGCAGCCGGGCTGAATTTCAAGAGGACTCGGCGGTTCGCCCTTCAGTGGGGGGGCGTGGCGCTTCGCGCCGGGAACCGGTACGGGATTGGCGTCGAGAAGCGCCTTCGTGTAGGGATGAGCGGGATGGGAAAAGATGACGTCCACGGCCGCTTCTTCCACGATCCTGCCGAGATACATGACGGCCACGCGGTCGCATACGGTTCGCACCACGCCGAGATTGTGCGAAATGAACAGATAGGAGACGCCGGTTTCGGCCTTCAGGTCTCCGAGGAGGTTGACCACCTGCGCCTGAATGGAAACGTCGAGTGCGGACGTGGGCTCGTCGCAGACAATGAGCCTGGGCCGGGTGATGAGGGCACGTGCCACCACGGCGCGCTGTCGCTGTCCTCCGGACAGCTCGTGCGGATAGCGGGCGGCCATGTCCGCGTTCAGTCCCACCTGAAGCAGCGTTTCGTGCACGCGTTCGTGGATGAGCCGGGCGTTTCCTTCGCCGTGTATGCGCAAGGGTTCGGCTACCTGTTCGCCTATGGACAGCCGGGGATTGAGCGTGCCCGCGGGATCCTGAAAAATGACCTGAAGATTGCGGCGCAGATGAGAAACCGCTTCCTTCCGGCGCCGGCGGGAAAGGGTGCCGTCGGGAATGCGCTGTCCTTCAAACCACACTTTTCCCTCGGTAGGGGCAAGCAGGGCGCTTGCCATGTTGCCCACGGTGGATTTGCCGGAGCCGCTTTCGCCGACGAGCCCCAGCGCTTCTCCGGGCATGATGGAGAAGGAAACGCCGTCCACGGCGCGCACCTTGCGGCGCGGACCGAACAGACCGTCGCGTCCGGCGTCGAAGGTGCGTACAAGGCGGCAGGCCTGGAGCAGGGCTCCATGGTCGCCGGGACATTCAAATTCACTCATGAGGCCCTCCCGAGCACGTTTTTGTGGCAGGCGCACAGATGTTCGTCTTTCCCGTCGGCGCAGAAGCCCGGTCCTTCCTCCAGCCTGATGAGCGGAGGCACGCTTTTGGAACATTCGGCTGCGGCCTCGCGGCAGCGCGGCGCAAAGGTGCAGCCGGGCATGGCTTCGGTGAGCGGAGGCACCGTGCCGGGAATGGCCTCCAGCCTGCGCACGGTGATGTCGGTGCGGGGACAGGCCCTCAGCAGCGCGCGGGTGTAAGGGTGCGCCGGATGAGAAAAGAGTTCCTTTACGGGAGCGTTTTCCACGATGCGCCCGGCGTACATGACGGCCACGCGGTCGGCCGTCTGCGCCATGACGCCGAGATCGTGCGTGACGAGCACCACGGCCATGCGGCGCTCTTCGGAAAGATTGCGCAGAAGATCGAGAATCTGGGCCTGCGTGGTCACGTCGAGCGCGGTGGTGGGCTCGTCCGCAAAAAGGAGGCGGGGATTGCAGGCCAGAGCCATGGCTATCATGACGCGCTGGTTCATGCCGCCGGAAAGCTGATGCGGATACTCGTCCATGCGTCTTGCCGAATCGGCGATGCCCACGCGGCGCAACAGCTCCCGGGTGCGGTCCCTGAGTTCGTGCCGGGAGGCATTCGGATGGGCGAGACGCAGCGATTCCGCGATCTGGCTGCCGATGCGCCGTATGGGATCGAGACAGCTTGACGGATCCTGAAATATCATGGCGAGGGTTCGGCCGCGGAGACGGCGGCGTTCCGACTCCGGCAGGTCGAAGAGCTCGCGGCCTTCAAGGTGCACCGAGCCGGCAACGTGCGAAAAACGTTCCGGCAGAAGACCCATGACGGCCATGCAGGTGACGCTCTTGCCGGAGCCGCTTTCTCCGGCAATGCCTGCAATTTCGCCCGGACGCACGTCGAGGCTGACATGACTTACGGCCCGGACGATGCCGCGAGGACTCCAGAAACGGACGCTGAGATTACGGATGGAAAGCAGCATGACGCGTGTTCCTGAAAACGGCGTGCGTCCTCGGACGCACGCCGGCAGGCGTTATCTGGCGGAAAAGCTCAGATTGTAGGGGCGAAGGTCCATGTAGTAGAAGCTGTAGGGCTTCCAGTGCACGGATTTCTTCACGCCGTAGCTTTCAAGAGGCTGATACAGCGTCATGCCGGGAGTCTCGTCTTCCCACAAATCCAGCATCTTGCCGAAGATGGCCTTGCGTTCCGCCGTGTCGGAGGTGCGCTCGAGCTCCGCAATGAGCTTGTTGAATGCTTCGGTTGCAGGACCGGTCCAGCTCTTCCAGGAAGTCTGGGGAGCGCCGTTGGCCCCCCAGAGCACGGCAAGAGAGCCGAGCGGGTCGGGGTAGCGGTTGGAGTTGGACCAGTTGCGGATCATGACGTCTTCATTCTTGACGGCCTTCCAGTTTTCAATGACCTGGAGCTTTACGTTGAGTCCGACGGTCTTCCACATTTCCTGCATGATCTGGGCGGCGGAAAGGGCGTTCACGTAGTAGTTGGCCTGGGTATACATGACGATGGGCTCGCCGCGGTAGCCGGCCTCCTTCACGAGAGCTATGGCCTTTTCCGGGTCGTACGTCTGACCGGGGCGGGAAGGATCGTACATGTCGCCGAATTCGGGGAACTGATGCCCGTTGGGAATGACGGCCTGACCGCCCCAGAGCGCGTCGTTGAGCGCCTTGCGGTCCACGGCCAGGGAAAGGGCCTGACGGATTCTCTTGTCCTTGAGCGGTCCGGCGCTCGTGTTGAACACAAGCATGTGCGTGTTGGAAAGCACCACGCTGCGCACGTCGATGTCGGGGTAGGCGGCCAGCGTGGAGAGCTGGTCGGGCGGAAGATTGGCGATGATGTCGAACTCGCCGCTCACCAGACCGCTGATGCGGGCGGCCACTTCGGGCACCATGCGGAAGGTGACCCTGCGGGCCGTGGGCCTGCCGCCGTAGTAGTCGTCGTTGGCGTCGAGAACGATGCTTTCGCCGGAGTTCAGGCTCCTGAGCTTGTAGGGGCCGGTTCCCACGGGGGCGCGGCCGAACTCGTCGAAGCCGAGCTTCTCATAGGCGCGCTTGTTCACGATCCAGCTGGCCCAGGAGGACAGGCGGTGTTCGAGCAGCGTGTCATAATATTTGGTATAGATGCGCACGGTGTAGGGATCCACGGCTTCGATGCGGTCGAAGATGGAGAAGTAGGCCTTGCCCTCCGGTGCGGGATAGTCGGGCTTGAGCATGCGCTCGAAGGTGAACACCACGTCGTCGGCGGTGAGCTCGTCGCCGTTGTGGAATTTGACGCCCTTGCGCAGGTGCAGTTCCATGCCGTTGTTGTCGATGCGCTTCCAGCTTTCGGCAAGTCCGGGAACGAGCTTTGCCGCCGTGCCGGATCCGTCGGCCAGAAAGTCGCGACGGATGAGCGTATCAAAGATATTGTAGGTAATGCGGGTTCCCATGTTGGAAAGTTCCTTGGAAGGCTCCAGTCCTTCGGGAATTTCCGCCACGGCAACGACAAGCTCCGGACGGGAATCGGCGGTCGCGGCGGACGCGGAAAGAGGCGCAAAAGCGCACAGCATGGCCGCTACGGCGAATCTCAGCCAGCGGGAAGCGGGAATCATGGTTTTCCTCCATAATGCGTTAGAGCTGTTCCAGATGGACGGCCTTTGAAAATACCGTGAGCATCATCGCCCGGGCGTCGCCCGTCGTGTTTTTTCTTGAAATTTTCAAAGGTTCAAACCGATCTGAAGGATCGTGCAGAACATTAGTTGCGTCATTTGAAGCACGCGTGACGTCCTGATGACATTTTCATGACGTTTAAAAAGGAAAACGTTACACGTTCGTCATAAAAAGGTGAGGATAACCATCCGGCATTCTGGAAAAAAAAGAACAAGCTGACGGGAAAGTCGAGGGTGCTGTGGAAATTTTGGGCGGGAGGAGAGACGCTGCGCACGGCGTCTCTTCTTTTGCGGAATCTGTTTCTGGCGTCCTTTGCTCAGCTTGCTGAATAAAGGACATGTCCGGTCGTCGGGCGGCGGCGATGGGACACTTTGAGGACTGCGGAAAGGACGGCTCTGCGTCGGCGTTGCCCGAGAGATGGACATATGCCCCGGAAGCGGGGGCACGGCGCATCGTTGCCGCAGCTAAGAGAGGAAGGACGGCGGACGCACGAGGCATGAACGGCGGAGTTTGGAAATCGAACGCTCGAAGGTGATGAAAAAAAGACGGCAACCGGTGTGAAAAAAATAAAAGTATCGATTTATTTCCATTGTCTTTTAGCTATGAAAGCTTTTTACGATTTTTAAAGCATTAAATACGTGTTCAATAAGATGTATATTTGTCAATTTGAATGTTTTATTTATATGAAATAATATGTAGATCGTGTGCTTTTTCAGCATTTTTATAGATGCTTGCTTATTATTTTTTTGATGAATATGAAAATTTTGTTTCATTATATCGGTGTAATGTTTTTTAATATTGAAAAATTTGAATCATATAATAAAAATTTGTTTATTTTTGTAATTAATATATTAAATTTTAGTAATATGCTGAATTAATAGTAGGAATGTAATGCTTATAAGATAATTGGTTTAAACTTTTTATTATATATAAATATTTTACAG
>NZ_CAJJIC010000073.1 GCF_905187505.1 uncultured Mailhella sp.
CTTTTTCAAAAGGGGGTCTCCCTCCCCCCGCAAACACCTCTCCTCTTATCCTTTCCGATTGCTTGACAGAATAAGCGGGGGGCGTACATGATGGGCGGAATGTCAAGGAGGGTACGATGACCACGGTACTGTACCAGAAGGGCGATCTGGAGTTCTGCTTCAGCGACAAGTTTGAGGGCAAGTTTCTCGTGTCGCTGCTGGAGAACATGAAGGAAAAGCTTTTGAACGAGGAATGGGACGACTACGACGAGTTTCATCACTGCTGCAAGATCATTCATGATTTCAGTCAGAATCCCCGTCTGGTCATGGACTTTCACACGCTGAGGAGAGGCGACGAGCAGCTCGGCATGGTGCTCATGACGCACGGCGCCATTGATCGTGACATCTATGCCTGTTCCGGTCTGTCCATTTCCGATCCTCTGGATCAGGTGGCGCTGCTCAGCTACTTTCACATTGCGCCTTCGGGACGCGGCAACGGCACCTTCTGGCTGCGCGATCTCATCATGCCCTTCTATGCCGATCAGGGATACACTGCCGTGTATCTCAAGACCAGTCATCCGCGGGCGTTTCCTCTCTACGACAGGCTCGGCGCGGTGATCGGCAACTACACCTTCCCCAGCGACAACGGCGAGCACATGCGCGTGGGACGCATCTACCGGCTTCCGCTTGTGGAAAAGCCTCTGCCCGAGGCCTGATCATGCCCGTCATAGTCTTCGACATGGACGGAGTTCTCGTGGACTCCGAACGTCTTGTTCTGCGCTCCTGGGAATGTGTGGGGCGCGATCTCGGTCTGCGCGGTCTGCATGAGCTTTTCTTCCGCTGCATAGGCACCACGCACGCGAGCACCCGAAGGGTCTTTGCCGAAGCCTACGGCGAGTCGTTCGACTATGAGGCCTTCCGCGACCGCACGCGCGTGTACTACATGCAGTTTACGAAGGAAGGCGTGCCGCTCAAGCCCGGCGTCATGGAGCTTCTTTGCTGGCTGAAGGAGCACGGCTGGCGCACCGGTCTTGCGAGTTCCTCGCGCGAAGTCAATGTGCGGCGCAACATGGAAGTCACGGGCATGGGCCCCTACTTCGACACGCTGGTGTGCGGCGACATGCTCACGGCAAGCAAGCCCGCGCCGGACATCTATCTGCGCGCCTGCGCAGAGCTCCGCGCGGAACCTGCGACCGCCTACGCCGTGGAAGACTCGCGCAACGGCATTCTCTCCGCCAGCGCGGCAGGCATGAAGGCCCTGCTCGTGCCCGACATGGTGGAGCCAGACGAAGTCATGAAAAGCCGCGCCGCGGCCGTGCTTCCCGATCTTCTCGCCGTGAGGGACTATCTCGCGCGGCAGGAGAACGCATGATTCAGGACATCGCCCCCCTGCGCCTTTGCAACGAATTCCAAAACGTCCGCCCTGCCGACGACGACCTCGTGTTCGACCTCGACGAAAACGGACTTCTGCTCGCCTCCGACGCGCTGCGTCCGCCCTCCGTTCAGGAGTGGCGCGCGCAAAAAGAAGCGGCAACGCTCGCCTACGCCTTCCGTCTCGCCGACGACGCGCCGACCTCCGGCGAACCCTCCGCTTCCTGTGCCGCCCCTCGACTCGACCGGGACATCCGCTGCTTTCTGGCCCTTCGCGCGGCAGGAGAGTCCGGCCGCACGCCAGAATCTCTGCGCCGAGTCGCGCCTTCCGCCCTGCGCGGAGAGCCCGGTCCTCTGCCCTTTGCGGCCGCCACGGCACAACATCTTGCCCGCTGGTACGACGAACACCGCTTCTGCGGACGCTGCGGCTCCGCCCTGCGCCGCTCCGATACGGAACGCGCCCTTCTCTGCCCCGCCTGCGGCCTTGTGAACTGGCCCGTCATCGCTCCCTGCGTCATCGTGGCCGTCACGCACGGCGACCGCATCCTTCTTACCCGCTACGCGCGGCCCGGAGCCACGCGCCTCGTGCTCGTGGCCGGATTCGTGGAAATCGGAGAAACCGCGGAACAGGCCGCAGCGCGTGAAGTCATGGAGGAAACGGGTCTGCGCATCAAAAATCTGCGCTACGCCGGTTCCCAGCCGTGGGGCTTTTCCGGCTCGCTGGCCGCAGGCTTCGTCGCGGATCTCGACGGGCCGGAAAGCATCCGCCTCGACACCTCGGAACTCGCCGAGGCCCGCTGGGTGAAGCGCGCCGACATACCGCCCTGCCCGGACGACTCCTCCCTTACCATGACCATGATCACCCGCTTTGCCCGGGGAGAACTGTAGCGTCCGAATCGTCCTTCCCTTCGCCCGGTCTCTTTCCGCACGGGCAACACGGCGGACGCGCCCTTTCACGCCCGGCGGTTTCCCTCAATCGCCCCGGCGTACCGCCCGGCACAACGGCCCCGTTCTTCGACCGCGCGGAAAGCTCTTCGGCAGAACGGGAGCCCGCCGCGCACGCTTCTCCGCAGTCTGCCCCGACTCCGGTCATAAAAGAGTCCTGCCTTCGTCCGGGCGCCCTTCTCCCACAAGACGACTCCATCCCCCCGTCTTTTCTCTCCGTCTCTTCCCTCTCCGCGCCTCTCCATTCCTCGAACGTCCGGCACGTCCGACAAAATTTTCGTTTTTTTCCTCTTTTTTCACGAAAAATGAAAAAAAATCGAAAAAACGCCCCTTTTCCCTCTTGCCAAACCCGGCGGCTTCCTATACAAAGTCTTTCGTCGTGCCGAGGTAGCTCAGTTGGTAGAGCAGGGGACTGAAAATCCCCGTGTGGGCAGTTCGATTCTGTCCCTCGGCACCATGAATGAAAGAAAAGGGTTATGGCTTACGAGCTGTAACCCTTATTTTTTTGCCTGAAAAACGCATGGTAGAAATTGCTGTGATTCCCGCCGAGATCAGCACCCTTTTCTCTTTCAGAGGCACAAACGGAGTCACCATGCAAAAGCCGCGGCAAACGGCTTCAAGTCTCCCTTCGTTCCCGTACAGGAAGAACGTTTCCTTACTGTTTTCATTTGCCAGAATTTTCCCCCCGGCACGTCCACCGAAACGGTTCTTCCCTGTTGCTTCCGGCATGGAGAGCTACTTCAGGCTGGGAAGATCCGCAGGGTTGCCCGCACTGTCCGGCCCGCAGCTTTCCCGGAGGCGCTGTATGAGTGCTGAAGCCTGAGGAGTAAGGTGCTTGTGTCTGCGTATCAGCAGGCCATAGTGAACCACGGGCAGAAAATCCTCCAGAGAATAAAGCTTGAAGGGACTCGGCTTGATGTTGAATGAGCTGGAAGTGATGCTCATTTCATCCATGATGGCGACGCCGACGCCGCGAAGCACGTATTGAAGCATGAGAAAGTTGCTGTTGACGCAAATGGCGTTGTTCTTGATGTACGGCCCGGTGACGGCATTGGATCCGAAGTAGGGATCTCCCTTGTCATCCATCTGTTCAGAGAGAAACGACACGAACGGCAGGCGTTCCAGATCCTTCAGAGCCGGTTTTTCAGGCAGGTTGTACTTGTTGTCCTTGTGGGCGACAAGAAGAGGCCGGGAAATAAAAAGTTCTTCAAATTCACAATGTTCCGGCAATGCCGTAAGCCCCGTGAAACCGAAGTCCACCCGCGAGGACTCCACGTCGTTGACCACTTCGTACGGCATGGCTCGGCGTATGAGAATATGCACTTCGGGATGCGCCGTGCGGAAGGCGGCCACGCAGTCCACGATTTTTCGGGCGATCGGAAGATTGCAGGCAATGGTGATCTTTCCTTTCAGCTGCCCCTGCAGATTGCCGACTTCCGACCGAAGACACTTGAGAGTCTCAAACGTAGATATTGTCCAGTCCAGAAGCTTCTTGCCTTCCGGCGTAAGAATCATGCCTTTCTTGTAACGGTCAAACAGCACGGTGTTCAGATCGCTCTCCAGCGACTTGAGCTGGTAGCTCAGCGTAGAGGCGCTGCGGTTCATGAGCATCGCCGCCCTGTGTATGCTGCCGGTCTTTGCTATGTAATAGAATCCTCGAAGCCACTGGATGAAATCACCGTTCAGTTCCTCAATCATGGCATGCTCCGATCTGAATCGAGTGTTCTATTTTTTCGAATGATAATTATTTTTTTTCGATTTTACAAGATGACGGGACTATGCTTTCCTTTACGTTAAGGAGGAGCAAGTCATGGCAAAAGAAAACGTCAATTCTGCTGGGACTCGGAAAAAATACTCCGCAGCCATTCCCTGGAGCGAACGCAATCTTCGCTTCAAGCTTGCAGGGGCCATAGGCGTGGTATGGACGATCTATATCATCCTGTCTCTGTTCAACGTGTTCTTTTATCTCGGAATCGTCGTCTTTCCCATCACGCACAGGGCCATATGCTCCGGCGCCATAACCTGTCTGGCTCTGCTCATTACGCCGTGGAAGAAAGGCAAGGAGCTGGGAGCGCTTTCCATCATCGACATTCTTCTGGTGCTGATGACGGCCATAGGAGCCGGCTACATTGCGGTCAACGCGTCCACGCTGGTGTATGAATGGAAGGACGCCACCGTGCCGCAAATGTGCCTCGGCTTTGCCTTCGGTCTTGCCATACTCGAAACAGCGCGCCGTGTGGCAGGCTGGATTCCTGTCGGACTCATCGACGCTTCCTTCTTCTATTTTGTCTACAGTGACTACTTCCCCGGATTCATGATGAGTTCCGGCTACAGCTATCCCCGTGCCGTGGCATGGATGTACCTGAGCGGCGAAGGCATGTGGGGAAGCATTCTCGGCACGGTAACGAGCGTTGTGCCCGGCTTCATCCTGTTCGGCTCCGTGCTCCGCATCTGCGGTGCGGATGACTTCTTCGGCGATCTCGCGCTTGCCTGCATGGGCAAGTACCGCGGCGGTCCCGCCAAGACGGCCGTGTTTTCTTCCATGCTGTTCGGTTCTCTTTCCGGTTCTCCTGCGGCCAACGTGGCCACGACCGGTCAGATCACCATTCCCATGATGAAGCAGAACGGCTTCAAGCCGGAACTCGCGGGCGCGGTGGAAGCCGTCGCCAGTACGGGCGGCCCCTTCACTCCCCCCCATCATGGGGTCGGTATCCTTTCTTATTGCCGATGCTCTCGGCGTGAACTACTGGACGGTATGCGCCTCGGCGTTCCTGCCCGTCGTGGTCTATTACGGCATTCTTCTCTTCCAGATCGACTCCGAAGCCATCCGCAACGGATTCCACGGGCTTCCTCAGGACAAGCTGCCGCAGGTATGGAGCGTACTTAAGCGCGGCTGGTACTATCTCGTGCCTCTGGGAATATTGATCTTCACGCTGGGCGTGCTCAAGTATTCCGCACAGACCAGCATTCTCTACACCATCATAGCGCTTGTCGTATGCAGCTTCTTTTCCGAGCGTACCCGTCTTACCCCGGGCCGCATCCGGGAAATTCTGGACGACACCGCTGCCGGCATGATCATGGTCATTCCCCTGTGCACCGGCATAGGCATACTGGTCGGCGCCCTGAACATTTCCGGTCTGGGCAACGGTCTGGCCGGTGAACTTGCCGACATCGCGGGCAACAGCCGTTTCCTGCTGCTTGCCATGACGGCCATTGCCATTTTCATCATGGGCATGGGCATGACGGCTCTGGCCTGCTATCTGCTTGCCGTGGCGCTGCTGGTTCCCGCCCTCATCGCCGCAGGCGTGCTGCCCATCGCCGCCCATATGTTCCTGTTCTACTACGGAACGCTTTCGTTCATCACCCCGCCCGTGGCCATCGCGGCCTTCGTGGCCGCCGCCATAGCCGACGCCGATGCCACGCGCACGGGTCTTCTGGCCACGCGTCTGGGCATTTCCGCCTTCTTCCTGCCCTGATTCTTCGTGACCAACCCCGGCATTCTCTGGGTGGGAAGCGCGTTCAATATCGTTTTTGACTTCGTGGGGATCTTCGTCAGCCTCATGCTGCTTTCCAGTGCCTTTACCGGCATCATGTTCGCCCCGGTAAGCAGATTCATCCGCGTGATCTTCGCCGTGCTCGGAGGCCTGTTCGTCGTACCCCTGCCGACGCAGTTCAACTACGTGCTGGTGCCCGTATCCATCTGCGTGGTCGTTGCGTTCTATCTGCGTGGCTCCAGAAAGTCTTCTGTTGCCGACAGCGCGGAAAAATCAAGCCCTGCCGCATGATAACCCCTGATCTATCTGAAAGAAGGAGGAGACTATGCTGTTGTCGAAGATTTCAGGAAAGAGTGTTGTTGCAGCCCTGCTGGCCGTCTGCATGACCGGCAGTCTGGCCCGTGCAGCCGATCAGGAAATCGTGTGGCCCAGAAAGCTGGTGGTATCCATGGCCACCTCCGGCGGTCCCGCCAACATGATCATGGCGGCCATTGCCCGCGTCATTGAAAAGAACACGCCCATACAGAGGGTCATCGTGCAGCCCATAGGCGGCATAAACAACTTTGCTCCCATGATGGAAAAGGGCGAAGTGGACATGGCCATTCACAGCGGCGCCGATGTCATGAGCCACATGGCCGGACTGGAAGAAGGCCGCATGGAATTCATGCGCACCCTGATTCCTGCAAGCACGCAGGCCTTCGTGTGCCTGACCACGCCGGACAAGGACATCAAAAACCTGGCCGACCTCAAGGGCAAGGTGGTGTACTCGCGCAACCCCGGCAACACCATGTTCGACCCCGTGGTGCGCGCCTTGCTCGCCGGAGCGGGTCTTAAGGATTCCGACCTCAAGGCCAATCTGACCAAGGCCAACAACACCGTGGCCGTGGCCGACGTGGTGGAAGACCGTGCGGATGCCCTCATCATGCCCGCCATGACCAACGTGGTCATGGAACTCCGCCAGGCCAAGGACGAATGCCTGTTCATCACTCCCACCGACGAACAGCTGCCTGCCGTGAAGTCCGCCATGCCTCCGGGATACTACTTCGACACTCTGCCCGCAGGTTCCCGCAACTACGGCAACACCGATGAAGTGAAGAACGCCCCCATTTACCGTTCCGTTCTGCTCGTGAACAAGAATATGTCCAAGGCCATGGCCGGCGAGCTGGTCAAGGTGATCATGGAACATCGCGACGAATGGGTCAACGTGCACGGTCAGGCCGCCGACTGGGGCGTCATGTCTCTCGGTCTGCCCCCCATGCATGAGGAGGGTGCCAGGGAATATTTTGAAAGCAAGGGTCTGATCACCGACGAGCAGAAGGCGGAACAGGACAAGTTCCTGTCCATTCTTTCCGCCCAGGAGTAACGAGCATGGAAGAGAAAAAATTCACCGTGGAATGGCATGACACCGACTTTCTCTGCGTGGGCGGAGGAATCGCCGGACTCATGGCCGCCATCAACGCAGGCGCCCAGGGCATGGACTGCGTGGTGCTGGACAAGGCCGATACCCGTCGCAGCGGCAGCGGCGGTCTGGGAAACGATCACTTCATCTGCTACATCCCGGAAATTCACGGGGACTATGCCACCTTCATCAGCGACATTCTGAAGCTCCAGAACGGCGACAGGCTGCGCCAGATGGGACCGGAATGGGCCAGGGCCTTCTTCATGAAGACCGGCGACATTGTTCGGATGTGGGATGAATGGGGCATCTCGATGAAGCACAACGGCGAATACTATTTCGCCGGACACGCCGTACCGGGCCGCACCCGCGCCTTTTTGAAGTACAACGGCATTGATCAGAAGGTCATACTCACGAAGCAGGCAAAGAAGAACGGCGTGAAAATCCACAATCGCGCCATGGGATACGAGATCCTGCTCGATGAGCAGGGCCGCGCCGCCGGCGTGTTCGCCGTGGACACCCGCGAGTACAAGGCCTATGTCTACCGGGCCAAGGCCATATGCCTCGGCACCGGCGCGCCCAACGGCGTCTTTCCCAATGCCAACCGCGGCGCGTGGGCCATGCGCACCAATCCTCTCAATCTGACCGGCGACGGCAGAGCCATGGCCTACAGGGCCGGGGCCGAGCTGTGCAACATGGAAATGCCCGGCCTGCACGCCGGCGTGAAATACTTCTGCCGCAACGGTCAGGCCACGTGGGAAGGCGTGCTCCGCGACTGCCACGGAGACCCCATAGGTCCCTTCCTCACAAAACCCAATCCCCTTTACGGCGACATCACCATGGAGGTGAACAAGCGCCACATTGAAAGCTACACCCGAACCGCACGTTCCCCCGTGTACATGGACATGACGGGCCTCACCCGCGAACAGCTCAACCTCATGGAGCACTGGCTGCGCCAGGAAGGCAACTCCACCCTGCTTCGTCATTTCAAGCAGGAAGGCATCGACATGATCGACACCGCCGTGGAATTTTCCACCTACGTGCTGAAACTTCCCATATCGAGCGGCATAGCCTTCAACGGAAAATCGGAAACCTGCGTGCCCGGTCTTTACGCTGCCGGCGATGAAGGTTACGGCGGCATTTCCGGCGCGGCCGTGACCGGCTGGTGGGCGGCCGATTCCGCCAGAGAATACGTGGCGGACAAAGAATTCGCCGACGCCTCGCTCCTGCAGCCCAAGGTGGATGAATGTCTGAAGCTCGTGGAGGAGCTGTGCGGTCGTGAAGACGGCGCGCACTGGCTGGAAGCCAAAATGGCCATGGAGAACATTGCCTGGGATTACTGCGGCGAACTGCGGTCTCATCCCATGCTGGAGGCCGGTCTTGCCCACCTGCGCCGCGTTCACGACCGTGCCAGGAAAACGCTGCGCGCGGAAAACCCGCATGAACTGACGTACTGCCTCGGAATGCTCAATCTCTTCGAACTGGCCGAGGTCATGTTCCTCATGGCGGATGAACGCAAGGAAAGCCGCGGTCAGCACCGCCGCGTCGACTATCCTCTGCAGAACCTCATGCTCGACGGCAAGCGTCACTTCATTCGTAAAAACGGCGATGAAGCCGTCATGTCCTGGAGATAAGATATGCCTCCCGTAATCAACAAAGACAAATGTATCCGTTGCGGACAGTGCGTGGAAGTCTGCCCCATGGATGTTTTCTACGGCTCGAAGAAAGGGGAATTTCCGGTGGTCCGGTATCCCGACGAATGCTGGCACGCGGAGGCCTGCGCCCTCCAGTGCCCCATGGATGCCATTGATTTCCGCATTCCGCTTTCCATCATGGTTCCGTTCCACAAACTGCCGCATCACGAAGAAGCATAGGCCGCACCGGGGAGCCCTTCCATGAAGGCCATCATCACCGTCGCTCCGGCCGCCGGAACGTTTCCTGCCAGCGCTGCTCCCTTCTGCCGGTCGATGGGAAGACGGTCGGGGAAGACGGGGATGAGAACGAATGGAGTGACTCCCCGGTGCTCCGTCATGCATTCTCATGCACAGCAGGGCTGATCCGCAGCCAGTCTCCCTGCTGGGACGGGAGAGGATTTCCTCTCCCGTTTTCCGGTTAAAAGGCCCGGCACGGGCAAAATTTATGGTCACGGCCATGTCATGACCATTCCCTTTGATCTGCTGAGCAGGGGATGCGGTCTGACGGACGTGCCCCGACAAATCAAGGGGGCACGATGACTCTCCCATGAGCAGGCTTTTGAAGAAGTTCATGGTAAGCCGCACACTGGTCGCTCCTGCCAGAATCACAGGCAAACGCACGTCCCCGTCGTTCCCCGTTTTTTCCGCCCCTGCGTCGCCTTCTCCCGCCTGCCTTCCGCCCGCCACATCCCGCCGGTCTTCACGCCTCCCCCTTCCCGCCGCCGTTTTTCCCCGTCGCCTCACGCCAGGGTCGTTATCCGTCACTTTTCCTCAGCCCGCACTTGACACTCTTCAAGTTTTGTTGAAATATCCCTTCCATGGAAAGCAAAAAAGCCAGCAGCATCTTTGAAGCCCTCTCGTCGGACGTGCGTCTCGACGTGTTCCGGCTTCTTGTGAAGAACGCGCCCGACGGCCTCGTGGCCGGCGACATCTCGCGGCTTCTGGACATTCCCGCCACGAATCTGTCCTTCCATCTGAAGGCGCTGGTGCAAAGCGGGCTCGTCACCGTGGAACGCGAGGGAAGGTACATGCGCTACAAGGCCTCCATTCCTCTCATGCTGGACATCATTGCCTACCTCACTTCGGAATGCTGTTCCGGCAATCCGGGGTGCTGCCGCAAATTCCGCAGGGAAAGTCACGTCGATCCCTGCTTTCTGCCCGAACGCTGAGGGTCCGCCCTTTTTTCGCGCAGCATATTTCAACATTTCAACAAATATCATTTTAAAGAGGCTTTTTCCATGCTCATGACAGACGGCCGCGCTTCTGAACGCGGCACGGACGACAAGGAAGAAAAACGCTGGATTCTGCGCTACGGCGCGACGATTGTCGTGCTGGCGGCGCTGTGGTGGACGGCCTATTCCTGCATTCAGGACGCGGCGGCATGGGTCGTGTACGACGCTCTCGGCCTTGCGCGCGAGTCGCACATCGGCGCGGCGCTGGAGTTCTTCCTTTACGACACGGTGAAGATTCTGCTTCTGCTCGTCGCGCTCATCTATGTGATTTCGTGGCTGCGCGCCGCCCTCAACGCCGAGCGCGTGCGCGATTTTCTGGCGGGAAAGAAGCGCGGAATAGGCTACGCGCTCGGCGCCATGTTCGGCGCCATCACGCCGTTCTGCTCCTGCTCCAGCGTGCCGCTCTTTCTCGGCTTCACCACGGCGGGCATTCCCATAGGCATCACCATGTCGTTTCTCATCACCTCGCCCATCATCAATGAGATCGCCGTGGTGCTGCTCTGGGGACTGCTCGGCTGGAAGTTCACCGTGGTGTACGTGGCCGCAGGGCTTGCCGCAGGCATGATCGGCGGGCTCTTCATGGATTCCATACGGGCCGGCCGCTGGCTTCAGCCCTTCGTGCTCGACGCCATGAAAACGCCCGTCATTCCTCTTTCGGGCGGAAGAAAACGGCTGACCGTGCGCGCGCGGCATACGTTCGCCCTCGGAGAAATGATCTCCATCTTCCGCCGCGTATGGAAATGGGTCGTCGTGGGCGTGGCCCTCGGCGCGGCCCTGCACGGCCTCGTGCCCGCCAACTGGTTCGCCGAAAACCTCGGCGCGGGCGAGTGGTGGACCGTGCCCGCCGCCGTCATCGTGGGCATTCCCCTCTACTCCAACGTCACCGGCATCGTGCCCGTCATGGAAGGCCTGCTCACCAAGGGCATGCCCATAGGCACCACCATGGCCTTCTGCATGAGCGCCGTGGCCGCCAGCATTCCCGAAGTCGTCATGCTCAGACAGATCATGACCACAAAGCTCCAGGCCGCCTTCATCGGCTACCTGTGGGTGGTCTTCACCCTCACCGGCTGGCTGCTCAACGCGCTGTTCTGAGAGAGTTTGCGGGGGAAGGGGGAAACTTTTGAAAAAGTTTCCCC
>NZ_CAJJIC010000074.1 GCF_905187505.1 uncultured Mailhella sp.
GGGGAAGGTCGCATGATGCGAAGGACGAACCCCGGACACCTGCGGGAAACTTCACCGCAGGAGGCGCGGGAAAAGGCGGATGCGGCGTGTCTTTACCCGGGAAGGAACCTTCAGAACAGAACAAAGCCCGACGGAAATGCGCCGGGCTTTGTCAGAAGCGAGGAGTAGGTCGAAGCCGCCGGACTCGGCGCAGGATCACTTGAGGTTGAAGACTCTCCGCACGGTGTCCACGGCCTGCATGGTGTATTCAGGATTGGCGGCTTCATGGAAGCGGTCCTTCATGAAGGATATGGGCTCATGATTGAAGCGGCGCACCAGGGAGTCGGCCATGATTTCGAGGGCCTCGCGCGTGGCGTCGTCCACGGGGCCGAGGCGGTGCAGGGTTTTGGCGAGCTCTTCTTCCATGATGCGCTGGCCGCGCTCCACGAGCGCCACGATGGTGGGCTGAAGGGTGAGGGAGTCTATCCACTGATGGAAGGCGGCTGTTTCCTCGTCCACGATGGCGCGGGCCCGCACGGCTTCCTTGCGGCGTTCGGCGATGTGTTCTTCCACCACTTCCTTGAGATCGTCGATGTCGTAGAGATAGATGTTGTCCAGCGTGTTGACCGAAGGCTCGATGTCCCGGGGCATGGCGATGTCTATGAGGAACATGGGGCGGTTCTTGCGCTTTTTGAGCACGTCGCGCATGTCGGAGGCGTGAATGATGGCGTCAGGCGCGCCGGTGGAGCTGATGACGATGTCGGTGTCGACCAGATGCGTGAAGAGCTGATCGAAGGGCACGGCCTCGCCGCCGAGCCTGCGGGCCAGTTCTTCGGCGTGGGCATAGGTGCGGTTGGCCACGCGGATGCGCTTCACTCCGGCCTGCCTGAGATGCATGGCCGCAAGTTCCGCCATTTCGCCCGCTCCTATGATGAGGGCGTTGTGACGGCTCATGTCGTCGAATATCTGCTTGGCAAGCTCCACGGCGGCATAGCTTATGGACACGGCGCTGGAGGCTACGCCCGTTTCCGAGCGCACTCTTTTCGCCACGGAAAAGGCCTTGTGCAGCAGACGGTTGATGATGGTTCCCGCGCAGTGGCTCTGCGTGGCCTTGCGGTAGGCGGCCTTGAGCTGACCGAGAATCTGCGGTTCGCCGAGCACCAGGGAATCGAGGCTCGAGGCCACGTTGAAAAGATGGCGTATGGCCTCGTCGTTCTTGTACTGATAGAGATAGGGTTCAAGCTCTTCCACGGTTCTGCCGCGGGCCCTGGCCCAGCATTCCAGCGCGCGTCGTCTGGGGGCGTCTCCCTCGCCGACCACAAGCACTTCCACGCGGTTGCAGGTGGAGAGAATGAGCGACTCGCTGATGCCGTCGGTGGTGGGAATGGCCCAGGTCTCGGGAGAGCAGAAGTTGGTGAGCGCGAACTTTTCGCGGATTTCCACCGCAGCGGTGCGGTGGTTGATGCCTATGAGGTGAATGGTGCTGTTCATGATGTTCCTGAAGGAAAAGAAGGTGTCGGCGCGTTCGTCTGTCGTGGAGGGGAACGCGCGGCTAGAAGCCGTGCTGGGTGGAAAGAACGGTGTTCACCACGAACATGGAGAACAGCGAGGCGGCAAAGATGACGAGAGCCAGAATGGCGGGCTTGCGTCCGCGCCAGCCGAGAGCCTGCCGCTGATGGAAGAGCAGGGCGTACACGGCCAGAATGAGCAGGGAGATCCACTCCTTGAAGTCGCCGCTCAGAAAGCTCCCCCAGCTGATGCGGGCCCAGAGAAAGCCGCACAGAATGCCGAGACTGTAGCAGGGAAAGCCGATGAGCGTGGCCATGGCGTTGACTCTGTCGAGGGCCCCGAGAGCGGGAAGATCCTTGCGGAAGCCTTCAAGCGGCGTCTTGTGCTTGATGGCGCTCTCCTGCCACAGGAAGAGCGCGCCCGCTCCGGCGGCCACGGCCATGACGCCGACGCCCGCGAAAATGGCGGCAAGGTGCAGGATGAACAGCGGACCGGCCAGAGGCAGGGAGCCCGGAGTGCCGGAAAAGCCGAGCGCGCAGGCGCCGAGGAAGAATCCCCAGGGAGCCACGAAATGCAGGGCTATGTCCATGTTCTGGCGGCGGGACACGAGAAGTCCGGCCAGCGCCAGGCACCATGAGAGAGGCAGAAGATAGAAGCCTCGGGACACGGCGCTGAAGGCACCGCCTGCGATGCTGATGACGAGCCACAGCGTGTGGAAGGCGAATCCGGCCGCGCACAGCAGGCAGGCCAGTTTTTTCACTCTGGCGGAACGCCCGAGCACGCCTGCCAGAGAGGCGACGGTGGCGAGCGCGTAGAGAGCGAGGCACAGATAGGAGGGAACTTCAGTCCAGGTCATGGATAATCTCCTCGGCGGAAAGGGAAGGATCTTGCGGAAGAACGGGAATGAGCAGCGCGGCAAGGGCATCCTTGTCCCTGCGGGCAAGGGCGTCCATGAGCTTGTCGCGCAAAGGACGCGCGCACAGGGCGCGGAATATGGCCGCGTCGGCGTCGCTGCCGAGACCGAGGGCCAGAAGGCGGGGCCGCAGAGCCTTGAGAAGCAGGGCAAGATCGGCATAGCCTTTCTGCAGCCATGTCTTCAGGTCTTCCTTCAGGGCTCTGGCCAGCGCAGGACTGCATCCTCCCGTGGAAAGCGCCAGCGTGATGGGACCGCTTTCCACATGGGCGGGCACAAGAAAGCTGCCGGCAGCGTCCTTTTCCAGCGGCCCGGCCACGTTGCAGAACACGCCGGAGGCGCGGCACAGCCTTGCCACGGCGGCGTTTGCCGCCGCGGACGGCGTGGCGGCAAACGCCAGCGCCACATTGTCCAGGTCTCCGGGGCAAAAGGTGCGCTTCTCGAGCGTGAGCGGCCTTGCGTCGAGTCCGGCCAGCGCCTTTTCGAGCGCCGCCTCGTCGGGATCCGGGTCCACGACGAGAAGGGACGCGGGACGGCACGACAGAAGATCGGCGATCTTGCGTCGCCCCACGGGACCGGCGCCCACCACAAGGCAGCGGACGTCGGCAAGGCTGAGAAAGAGAGGATAATAACGCATGGGCAAGGTATAGCCTTTACCGGGCGGCTCGTCCAGAGACATGACGACCTTTGCGGGGAAAGCATGGGGAAAACACTGGACGAACGATGAAAAAAGAAGTAGGGTTCTCCGACTTGAATCTTCAACGCTGCGGTAAATCGGGCGACTAGGCGACTGTCCGCCTACCAAGGTGGGTATGGGCGTACCCGTGGGTCCGCAAATCATCTGAGGAGTGTACCATGAAAGAAGGCATCCATCCCAAAGTTTACAAGGCCAAGCTTGTCTGCGCCTGCGGCAATGTAGTGGAAGTTCTCTCCACCAAGGGCGAAACCGTGCACGTGGAAATCTGCTCCGCCTGCCATCCTTTCTTCACCGGCAAGCAGCGCTTCGTCGATACCGCCGGCCGCATTGACCGCTTCCGCAAGAAGTACGCCAAATTCGCGAAGTAACGCTGGTTCCGGCGTCATGTCGAGCCGGGAACGAGCGGGACCTCCCCAGGCTTTCCTGGGGAGGTTTTTGAGTTTGGAGTTTTTGCGGGCCGCTTCCGCACGGAGAGCCGGCGGAGAAAGGACCGCGTTTTTGGGCGCATCATTCGCCGACGGCCTGTTCGGATGTCGTCTTTCGGCTCGGACGGGCACGGCAGGCGCGGAAACGGCTCAAAGGCCTGCTCCCCGCAGGGGGCCGGTGTGCGTCAGCTTCCGGGAAAGGAGCGTACGCCGCCTTGTCCGGCAAGGCGCAGGGAGCCGGGCGGAGCATCTTCCGGCTGGAAAATTTCAGGATATGGCATGAAAGCTGTTCGTTCTCTTCTGCGTTTCATGACGCTTGCCGCCGAAGGCTGCGCGCTGCCGCTCGTGGGCGGGCAGGCCGTCATGGAAGGGGTGCTCATGCGCAACGGCGCATCCTATGCGCTGGCCGTGCGTCGTCCTTCCGGTTCCATTTCCGTGGAAAGCCGTCTTTGGCGCACCATGGGCCCGCAGGGGATTCGTTCCGTGCGCTTTCTGCGCGGCTTCCCCATCCTGGTGGAAACGCTCTCCAACGGCGTGAGGGCGCTCAATCGCTCGGCCGACCTTTCCATGGGAGACGACGATTCCTCGCCCATGTCCCGCTGGCAGGTGGCTCTCACCCTGCTCATGGCGCTTGCCGCCGCGGTGGTTCTTTTCGTGGCCGCCCCGCATCTTCTGGCCCTCGGCATGGAGCAGCTCGGACTTTCCGGCGGCATGAAGGGGCTGTCCTTTCATCTGTGGGACGGACTGTTCAAGTTCGTCATGTTCATAGGCTACATCGCCGCCATTTCCTTCATGCCCGACATCCGCCGCGTGTTTCAGTATCACGGCGCGGAACACAAGACCATTCACGCCTTCGAGAAGGGCGGCATGGTCACCGTGGAAACGGCCCGCGCGTGCAGCCGTCTGCATCCGCGCTGCGGCACCACCTTTCTTCTTTTCGTGCTTTCCGTGGCCATCGTGCTTCATGCCGTTCTGGTCCCGCTGCTTCTCATGGTGTGGGATCCTTCCTCGGCCGTCGTGCGCCACGCGGGCATCGTATGTTTCAAGATACTGCTGATTGCGCCGGTCAGCGCGCTGGCCTACGAAATCATTCGCTATGCGGCCACGCTGAAAAAAGGCTTCCGGGGCGCCGTTCTGCGTGCTCCGGGGCTGCTTCTTCAGCTTCTTACCACCCGGGAGCCCGACGACGGGCAGCTTGAAGTCGCCGTCGCGGCGCTTCGCGCGGCGCTCGGTCCCGACAGTCCCTATGCCGGCCGCTTTGAATCCCCCGACCCTATCGTGATGGAGTGACTATGTTTGCTAAACTGGAAAGTCTGGAAAAACGCTACGAGGAGCTGGAACAGAACATGGCGGATCCCGCGGTTCTGTCCGACCCTGAACAGTACCGCAAGATCGCCAAGGCCCGCGCCGACGTGGAGCCCGTGGTGCTTGCCTACCGTGAATACCGCGATCTCCAGAAGCAGCTTGAGGAAAACAAGGAACTTTTGAGCGACGAGGATCACGACATCCGCGAAATGGCGCAGGAAGAGATTCGTCGCATCGAAAAGGAACTGCCCGAGCGCGAGCACAAGCTGCGCCTCATGCTGCTTCCGCCCGATCCTCTGGATGAGAAGAACACCGTGCTCGAAGTGCGCGCCGGTACCGGCGGCGAGGAAGCCGCGCTGTTTGCGGCCGATCTTTTCCACATGTATTGCCGCTATGCCGAACTTCAGCACTGGAAGGTGGAAATCATTTCCGAAATGCCCACGGACTCGGGCGGCTACAAGGAAGTCATCGCCCTTGTCTCCGGCAAGCGCGTCTACAGCCGCCTGCGCTATGAGTCCGGCACGCACCGCGTGCAGCGCGTGCCCGCCACGGAATCGCAGGGACGCATCCACACTTCCGCCGCCACTGTGGCAGTCATGCCCGAAGCCGAGGAAGTGGACGTGAACCTCCGTCCCGAAGATCTGCGCATCGACGTGTACCGTGCCTCCGGCGCGGGCGGCCAGCACGTCAACAAGACCGAGTCCGCCGTGCGCATCACGCACATTCCCACCGGCATCGTGGTCACCTGCGAGGACGAACGTTCCCAGCACAAGAACAAGGCCCGCGCCATGAAGGTGCTCGCCTCGCGCATTCTTCAGGCGGAGCAGGAGAAGCAGCACGCCTCGGAAGCCGCGGAACGCCGTTCACAGGTGGGTTCCGGCGACCGTTCCGAGCGCATACGTACCTACAATTTCCCGCAGGGCCGCGTGACCGACCATCGCATCAACCTTACCATGTATTCGCTCGACCGCTTCATGGAAGGGGAAATTGAGGACATGATCGAGGCGCTCGCCGCCCAGGCCCAGGCCGATGCCCTGAAAGCGGAAGTGGACGCCAAGGGAGAATAACGAAATGAGTCAGGATTACACCGAAGGCGCGGCCGGCACCGAGTCCGGCGTCACTCTGGAAGACGAGCTGAAGGAACCGGACATGTACCGTGTTCTTCTCCACAACGACGACTACACCACCATGGACTTCGTCGTGAAAATTCTGGAAGAGGTGTTCCACAAGACTCAGGAAGAGTCTGTGGCCATCATGATGTCCGTGCACCAGAAGGGCATGGGCGTGTGCGGGGTGTATCCGAAGGAAATAGCCGAATTCCGCGTGGCGCAGGTGGCTGGACGGGCCCAGCAGGCCGGGTTCCCGTTGCGCTGCACCATGGAAAAGGAATAGATGAGGCGGCGGTCGCGCATGGGCGCGGCCGCCGTTTCTGCATGACGGCCGGGCGTCCGCTGAATCGTCCGAATGGCGGGAGTCTTTCATCCCGCGTTCCAGAAGTCACGGCGGACGAGGAGACGTCGCAACGGCAGGAGCGCCGTTTTCCGTTCCTGCAAAGCGGCATCTCCGTCGTCTTCCGGTTTCTTCGACTTTCGCGCGGCGCACGGAAAAGTCATGCTTCAGCCGCTTGCAATCTCTGTTTCAGGCAGGTACAATCAAGGAATGTTTCCAGAAAAAAGAGGTATCCGCCGATGATGGCACGTTCTCTGATGCAGGCGCTGGCGCTCGCCGTCATGGAAATGCGTTCCCGCCGCCACGAATGTCTTACCGTGGAACATCTGCTGCTGGCCATGACCCGCGAGCAGCTCGGTCGTGTCATACTCAAGGGATGCGGTGCGGACATTCCCGCACTTCGTCATCAGCTTGAAGAATATCTTTCCCGATATCTGCCTGCCGTCGCTCCTGAACAACCCGCTCCCGAAAGCGAGGTGCTGCAGACCGAGTCGCTGGAGCGCGTGCTTGAGCGCGCCGTGTCCCATGTGCAGTCCTCCGGCCGCAGGGATACCGACGTGGGCGACGTTCTGGCCGCCATGTTCGAGGAGCCGGACTGCTGGGCCGCGTTCTATCTGCGCAAGCAGGGCATAGACCGACTGCGCGTTCTGGAATTCATTTCCCACGAGCTGCCCGAAATTTTGCGGCAGGCTTCGCAGCGCCGCAGTGCTCCGCCGGAGGAAAAGGAGGAGGCTCCCCAGGCTTCCGCGCTGGAACGCTACGCCGTGGATCTGGTGGAGAAGGCAAAGCAGGGCAGAATCGATCCTCTTGTGGGGCGCGAGAGCGAACTTGCCCGTCTCTTTGAAGTGCTTTCGAGACGGCGCAAGAACAATCCTCTGCTCGTGGGCGAGCCGGGCACCGGCAAGACGGCCATAGCCGAAGGGCTGGCCTACCGCATCGCGCAGGGCAACGTGCCCCGCGCCTTCCGTTCCATCGCCGTGTACGCGCTCGACCTCGGTTCCCTTCTGGCCGGCTCCAAGTATCGCGGCGATTTTGAGGCCCGCATCAAGGACGTGGTGAACGAGCTCAAGCAGAAGCCCGGTTCCATCCTCTTCATCGATGAAATTCACACCATCGTGGGGGCCGGCGCCACGAGCGGCGGCTCCATGGATGCCTCGAATCTGCTCAAGCCCGTGCTCGCCGCGGGAGAGCTTCGCTGCATAGGTTCCACCACCCACGAGGAATACCGCAATCATTTTGAAAAGGATCGCGCCCTGAGTCGACGCTTCCAGTGCATCGACGTGCGCGAGCCTTCGGAAGAGGACTGCCTTGCCATTCTGTGCGGTCTTCAGGAACGCTACGAGAAGTTTCACGGCGTGCGCTATTCCAAAGGTGCCGTACAGGCGGCCGTGGAATTGTCGGCCCGCCACATTCAGGACAGGCTTCTGCCCGACAAGGCCATCGACGTCATGGACGAGGCAGGCGCGGCCGCCAGTCTGAAGCCCGGATTCCGTCGTGGTTCCGTGGTGTCCGTGCAGGACATCGAACGCGTGGTGGCCCGCATGGCGGGCATTCCCGCCCGCAGCGTGAGCAGGGGCGAAAAGGAACGCCTGCACACGCTTGGCGATGATCTCAAGGCCCGGGTGTTCGGACAGGATCATGCCGTCGACGCCGTCGTGCGCGCCATACTGCGGTCCCGGGCGGGACTCAGCCGGGAAAACCGGCCCACGGCATCCTTCCTGTTCCACGGTCCCACGGGCGTGGGCAAGACGGAACTGGCCAAGACGCTGGCCGAGCTTCTGGACGTGGCCTTCGTGCGCTTCGACATGAGCGAGTACATGGAAAAGCACGCCGTGGCGCGACTCATCGGTTCTCCTCCGGGATACGTGGGCTTCGAGCAGGGCGGCCTGCTTACCGAGGCCATACGCCGGACGCCTCATGCCGTGCTGCTTCTGGACGAAGTGGAAAAGGCCCATCCCGATATTTACAACGTGCTTCTGCAGGTGATGGACTACGCCACGCTCACCGACAACACCGGACGCAAGGCGGACTTCCGCAACGTGGTGCTCATCATGACCACCAACGCCGGCGCACGGGAAATGGAGCAGGCACCTGTGGGCTTCTGCTCCACGAGCAGCGCCTCGGACCGCAGCGCCGGAGCGGTGGAGCAGACCTTCAGTCCGGAATTCCGCAACAGGCTCGACGCCATGATTCCCTTCAACAGCCTGAGTCGCGAGCTCATGGGGCGCATCGTGGACAAGACCATGGCGGCCCTCGAGCCGGGGCTCGCCGCAAGGCGCGTGTCGCTGACCCTGACCGATGCGGCGAGAAGCTGGCTGGCCCGGCACGGCTTTGATCCGCGCATGGGCGCAAGGCCTCTGCAGAGGGTGGTGCGCAACGAGGTGGAGGATCAGCTTGCCGAACTTCTGCTTTTCGGCAGTCTGGAGAAGGGCGGAAAGGTCGTCGTGGACGCCCTTTCTCCCGATGCCCCGCATCTGACGCTCTCGGCGAGCGGACAGAGAGCGTGATGACCGCCCCTCTTCCGTGGTTGCCCGAAGGAGGACCGCTGTGGTTTCCGCCGCTGTGGCAGGCCGCGGACGGCGGGCTGCTCATGGCGGGAGGGGATCTCTCGCCGGAAAGGCTGCTGTACGCCTACGCCCGTGGCATTTTTCCATGGTATGAGGAGGGTTCGCCCATACTCTGGTGGTCGCCGGATCCCCGCTGCGTGCTTTTTTTGGAAAAGCTTCATGTGGGAGGCAGCCTGCGGCGCGTGCTGAACGGCGGGCGTTTCGGCTTCAGTGTGGATGCGTGCTTCGGCACGGTCATCCGTGCCTGCGCTTCCGTCCCGAGAGAAGGGCAGGATGGCACATGGATAGTGCCGGACATGGTGGAGGCCTATGAAAGGCTGCATGAGCTCGGTCATGCCCATTCCGTGGAGGTGTGGCAGGACGGTGCGCTTGCTGGAGGTCTGTACGGCGTGCTCATAGGAAGGGCCTTCTTCGGAGAGTCCATGTTTCATCTTCAGCCGGACGCTTCCAAGGCGGCCGTGGTGCATCTTGTGTCGTGGCTGAAGGAGCAGGGGGTGGAAATGGTGGACTGTCAGCAGACGACGCCGCACATGCTCCGCCTCGGCGCCGAGGAAATTTCAAGAGCCGAATTCGCCGCCAGACTGCGCAGGCTGTGCGCGTGATGTGCGATGGGCACGTCGGTCTGCGTCCGGCCGGGCCGATGGCGGCAGATGACATTTCGGGCTGAGCCCGGGGACAACACAAAAAACGGCGGGCTTTCCTGCCAGGGAGCAAAGACATGAGCGACGTAGTGGAATTTGAGCATACTCCGGATGGATTCACCGTAAGAACCGGTCATCCTCTGCTTGGAGACATTCATGCGGACTACAACAGCGTGGGCCCGGATCAGCGACTCGGCACGGCGCGCGTCTTTCTGGTGAGCGCTGCGCTGGACTGCTTCTGCGGTTCGCTGAACGCCGCGCTTCTGGCCCGCGACGTGCGTTACCGCCGCATCGTCGGCACGGGACGCGCCGTCAAGGAGGAGCGTGAAGGACTTTCCTATGTGACCCGCGTGGACATCGACGTGCGCGTTGAGGTGGACGACAAGGACGTCGACACGCTGGAACACTGCCTGAAGATCGTGAAGAGCTGCATGATCACCCGTTCTCTCATGAACGGCGTGGAAGTGGGCATTCACGCTGAACGCGCCTGATGCGCAACGCCTGAACGCGTATCCCCGGAAAGCGGTCTTTCCGGGGATTTTTTTGTCTGAGAACGTGTGGCGCCATGCGGGAGCGGGCCTGAGAGTGCACGCGGCGACGCGGCGTCCCTTCTGTTTGCAGAGCTCGACATCCCATTGTCATGAAAGGAATATTGCTCTACTATGCGCCTGATCGGAACGTTCCATTTCGGAGCGTTCCCCCGATGACCCTGAGGAGGGTATATGAACAAGTGTTTCCTTTCTGCCGCTGCGGCCGCCATTCTGAGTTTCGGCATTGCCGGACAGGCGTTTGCCCTGCCGGAACCGGACATGTCCCCGAAGTACACCTATGAGCTGAAAGACGTGATGAAAGTCGACGGACGCCAGGGCGTCGCCTGCGACGGCAAGTACATCTACGTCAGCTGCAGCAAGGTGCTGTACAAGTACGACATGGACGGCAAGCTTGTGCTGAAGAACGACAAGCCCTTTGAAACCGGCTACACCAAGGCCGTCAACCACCTCGGCGACATCGACGTCTACAACGGTGAAATTTACTGCGGTGTGGAAAACTTCATGGACGGCGTGGGCAAGGACATTCAGGTCTCCGTGTACGACGCCAACACTCTGAAGTTCAAGCGCGCCTTCCCCTTCAACGAGGCCTCCGGTCAGCTGGAGACCTCCGGCATCACCGTCGATCCCGTGAAGGGCACGGTATGGATGTGCTCCTGGGTGGGTGAGGAATCCGGCCGCTATCTTTATGAATACGACCTTGACGGCAACTATCTGCGCAAGGTGCATCTGCAGCCCGTGCCGCAGTGGGTGCAGGGCGTGTTCTACTATGACGGATCCCTCTTCCTGACCGCCGACGACGGTACCGCCGACGACAACGAACCCGACCACCTCTATCGTGTGGACATTTCTTCTGCGAGCTATGCGCCCGTCATTCTGGAAAAGACCTTTACCGAGACCATAAAGCAGGGTGAGATCGAAGGCCTTTGCGTCGATCCGTCCACCGGCGACCTTCTGGTGCATCAGAATCGCGGTGCGCGCATCGTCCTTGGCATGACCAAGGGCATGTACCCCGGCTATAAGTCCGAAGTGCACGAAATTTATCGCTACAAGCTCACGCCCAACAAGTAGACCCTTCGCAAGGCGCGTGCCCCTGCTGCTTCGGCAGCGGGGGCTTTTTTTAAGACTGAAAACTCCCCGCTATGCGGGGAGTTCCAAAAAGGCGAAGCC
>NZ_CAJJIC010000075.1 GCF_905187505.1 uncultured Mailhella sp.
GATACTTTTTCTCCTTTTTCGAGAGGGTGAGTATGGACTTGCCCTCGGAAGTATGTTCTACTTGATGGCGTTAAAAGGGATATTGCTGTCCTTTTTTTGTCAGACACTGAATGACTTTTCCTGCTCCATTTCGGAATGCGTTGTGATTTCTGATGGTTGTAAAAAAGTCTTCAAGGGGAGTCTCTATGAACATCACTAGGCTTGATAAAGCCAGGGACCTGAAGTTCAAGCGTCAGGTCGAAGAAGAGAGCGGTCAGAATCTGTCGACTTGCTATCAATGCGGCAAGTGCACGGCGGGCTGCCCCGGCGCTCAGGTCTATGACCGTCAGGTCAGCCAGATCATGCACGCCGTGCAGATGGGCCTCAAGGATGAAGCCCTGAAGAACCGTTCGCTGTGGCTGTGTCTGTCGTGTTCGACCTGCAGCGCCCGCTGCCCCAACAACATCGACGTGGCCGCGGTGATGGAAACGCTGCGCATGATGGCCCGTCGCGAGGGCCTGGTGCAGGATCGTCCCATCGAATCCTTCTGGAAGGCGTTTCTTGATACCGTGCATGCCACGGGACGCTCCTACGAGCTCGGCGTCATGGCCGACTACATGGGGCGCACCCTGCGCGGCTGGGGCAATCTGGAAATCGCGCCCATGGCGCTCAGAAAGAACAAGATGCCCTTCATTCCCTCGGTCATCCACGGACGCGAGGAAGTGGCGCGCATATTCAAGCGCTATGCGGAAAAGAGGAGCTGAGCCATGAAATACGCCTATTATCCCGGCTGTTCGGGCCACGGCACCTCTGTGGAGTATGAAGCCTCCACCCGGGCGGTGTGCAACGCTCTGAACATGGATCTCGTGGAAATCGAGGACTGGAACTGCTGCGGCTCCACGCCCGCGCATTCCGTGAGCCACGAGCTCTCCGGCGCTCTTGCCGCGCGCAACCTCATGCAGGCCGCCAAGACCGGCGCCGACTGCGTGATTTCTCCCTGCCCGAGCTGCTCCTCCAATCTCAAGATGGCCCGCTACCGCATGCAGAAGCCCGCCTTCAAGGCGAAGGTGGACGAGCTGCTCGATGCTCCCACTCCGGCCAACGCCGACGGCGGCGCGGATCTCATGGAGACCTATTCCGTGCTTCAGGCCATCGTGGAGAACGTGGGCGTGGAGAACATCGCCTCCCGCGTGACCTATCCGCTGGAAGGCCTCAAGGTCGTCACCTATTACGGCTGCCTCCTGAGCCGTCCCGCCCAGGTGGCGAAGTTCGACGACCCGGAAAATCCCGTGTCGCTCGACAACATCATGAAGGCGCTCGGCGCGGAAGTTCTGCCCTTCGCCCTGAAGACGGAGTGCTGCGGCGCCGCCATGGGCATCCCCGACGTGAACATTCCCGGTTCTCTGAGCGGCCGCATTCTCGACACCGCCAAGGCCGTGGGCGCGGAGGCCGTGGTCACCGCCTGCCCGCTGTGCCACATGAATCTCGACCTGCGCCAGCGTCAGGCCGCCAGAATCTCGAAGAAGAGCTTTTTCGATCTGCCGGTGTTCTACTACACCCAGCTCATCGCGCTCGCCTTCGGCCTGCCCAAGAACGCCATGCGTCTGGACAAGCTGGCCGTCAATCCCTATCCCCTTCTGGACAAGATCGCCGAACGCCGCAAGGCCCGTGTTTCCGCCGAGCTTGAAGCCATGAAGGCCGCAGGAGCCGCATCATGAAAATCGGCGTATTCGTCTGTCATTGCGGCAGCAACATCGAAGCGACGGTGGATACCGCCGCTGTCGCCAAGATGGCGCTGACCTATCCCGATGTCGTCTTCGCTGAAGACACCATGTACACCTGTTCCGAGCCCGGACAGGAAAACATCGTTCAGGCCATCAAGAAGCACGGCCTCGACGGCGTCGTGGTGGCTTCCTGCTCTCCGAGAATGCACGAGCCCACGTTCCGCCGCACGGTGGAGCGCGCCGGTCTCAACCGCTACATGTTTGAAATGGCCAACATCCGCGAGCACGTCTCCTGGATCGGCCGCGACCGCGAAGCCAACACCAACAAGGCCGCCGAGCTGGTGCGTCTTGCCGTGGAAAAGCTGCGCCGCAACACGCCTCTCTACGCCAAGCAGTTCGACGTGACCAAGCGCGTGCTCGTCATCGGCGGCGGCGTGGCCGGCATTCAGGCCGCCCTCGACGCGGCCGATTCCGGCATCGGCGTGGTCATGGTGGAGCGCGAAAGCACCATCGGCGGCAAGATGGCCAAGCTCGACAAGACCTTCCCCACCATCGACTGCTCAAGCTGCGTGCTCGCGCCCAAGATGGTGGACGTGGCCCAGAATCCGAACATCACGCTCTACGCCCATTCCGAGGTGGAGAGCATTTCCGGCTTCGTGGGCAACTTCACCGTGAAGATCAGAAAGCGCGCCACCTACGTCGACTGGGACAAGTGCACCGGCTGCGGAACCTGCACCGAAAAGTGCCCCACGAAGAACGTGCCCGATGCCTTCAATGAAGACATCAGCAACTGCCGCGCCATCAACATTCCCTTCCCCCAGGCCATTCCCAAGAAGGCCACCATCAATCCCGACTACTGCCGCAAGATCAAGGAAGGCAAGTGCGGCGTGTGCGCCAAGGTGTGTCCCACCGGCGCCATCGTGTATGACATGGTGGATGAGATCGTGGAAGAGAAGGTGGGCGCCATCATCGCGGCCACCGGCTACGACCTCGTGGACTGGACCGTGTACAAGGAATACGGCGGCGGCACCTATCCCGACGTCATCACGAGTCTTCAGTACGAGCGCATGATGTCCGCCTCCGGTCCCACCGGCGGCCACATCCATCGTCCTTCCGACGGCATGGAGCCGAAGAACATCGTGTTCATCCAGTGCGTGGGGTCCCGCGACTGCTCCATCGGCCGTCCGTACTGCTCGGGCTTCTGCTGCATGTACACGGCCAAGCAGGCCATCATGACCAAGGATCATCTGCCGGATGCCCAGGCCTTCGTGTTCTACATGGACATCCGCGCTCCGGGCAAGATGTACGATGAGTTCACCCGCCGCGCCCAGGAAGAGTACGGCGTGGAGTACATCCG
Source organism: uncultured Mailhella sp. (assembly GCF_905187505.1). Classification (GTDB taxonomy): domain Bacteria; phylum Desulfobacterota; class Desulfovibrionia; order Desulfovibrionales; family Desulfovibrionaceae; genus Mailhella. Next base: position 3,061 of record NZ_CAJJIC010000075.1, read on the forward strand.
CGGCCGCGTGTCCGCCATTCAGCCTACGGTCCGTCCCGACGGCAAGGTCGGCTACATCGTTCGCGGCGCCGACACGCTGCTCGGAGCGCCCGTTGAGGTGGACGCCGACATGGTGGTGCTCGCCGTGGGCGTGGAAGGCTCGAAGGGCGCGGGAAATCTGGCCGAAAAGCTTCGCATTTCCTATGACCACTACGGCTTCTTCATGGAAAGCCACGTGAAGCTGCGTCCCGTGGAAACCAACACCGCAGGCGTGTACCTCGCCGGCGTGTGCCAGGGCCCCAAGGACATTCCCGCCTCCGTGGCGCAGGGCAGCGCCGCTGCCGCCAAGGTCATGGCGCTCTTCTCCAAGCCCAAGCTGGAGAACGATCCGCAGGTGTCCGTGGTGGACATCAAGCGCTGCGTGGCCTGCGGCAAGTGCATTCAGGTCTGCCCCTATCAGGCCATTGAAGAAGTGGAGATCCGCGGACAGAAGAAGGCCCACGTGATCGAAACCGTCTGTCAGGGCTGCGGCGTCTGCACGGCCACCTGCCCGCAGGGCGCCATTCAGGTCGCCCACTTCACCGACAATCAGCTTCTCGCGGAGGTTAACGCCCTATGTCTGTCCTAGCTGGCAAGGAGCTCCGTATCGTAGGTTTTCTGTGTAACTGGTGCTCTTACGGCGGCGCCGATACGGCCGGTACCGCCCGCGCCGTTCAGCCTACCGACCTTCGCATCATCCGCGTCCCCTGTTCCGGCCGCGTGAATCCTCTCTTCGTGCTCAAGGCCCTCATCAACGGGGCCGACGGCGTTCTGGTGTCGGGCTGCCATCCGCGCGACTGCCATTACTCCGCGGGCAACTATTATGCCCGTCGTCGTCTGGAGCTGCTCAAGGAGTTCCTGCCGGTCATAGGCATCAACCCCGACCGCTTCGAGTACACCTGGGTTTCCGCTTCCGAGGGTCAGCGCTGGAAGGACGTGGTCACCAACTTCACGAACCGCATCCATGCGCTCGGACCGGCTCCCCGCTGGGAAGACGTGCCCGCCCGCTATGATCGTCCCGACGAGCTCATCGAGTCCATCCGGCCCCTCGGCTGCGGCGAGCATCCCTCGCTGCCCGATCTCAAGCAGGCCATCAAGGACGCGCTCGCCGAAGGACTTGAAGGCGTGCTCGGCTGGAAGAAGGGCTTTGATGCCGTTCATGCCGAACCTGTGTTCATGACCACGCCCGAAGAAGTGGATTCCCTCATCTGGGGCCCCTTCAACGTGCACAATCTCGCCGTGTATCTGCCCAAGTACAAGGGCCGCAAGATAGGCGTGGTGGTCAAGGGCTGCGACAGCAAGGGCGTGGTGGAACTTCTGGCCGAAAATCTCATTTCCCGCGAGGAAGTGAAGATCTTCGGCATGGGCTGCAACGGTACCGTGAGCCTGTCCCGCATTCTTGCGAAGCTTCCCGAAGGCGCGAAGATCGAATCCTGCGTCGGCCGCGGCAACAAGCTCATCGTCACCGCCGCCGGTCAGGAATACGAAATGACCATGGCGGAAGTGGCGCAGGACAAGTGTCGTCTGTGCACCAAGCCCAACGCCGTCCTCTCCGACGTGTTCGTGGGCACTCCCACCATCGAACCTGCGGCTCCGGCCGACGGTCGTCTGCCCGGTCTGCGCTTCCTCGACTCTTTGAGCCTTGAAGAGCGCATGGGCTACTGGAAGGGCCAGATGGAACGCTGCATCGCCTGCCACGCCTGCCGGGGCGCCTGTCCCATGTGCGTGTGCCGCGACTACTGCGTGTCCGACACCCGCGATCCCGCCTGGGTCACGCAGGAAGACACCGTGCAGCAGAAGCTGTTCTTCCAGCTCATCCACGCCCAGCATCTCGCCGGACGCTGCACGGGCTGCACCGAATGCGAACGCGCCTGCCCCATGGACATTCCCGTGTTCGCTCTCAAGCAGCAGTTTGGCCGCATGATTCAGAAGATCTTCAGCTACGGCGCGGGCCTCGACGTGAACGCCACGCCTCCGCTGCTCACCTATCAGGTGGAAGAACCGACTATCAAGGAGCATGATCTGGCATGAGCAGTCTCCTTTTCGCAACACCGAAAGAGCTGACGGGCTGGCTTGCCGGTCTGGCCTCCGGCCATCGCGTGCTGGCTCCCCGTCAGGAAGGCCCGAGCGTGGTCTTTCGTCCCCGGACGGCCGAAGAGCTCGCCTCGGCCGACATCGACGCGCTTCTGCGCCGCGCCACGGCCTCTCCCAAGCAGGCCATGCTGCCGCAGTGCGAAACGCTGGTGACCTTCAAGTCCGTCAAGGACGCCGAAGATCCCTCCAAGCTGACCACCACGCTTGAGGCTCCCACGGATGCCGAGCCCACGGTGCTTTTCGGCTGCCGTCCCTGCGACGCGCGCGGCTTCGTGGTGCTTGACCGTCCTTATCTGGAAGGCAAGTTCAAGGATCCTTATTACGGCGCGCGCCGCGCCGCCACGACCATCGTGACGCAGGCGTGCCCCACGGCCTTCTCTTCCTGCTTCTGCAACTGGGTGGGCGGAACGCCTTCCGACAGAGAAGGGTCGGACATACTCTTCACCGCCGTGGAAGGCGGCTTCGTTCTTGAAGTCGTGACGGAAAAGGGGCAGGCCCTTGTGGAAGGCGCAGGCTTTGCCGACGCCGCCGACAAGGCCGCCGAGGCCGAGGCCGCCCATGCCGCTGCCGCCGCTTCCCTGAATCCCGCTCCCGAGCTAACCCACGTCATGGAAAAGGTGGCCTCGCGCTTCACCGATACGGCCTTCTGGGACAAGGAAACCGTGAAGTGCCTCTCCTGCGGCGCGTGCACCTATCTGTGCCCCACCTGCCAGTGCTTCACCATCACCGATGAAGGCTCGCAGCTGGACGGCCGTCGTCTGCGCAGCTGGGATTCCTGCATGACGCCGCTCTTCACCATGGAGACCAGCGGGCACAATCCCCGTCCTTCCAAGGCCGACAGAATGCGCAACCGCGTGAGCCACAAGTTCAGCTTCTACCCCGAGCGCTACGACGGCTTCTTCTCCTGCGTGGGCTGCGGCCGCTGCGTGGTGAGCTGCCCGGTGTCGCTGGACATCCGTCACATGGTGCAGGCCGTCGTGGAAGGCGCAACCATCGAGATCAGGGACGAGGCTCCGGCCAAGGCTCCCGCCGCTGCCGTGGAAGCTCCCGAAGCGAAGGCTCAGGAAGCCGCGCCCGAGGTGAAGGCTCCTGCGGAAGCTGCGGCCCCCGAGGCTCCCGCGAAGGAAGCCGCTCCCGAACAGGCCGCGCCTGCGGAAGAAGCTCCTGCGGCTGTGGCCGCGGAAAAGACCGCTCCCGCTCCGAAGGCTCAGAAGAGCGCTCCCAAGGCTGCTCCCAAGTCCTCCACCAGAAGCAAGGCAAAGAAGAGGTAAGGAGAGAATATGAGTGAACATGACTGCGGCTGCAGCAAGAATCCTTACCTGCCTGAAGTCGCTACGGTTCTGGAAGTCATCACGGAATCTCCCACCATCAAGTCCTTCCGTGTGCGCTTTGACAATGAGGAAGCATGGAACAGCTTCACCTACCAGCCCGGCCAGGTGGGACAGCTTTCCGTGTTCGGCGTGGGCGAGTCCACGTTCGTCATCAATACCCCGCCTTCGTGCAAGGACTACATCCAGTTTTCCGTCATGCGCGCGGGCGAGGTGACCACCGCCATCCACAAGCTCCAGCCCGGCGACAAGGTGGGCGTGCGTGCTCCTCTGGGAAACTATTTCCCCTACGAGCAGTGGAAGGGCAAGAACATCGTCTTCGTGGGCGGCGGCATAGGCATGGCCCCCATCCGCACCATCATGCTGCACGTCATGGAACACGCCTCCGAATACGGCAAGCTCAGCCTGCTCTACGGCGCGCGTTCCCCCGAGGACATGGCCTACAAGGCCGATCTCCCCGGCTGGCTTGAGAGCGACGTTCTGCACACCACGCTCACCATCGACCGCGAGGCTCCCAACTGGCCTCACCGTGTGGGCATGATTCCCAACGTGCTCAAGGAGCTGGCCCCCAGCCCCGACAACACCATCGCCGTGCTCTGCGGCCCGCCCATCATGATCAAGTTCACGCTGGCGGCGTTTCGCGAAATGGGCTTCAAGGACGAGAACATCATCACCACCCTTGAACGCCGCATGAAGTGCGGCATAGGCATCTGCGGCCGCTGCAACCTCGGCGGCAAGTACGTGTGCCTCGATGGTCCCGTGTTCTCGCAGGCTCAGCTCAACGAGCTTCCTCCGGAAATGTAGTCCGGCGGAAAAGGCATGAATGAGAAAGGCCCCTTCCGAAGAAGGGGCCTTTTTCGTGTCGGAAAGCAGGCAGCCCGGCCCGGAGGCGGAAGGCGTGCGGAAGGATCGCACGGGCGCTGCGGAAAAGTGCGCCGGGCAAAGACCTCCGCTCAGACGCTTTCAGGCTACCGGGCACAGGCGACGGCCGACCCGGTCGTGACCGGGATGCGTTCCTCTGCACCGAAGAAGATGAGGGGAAAAGAGCAGCCGGGGCGAGCCTTGCAGGACTATTTTCTGCCGATGCCTATTTCATCGAGCAGGGCCTGCGTGTCGGAGAGTTCGGGATTGCCGTAGAGGTCGAGATCGCAGGGCGGTTCCTCAAGCACGCGTCTTGCCGTCATGTAATGGCGTTTCCAGTAATCCGCTTCCAGGTTCTCGATGCGCACGCGGGAGCCTGCCGACGGACTGTGTATGAATCGTCCGTCACCGAGATAGATGGCGGAGTGCCTGCCGTTGGGCGTGTTGGCGATGCGGAAGATGAGAATGTCGCCGGGAAGAAGATCGGCCTTGGCCACTTCCTGCCCTGCGCGGGACTGACGCACGGAATCGCGGGGCACGGTGACGCCCTGCTTGGAAAAGACCCAGTACACGAAGCCCGAGCAGTCGAAGCCGGATGAGGGCGATGCGCCGCCGCTTCTGTAGCGTACGCCTATGTGCTCGCGTGCGGCATCGGCCACGTCCTCGCCCAGAGACATGATGGTGGGGCAGAGATTGGCCCGGTACAGGGGAGAAGGTGAACCGGGGCCGGGCAGCATGGAGCTTGCCTGAACCGCGGCAGGCTGCGTTTGCGGAGAGGGAAGAAGCGCGGTTCCGGCTTTGGGCTGACAGGCGCAGAGCGCCGAAGCCGTGAGACCGGCACAGAAAACAAAAGCGATAGCGCGAAGACACGGATGCATGAAGGGGCTCCTGTCGGCGTCGCGGAACGTCGGAAAAGAGGCGTCGCGCGGAATGAAAAAGTAAGCGTGTGAGGAATGTGTCAAGGGTGCCTTTGAAAGAGAATGCTGTCAAGTCCCGGATTTTTCACGACTGTGTCCGGACGGAAAAACAAAGAAGGCACGGGGGACGGTCACTTGAACCAGCCGCGACGGAAGAAGAACGCGAGCAGCGACACGGTGATGACGCCCATGACGCCGAGCACCACGAAGTAGCCGTACTTCCATTCGAGCTCGGGCATGAAGCGGAAGTTCATGCCGTAGATGCCCGCGATCACGCTGAGGGGCATGCAGAGTGACGTGAGCACGGTGAGCACGCGCAGGCGGTAGTCTGTTTTGCGCTGGGCATGAAGCAGACAGTCGTTGTGCAGGTCGCGCAGACGGATTTCCAGCTGATCCTGACTGCGTACCAGATGGTTCTGGCTGTCCATGATGTCCCGGAGTTCCGCCTTCAGATGGCTGAAGGGCACGCTCTGCGTCTGCAGGCTCTGCAGCACGCTCATGCAGTAGAGCTGATCCTCGAACTGGGAATAAAGGCGCCCCACGCAGCGGCGTATGGCGATAAGTTCGTCCTGGCCTATGTTGTCCGGATCGTCGTATATTCTGTCGGCCAGCGCCTCCACGGCGGCTCTGGCGGTCATGTACTGGCGCGTGCTCATGTCCGTGCAGGCGTCCATGATGAAGAGCAGAAGCGCCTGACTGGAAGGCTCGGAAAGCTCGCTTCCGTTTTCAAGTCGCGCGAGGGCGCGGTCGAGCAGCTGGATCTGCGGAGAGCTTATGCTCACGAGCATGCCCTTCATGCAGAGCATCATGACATAGGAGGCCTTCGGGCTGTTCCACTGCATTCTCAGCGGAAAGCGCACGAACACGCATCCGCCCGACACGTCCACATCGGGAAAGTTTACGGGCACGGTGCAGGCCGCCGACACTTCGGCATCCACGTGCAGACCGTGCAGGTAGGCGCCGAGACGCTGCAGTTCCTCCTGCGACTCTTCCATGCGTATGTCGTGCCAGACGAGAATGTCGTCCCCTTCGGGAGGCGTCTTCTTGAGCCAGCGCCAGTCCCGGGCCGTAAGATGGTAGTGCCGTATTTCCATGGAGAAAGGCTAGCACGAATGCCGAAGCCTGAAAAGGCAAGGATCATGAGAGATGCGTGAGGGATGGGCGGCTACAGCAGAAATTTTTTCAGCATGGCCACTTTTCCGGCGTATTTTTCCGGCACGGGAATGCGCCTGCCCTGCACGAAGGCGGCAAGGGCGCGATCGATGCCGGCAACGGTGGAGCCGGCCTTGCCCACGCATATCCAGCTTCCGTCCTCGGCCGCAGAGTAGTCGCTTATGGCGACGGTTATTTCCTGCTCCATGCCGGTGATGGAAAAGCAGACCATGAGGCTCATGTCCTCACGGCATACGATGCTGTGAATGTGAAGAAAATCCGACAGATGAGCATTGGCAAGCGTCATGGCTTTCTCGCTGTTCAAAAATGCCCGGGCAAAGGTTCTTCCCGGCACTTTCAGAAGGTTGTCGAAAAATCCCATCATGCCTCCATGGAAGGGTGCCGCGGCTGCGGAAGACCGGGAGGGCAGCTTTCTTTTTTCGAGGGACGCGCCGTATTTTCAGACGGGCGTCGTCTCACTGCTCCGGCACGTTGCTGACCGAGGAGCCTTTTGCCTTCCCGACGGGGAGGGCGCTTTTTCCGCATCGTTGCCGCGCGGCTTTGTTGCCGGAGCTTCGTCTCTCCCGGAAAACGGCCGAGGCCGCCGGGAGAGCGCGGGAACTCAGAGTCCGGCATCCTCCAGCCAGGCGTCGAAGTCGGCACGGCCGCGGTCGGCCATTTCCGCCTTGCGGGCCTTTTTTTTCGTGCGCTCCGCAAGCTCGGGCATGAGTCCGAAATGGATGTTGGAGGGCGTGAACTTTTTGGAGGGCGTCTTGAGGTGCGTCATGAGCGCGCCGAGAGCCGTGGTTTTGGGGGGCAGGGAGAGCTTTCTGCCTCGGGCTCTCGCGGCGAGAAGAAGACCGAGCCACAGTCCGCAGGCCGCGGATTCCACGTAGCCTTCCACGCCGGTGATCTGACCGGCAAGATGCACGTTCGGCCGCTCCTTGAGCGACAGATCCTCGTTCAGGCATTCCGGAGCGTTCACGTAGGTGTTGCGGTGCACGCTGCCGAAGCGCAGAAATTCCGCATGGGCAAGGCCGGGCACGAGACGGAACACCCTGTCCTGCGCGCCGTAGGTCATCTTGGTCTGACAGCCCACCAGATTGAAGGATGAGCGTTCCGCGTTTTCGGCCCTGAGCTGGAGCAGGGCGTAGGGACGACGGCCGGTGCGCGGATCGGTGAAGCCCACGGGCTTGAGCGGACCGAAGGTGAGCGTGCGGTCTCCCCGGTCGGCGAGCGCCTCGATGGGCATGCAGCCCTCGAAGTGTATTTCCTTTTCAAAGTCATGGGCGGGCACGCGCTCGGCCTCGCGCAGCGCTTCGTAGAAGGCCGTGTATTCGGCCTTCGTCATGGGGCAGTTCAGGTAGTCGCCGTTGTCCTGCGCGTCGGGGTCGACCATGGTTTCCATGGGCTTTTTCAGAAAGGGCGCGTCGTCGGAGTAGGGCGGCGGCGCATCGTTGCCGTAGCGGGAGCCGCGGAAGGCTATGCTCATGTCCACGGAGTCGGCCCGGACGATGGGCGCTATGGCGTCGTAGAAGTACAGACGGGTGTCGTCGCCGTCCGCGGCGATGACATCCGCAATGGAGGCGGCAAGGCTTTCCGACACGAGCGGCCCCGCGGCCACGATCACGGTCTTGCCTTCCAGTTCCGGGGCGTCGAGCGAGGGAATCTGATGCCGTATGAGCGTGATGAGCGGCTCTTCCTCCACGAGGCGGGTCAGAGCTTCGGAAAAAAGGGTGCGGTCCACGGCCAGAGCC
>NZ_CAJJIC010000076.1 GCF_905187505.1 uncultured Mailhella sp.
CGGGACCTGAAAGGGAACCGGCCTTTTCATGTGATGCAAAACAGCCGGAGACAGTTTTCGGAGACCGGCGGGAGCCAGGAGCAAGTTCCAATATCCGGGGGAAACTATTCTTTTAAGGCATGAATTTATATTTGATATAAGCATTTGCTATATTTTCTTGTTGAAGATACTTGAAGGATATGCTGGATCAAGGAAATTGATCCCTATCTCCTCACCTCGGAAACAACGGGAGACTCTGATGAGCAAAATAAAAAATCTGGCTGTCGGCGTTTGCGTCGGCGTGGCGGCGCTTGCAGGGAGCGCCATGGCGGCTCAGGAAAATGCTTCTGCGCAGACTACGACAAAGGAAGGCAGAGAAATGAAGCTGGAACAGCAGTGGGACAAGACCTTTCCCAGAAGCGGCAAGGTCGATCACAAGAAGGTGACGTTCAGGAATCGCTACGGCATCACTCTGGCCGCAGACATGTACATTCCCAAAAATGCGGAGGGAAAACTGGCGGCCATTGCCGTGAGCGGACCTTTCGGGGCCGTCAAGGAACAGGCTTCGGGACTGTATGCCCAGACCATGGCCGAACGCGGTTTTCTGACGATTGCCTTTGATCCGTCCTACACGGGCGAAAGCGGAGGCGAGCCCCGCAACGTGGCTTCTCCCGACATCAATACCGAGGATTTCAGTGCCACCGTGGATTTTCTTTCCACGCTCGAAAATGTTGACGCTGATCGCATAGGCATCATCGGCATATGCGGTTTCGGAGGTATGGGGCTCAATGCCGCCGCCATGGATACCCGCATCAAGGCCACGGTGACGTCGACCATGTACGACATGAGCCGTGTCAATGCCAACGGTTACTTTGATGCCATGGATGCCGACGCCCGCTATGAGCTGCGCAGACAGCTCAATGAACAGCGCACGAAGGATGCAAGATCCGGTGTCATCGCACCTTCTCAGAACAGATTGCCCGACGCCCTTAAGGGTGACGAGCCGCAGTTCGTGAAGGATTATTTCGACTATTACAAGACCCCTCGCGGTTTCCATCCTCGCTCCATCAATTCCAACGGAGCATGGAATGCGACCTCGTCGCTGTCGTTCATGAATATGCCCCTTCTGAGCTATGCCGGGGAGATCCGCAATGCCGTTCTGGTCATCCACGGAGAGAAGGCCCATTCGCGATACTTCAGTGAGGATGCCTTCAAAAAGCTTGCCGGAGACAACAAGGAACTGCTGATCATTCCCGGGGCAAGCCATGTCGATCTGTACGACAGAGTCGATGTGATTCCTTTTGACAAGATGGAGTCCTTCTTCAGAAAATATCTGTAAGTTCAGGCATGATTGTGAAAAAGAACGGGGAGCCGCCGTAGCGGCTCCCCGTTCTTTTTTTCGCTGGGGTGAGATGGGCCCGCCGTCAGGACGTGCGGCATTCCTGCCTTGGGCTCATGTCTGCAGAAAGAGAGAAAGGCGGTCTGGGCATACGCCCCTTGTTTCCCTGCAGCGCGCATTTTTTGAGGGGCAGGGGGAGGGGAAGTACACGGAACGGCACTCGATGCGATGAAAATTCTTCCCGTGCCGCGGCATAATGATGCGGGGATAAGGAAGGTCTGCGCGGCAATCAGAAGTTGCTGTTTCGCTTGGGCGTGAGCTTCAGAGCGTCCATGATGTGCAATATATGAATTTTCATGGCGTTTCTGGCGCCCTCGGCATTGCGGCTGACCATGAAGTCAAGAATGAGCTGATGGTCATAGCGGCTTCGATGCAGCGCTTCGGGGTGACGCGGCGCAAGATCCATGGCCTGCTCGAAGGCTTCCTGAAGTACGGGCATGAGGCGGTTCATGAACTCGTTGTGCGTGGCATGGGCAATGGCCCGATGAAAGGTCTTTTCGTCTTCCAGAAGGGTAGGGTCTTCGGGATTACCGGAAGCGATTCGCTTCGCGAGTTCGCATATGTGCGTCATTTCGTTTTCCGTGGCCCGGAGCGTTGCATAATAGGCTACTTCCGGTTCAAAGATCATGCGCATTTCATAGACGGATTCGGCGCTTCCTTCGACGGGAGGCACGTCGTGGAGTTCCGTGAAGGAACGTTCCTTGAAGTCTTCCCGCACATAGGTGCCCCGGCCGCGGCGTATTTCAAGAACGTCTCGTGCCGCAAGCATTCGTATGCCTTCCCGAAGCGTGATGCGGCTCACGCCGAGCCGGCTGGCGAGTTCCAGTTCGTTGGGCAGCTTGTCGCCGGGCTTCAGCGTCCTGTCCACGGTAATCATGGACAAGATGCTTTCGGCTACTCTGTCGGACAGTCGTTCTGTTTTTTTCAAGGTCAGCTCCGGCAAGAGCGTTTCCGCTCGGGGTTTGCCGGAAATCGGACATGGTGCCTGCCGCCGGCCATGTTCGATCTCCGGCATGCGTTTTTATGCAAGGCTTGCGGTCGATATGCGAGGCAACGGCATTCTCTACAGGGTCTTCTTGTATTCGCGACCGCAGCGGTTCTGTTCCTTCATGCAGGCGATGAAGTCTTCCAGAGTGACGCCTTTCGGACGATAGGCCCATTCCGTGGCCGTGAGAACCTTCTGGCCCATGGCTTCAAATTCGCTTTCGTCGATTTCAACGTCGTCGAAGCAGACGGGGAAGCCCATCTTTGCATTGAAGGCCATGATGGCATCGCGTTCCTTGTATTTCTTTTCAAAGGTGAGCAGGCACAGGACGCCGAGGGACACGATTTCACCGTGCAGGTGCTTGTGGCCGTTTTTGGTGACGGTAGCTCCGTAGTAGACGCAGTGGGCGAGAGAGGAGTTGTAGTAGTATTCCGGCGTGTGCGTGGTCATGTTGGAAACGATGCCCGTGGAAATGATGATGTCCAGGGTCACCTGCTCGAGTTCAGGCGAAGCCTTTTTGTTGCGGCAGGCTTCCAGCGCCTTGGCTCCAAAGTCGATCAGCGGTTTCGTGCACACATGAGAAAGCTGAACGCCCATGAGAGGCGTGTGGCTGAGCGCCACGTCCCGGCTGGAGAATACGGCTTCGCATTCCTTGGAGAGAGCGTCGCCTATGCCCGCCCAGAGAAGCTGATAGGGGGAGTCGGCAATGATGTCGGAATTGATGAACGTATGATTGGCAAGCTTGGGATAGTAGTACTCGCGGAAGCTGCCGTCAGGATTGTAGATGACGCAGATGGCCGTGACGGATGCACAGTTGCTGGCCACGGTGGGGAAGCAGAACAGCGGCTTGTCCAGCTCGTTGGCCACATATTTGCAGGTGTCGCAGGCACGCCCGCCGCCGACGGCAAAAATCATGTCGGCCTTTTTGACGGCTTCGTTTTCCATGAGCATATGGCCGTTTTCATAGGTGGAATCCCCGCCGAACCATATGAAGTCGGTGATGGTCACATGAGTGCCTTCCACTGCCTTGAGCAGGGCTTCGCGAGCCTTGGACATGGCCGTTTTGCCGCCGATGACAACCGCAGTGTTGCCGAAGTGGCGGGTGACATGGGCGATTTCGTCATAGCAGTCGGAACCGATGGAATAGCTGGGAAGAAACATATTGTAATGAGACATGATGTGCTCCTGTTGATGAAATCAGTTTCCGTAAAAAGAAAAGCTCGTTTTGAACACCATTCAGATGTAGTTACTTAGATGTCTGATGTCAATAGTTGTTGTATGTTATCCAAAAAATTCATGGGTCTTGGCACGTTGAGACAAGGCGGACAGCGTTGTGGTCCGGCTGCGGGCGTAGAAGAGCTCCTGCCGTGTCCGGCATGGGGAGGACACGGGAAGAATGGAAAGGCTTCGGCAGAGCGGAAGCGTGGACGGCATAAGATGAGATGCGGCGTGAGGCGGCACGCAGGTCGGGATGCTCGGAAAAGCGGCCTGCAGACGTCGGAAGTCATTTTGCGGACGGAAGGCGTGCGGGCAGAGGCGTGCATTAAAAATGCCGGCGCCTTTTCAAAGGCGCCGGCATTGCCTGCCAAGGCGGATCGGTTATCAGCAGATCAGATACGGGATGCGCACATGCAGGGCCTGCGTGGGGCATACGACTTCGCAGGGCAGGCAGTACCAGCAGGTCATGTTGCGCTCCACGGGGCGGCCGCAGCCAAGACAGCGCGACGCTTCGGCCTTTGCTTCCGCTTCCTCATAGCCGTTATGGGAGCAAGGCACGGGCAAGGCTTCGGGGGCGTTTTCCTGCTCTTCCGTAAGACCATGGAAGCGCTCCAGACCGCGGGCAACACGTTCGTTGCCTTCATAGTCAATGCTGAATCCTTCCAGAAGGTGCGGGCGGCATGAGCCGCGCTGGCGGCCGCAGCCATGGCCTGAAGGGGACTTTTGTCGCCGGCGTTCACGGCAAAGACGTTGTCGCGGACAAGTCCGTATTCGTCTGCGGACATGCCGTCGGCCGCAGCTCCGGTAAGGATCACGGCGTCGAAGTTTTTGCGGAGCTCTTCGACATCGGGCGAGACGGCCGAGTCAAAGGCTATGCCAGCGGACCTGAGCATGGCCAGGGTCTTTTCCAGTACGGGAGTGGGCACTCCCTCCATGGCAAGGGGAGCAGGGCTCAGAACGGTCACGGCGTGTCCTCCCATGCGGAGGGCGTAGGCAGCCTGAAGGGCAGCGGCATCGGCGCCTGCCACCACCGCCTTTTTGCAGGAGCGGGGAAGTCGTTCTTCCACGCCGTATACCACGGCTTCCTGAGTGCGCACGAGGTATGCGAGAATGCCGGAAAAGTTCAGCGCTCCACCGCTGTGTCCGCGGGAGCATGCGCGGGAAGCCGGAGCGTCGCCCCATGCGGCAAGAAGGCCGCCGAAAGGCGTGCAGCGGCGCAGCTCATGAGCCGCTTCCGTCATTTTTCCCTGCGCAACAAACCGGGCAATGCCCTGATAGTTGATGCCCAGGGCAGAAGCCTGGCGGCAGGGAGGCAGCACCAGTCGGAGGTTGTCCATGATGCAGCGGTCAACGCAATTGCCGCAGGCAAGGCATTTGGAAACGTCAATGGCGATATTGCTGTCGTACATCACAGGGAAACCTCCTCATTCAGTTCCGAAACCCTTACTTTTTCCGCATTGAGCTGACCGTCCTTCATCTTTATGACCACATGGCATTTCCAGTTGGCGTCGTCGCGCTCGGGATAGTCGCTGCGGAAGTGGCTTTCACCCCAGCGGCTTTCCTTGCGGAAGTCTCCGGCGAGGGCGGAACAGTCCGCACAGAGCAGGATGTTTTCCACTTCATAGAGCTTGGAAAGTTCATGACCGTTATGAATGGCCACATGCTTGATGTCGTCGCGGAACGTTTTGGACCAGTACTGCCACAGTTCGAACTTGTGGGCGTTCTTGGGCGAGACCAGATAATCGGCGACCATGCGGCGTACCTTGCGTTCCAGATCATGCACGTCGATGTCGCGGTTTCTGGCCGAGAAGCGCTCGTCAAGCTCAGCCTTGACGGCAGCGACGTCGTTTTCATTGATGGCGGTGTCAGGAGCTTCGGCTATGTATTTCACGGCCTGTTCCGCCGCCACTTCACCGAACACGAAAGCGCCGGTAAGGTGCTGCTTGGCCACGCTGGCCACGTCGCCGGCCGCATACAGACCGGGGACTGCGGTTTCCGCACGTTCGTTGACGCGTATGCCCGCAAGACCGTGTCCGCCGCAAAGGTAGTATTCCGTGGGCCAGAGCTCGATGTCCTGCTTGCGGAAGTCGATGTGCCGACCGGCGAAGAAGCGTTCGTTGACCGGGCGTTCCGTGGTGAACAGCACGTGTTCGATTTCGCGGATGCGTTCCTCGGGAAGGTGGCTGAGCTGAATGTGCACAGGTCCGCGGCCGCTGGTGAAGGCTTCGTTCATCACGTTGGTGTTCGTGACTTCGCCTTCCATCAGGATGTTGCCTTCACAGTCGAGCACCCGGCCTCCGCGGGAAACGCAGATGGCCAGCAGAGGCATGTTGGTATCCTTGATGAGCATGGTTCGCTGCGTGTATTCCATGCCGGTTACGCCGGCTCCGGCGCGCAGCGCCATGACGAAGCCGTCGCCGGTATTGCCGGGATAGTCGTACACGCCGTACAGATATTCGGAGTTGGGCAGGGTAAAGCGGCTCACGCCGCCGGAAGCCACCAGCACGGTCTTGGCCCGGCACACGACCATCTGCCCCGTGCGGACGTTCATGCCCACGGCTCCGGCGACGCGGCCGTGATCCGTGAGAAGACGCAGTGCCATGACGCGGTTGACGGGGCGCGCTCCGAGATCCAGAGCCCGCTTTACCAGCATGGCCTTGAGCTCGGGTTCGTCCATGGCGGTCTGGAACTTGCCCTTGACATGGTATTTCAGTGTCTTGTACTGGCCGTTCTCATCCTTGGGAAAGGTGACGCCCCAGCTTTCCATTTCCTTGAGCAGCGCGTAGGAGCGTTCGGCCATGACATAGCTGGGACCGGCGTCCACCACGCCGGCCGTCATGGCGCGCACGGCCTCAAGATAGAGCTCCGCCGTCGTCTGTCCGGGAATGGCCACGATGTTCAGAGCGTCCATGCCGCGGCGATGGAACCGCCGTAGACGATATCGCTTTTTTCAAAGATGGTGACGTCGAGATCGGGATTCAGCTGAAGGGCATGCATGGCCGCGATGCAGCCGGCGCTGCCTCCGCCGATGATGAGGAAATCCGTTTCCATGGATTGAAAGTTCATAGAGATGTCCTTGCGTATGAGGTTGCCGGCTCAGGCATGTTTCTTTTTGCCGAAGCCGTGGCGCACGATGTACAGGAGAATGATGGCCACCGTGAGCAGCAGGAAGGCGCAGGCGATGGGTCGGTTGAGGAATATGGTCCAGTCTCCGCGGGAAATGAGCAGACTCTGGCGCATCTTGTGTTCAAGCAGGGAGCCGAGGAAGAAGGCCACGATCAGGGTCGGCAGGCTTATTTTCAGCTTGGTCAGCACGTAGCCCAGCACACCGAAGACGAGCATGAGCCAGATGTCGAACAGACTGCTGTTGTTCACGTACGATCCGATGAGACAGAACATGGGAACGACGCTGAAGAGCACCGGCTTGGGAATGGATACCAGCTTTCTTGCGCAGCGTATGAAGGCTCCCCCCACAACCAGCGTGTAGAGGTTGCTGATGAGCAGAACGATGAACAGGGCGTAGAGCAGGGGGCATTGCTTTCCATGAACTGAGGACCGGGAATGAGCCCCTTGATCATGAATCCGCCGAGAATGAGGGCTGCGGCCAGGTTGCCGGGGATGCCGAGCGTGACCAGAGGCACGAGGTTGGGGCCGTTCACGGCGTTGTTGCCTGCTTCGGAAGCGGCGATGCCTTCCAGGGCACCTTTGCCGAACATCTCGGGATGCTTTGATTTCTTTTTGCTCCAGATGTAGCTGAGATACGCGCCTACCGTGGTGCCTATGCCGGGCACGATGCCCACGAACGAACCGATGATTGTGGACCTCGCAATGGTGGGAAGGCACTGCTTCATTTCCGCAGGGGTGATCTTGTCGTCGTCCGTTCCTTTGGCCGAAAGACGGACTTCTTCCAGCTTTTTGCCCGATCTGCGATCCCTGTACCAGCTTTCCGCCTGAAGAAGCACTTCGGAGAAGGCGAGCAGACCTATGGCCATGGGCATGATGCCGATGCCTTCGGTCAGCTCGATGAAACCGAAGTTGAAGCGGGGCGTGCCCATTTCGGGGTCGCAGCCCACGGTGGAGAGCAGCAGGCCGAGGCAGGTGGCGATAAGTTCGCGGCAGGTGCTTCCTGAAGCCGCGAGCCTGCTGATGACCAGGGAGAACAGCAGAATCATGCTGTATTCCGGCGGACCGATGTGCAGAGCAACGGCGGCCACGGGCGCCGCCAGGAAGATGAGCACGAGGTCGCTGGCAGTGTCGGCGGTGACGGACGCAAACAGGGCAGTCTTGAGGGCTTTGCCGCTCTTGCCGCTTTTTGCCAGCGGATAGCCGTCGAACGTGGTGATCATGGCCTGCGGCGTGCCGGGAATGTTGAACAGAATGGCGGGAATGGATCCGCCGAAGTTTGCTCCCTTGGACAGGCCCATGAGCATGGCGATGCCGGGAATGGGGCCGAGGTAGTAGGTAAAGGGCAGCAGCAGAACTATGGCCATGTTGTCGCTCAGACCCGGAATGGCACCCATGATGATGCCGAAGGTCACGCCGAACAGCGCCCAGAAGAAGTTCTGCCATTGCAGCACCATGCTCATGGCTTCCATAAGTTGATCAAACATGTTCCGCTCCTTCTGCCTTGCAGACATTGTCGGATAGACGTTGCAGATGGCTCATATGCACTCCTCAGACGAGCAGACCGGCAGGAAGCTGGAAGTTGAGAAACACGGCAACCACCACATAGACGGCCACGAGCAGTCCGGCAGGCGCCAGAATCAGCGTTTTCGTCCGTCTTTCCCCGAAAAGAAGCAGGGAAAGCACAAGAAAGCACGCGGTGGACACATAGAAGCCCAGGAAGGTGACCCCGACGAGGTAGGCAATGAACAGGCCGAGGGTAGGCAGCGTGGAATGCACGAAGGCATCAGGGTAAAAGTTCAGCGGCGTCACGGTCCGCGGACGACGGACGACCATGATGAGGGAGGGAACGGCAAGACCGAGCACCGTCAGTCTCGGAACGAAGGCCTCTTCCGCTCCTTCCGTCTGCCCGGGAATGATGACGAACCACATAAGGGCGCACAGGATAATGAATCCCAGCCCGATCCATCTGTCATTGTTCATGAGAGCTCCGAAAGACTGAAGGCCCGTTATTTTTTCGCTTTGTTGATGTAGTCCACGAGCTTCACGAGGTTCTGCGTCGCCTCGTCAAGCATGGCGCGGTATTCCTCGGGAGAAATGAATTTCGGGGTCAGGCCGGCCTTCAGCATGTTTTCCTGAACCTGAGGATCGGCCAGGGCCTTTTTGAGCGCATTTTCCCACGTGGCGCGGATGTCTTCCGGGGTGCCCTTGGGCAGCACGAAGCCGTAGCTCACGCTGGCGTAGAAGGGATGCCCGAGATCGTTGTGCAGCTTGGGAACATTGGGAATGTCGGGAACGTCGTTGAGTCCGAGATTGAGCAGAACGTTCAGTTCACCCTTGCGCGCGGCCTGATACGCCGCGGTCCCCACGCCGAGCTCGCAGGCGTCGATATGTCCGCCGATGAGGTCGGCGGAGGCCTCGCCGCCGCTCTTGTACATGACGAAGTTCATGTCCAGACCGTTTTTAAGTGCAAAGGAGCGGAGCAGTTCGGTCGCTTACTTAGACGCGCCGCTGCCTACGGACACCTTGCCGGGGTTGGCCTTCACATAGTCGATGAATTCCTGCCAGGTCTTGTACGGCTTGTCGGTCCTTGCGAGCAGAATGCGGTCCAGGATCATGTAGCCGCCGACGAGGGTCATGTCGTCGAAGTTGTAGGTCTTTCCGCGCAGGAACAGGGCAGAGGAAATGCAGGAGCCCACGGCAGGAGCGGAGATGGTGTAGCCGTCAGGCTTTGCCTTCAGAACGTATTCGAAGCCGGGCATGCCGGACCGCCGCCCTTGTTGACGATGACTACCGGCTGACCGAGGATTTTTTCCAGAGGATTCGCCAGCATGCGCACGGTCAGATCTCCCGTTCCTCCGGGAGCGAAACCGACGACGACGGTAACGGGCTTTTCGGGAAAGGCGGCCTGTGCGGAAGGTGCGGCTCCGAAGAGAAGGAGTGAGCCGACGAGTAGGGACGACAGCAACTTGTTCATGACAGATCTCCAGTTGCGGTTGAGTGGCGTCAGATTACTGACGAAAATCGTGCCTGCGGATGATGCCCGTGGATTCGTTGAGCATGTAGCTCAGACGGAATTCAAAGGGGATTTTGCCGAACGTATAGGAAACCATGCTCATCTCGAAGCAGATGGTGTGCCGGGGACGTCCGAGCGCTTCCTGCACATGAGCGGGAATTTCCGTGCATATCTGCAGAAATTCATCACAGAATACGGTGGGCAGATGACAGTCCCTCTCCAGAATGAGGTACAGAGGATATTTGGAAAAATCGTCGGAGGGAGTGTCCAGAAGCGCAGCCGTCTTGTCATAAGAAAAGCAGGAGGAGCTCCAGGCCAGAGGAAACATGCCGTTTTCATCCCGTCCCAGCAGCGTGCGCCGCACCTGGATGCCTCGACTTTTTGGACGGCATTTCAGGTGTCGGGCAATCTCGTCAGACAGCCGGATTTCTTCGACAACGACTTCACGGGGGAGAATGTCGACGTCCTTGCCGGAAAGCGAGTGCCTCGATTTGTAGAAGAATTTGGTCTGACCGCTGGCGTAGTCGGAAATGAAGGTCCCCTTTCCCTGGATGCGATAGCAGTATCCTGCCTGAACCAGCAGTTCCATGGCCTTGCGCACGGTGCCCACGCTGAGCTGATTTTCCTGAGCCAGTTGGCGCTCGGTGGGAAGCTGCTCCCCAGGTTTCCACCGTCCGGAAGAGATCTTTGCCACAAGTTCCCGGTACAGGCGGGCATAAACGGGAGAAAATGAGGAGTCGAGAGAATGTTCCATGGTCTTTCCAAAATTTTTTAATTTTGTTTATTGCTATATATGAATAAAGCATTTTTTCTTGTCAATTGTCCCATCAGACGGCGAAACTGGAAAAATAGTTAAAATGTATATAATTACAAATAGTAATATGAGAAAACATTAATTTTTTTTCGAAAGGTGCGGGAGGCATCGTCCGGGATGACACAAGGATTTATTTTTACTTTTTTGAGATAAGGACCATTGGAGAGACAGGGAGGACGGGAAGGCCATCCGGGAGAGCCATGGCACTGGAGCGTCTGGGGATGCAGGGGTGAGATCCGCCGGCAAGGCCTTGAGTGCGGTCACCTTCAGAGATGCGGAAGGCAAGTGTCGAGGTGGGGGAGAGCGCGCAGAAAAGGGAGAAAAAAAAAGCGGGCCGGGACAGCGCCGGGAGCGGGCGGGCGTAACCGAGTCCGGGAACAGGGAAGATCAGGGAGAAGCGTGGCCCGACGGCGTGAAGAAGGCCGCCCGCTGGGTCAAGGCCGGATGACAAAAAAGGCTCCGTCTTGCGACGGAGCCTTTTCATTATGTTCTTATGGTGGAGATGAAGAGATTTGAACTCTCGACCCCTGCCTTGCGAAGGCAGAAATAGCGACCATCTCTTATCTGACTTGGAAGGAATAACAAGATGTTAGATGACAGCTTTCATGTCGTAGTAGG
>NZ_CAJJIC010000077.1 GCF_905187505.1 uncultured Mailhella sp.
GCCCCGCAATGACATGACGGCCGGTGCGGAACCGGCCGGGGAAAAGAGCAGGAAGGCCGCGACTTGTCGCGGCCTTCCGATCTTTTAGTTGTTGCGGTTGCCGAGAAGCCGCAGCAGCATGAGGAACATGTTGATGAAGTCGAGGTACAGCGTGAGCGCGCCGAGCAGCGCGCCGCGACGCATGGCAAGACTGTCGTCCACGGGAGCGCCTTCGCCCATCATGCGGAGCTTCTGGGTATCGTAGGCGGTGAGGCCGGTGAAGATGATGACGCCGAGCACGCTGATGGTGAGGTCGACGGCGGTGTTGCCGATGAAGGCGTTGACGAGGCTGGCGAGCAGGATGCCCCACAGACCCATGATCATGAAGCTGCCCATGCCGGAAAGGTCACGCTTGGTGACCATGCCGAACACGCTCATGCCGCCGAACATGCCTGCGGTGACGATGAACGCCTGGGCCACGGAAGCTCCGGTGTACACAAGAAGCACCGGTCCGAGGAATACGCCCATGAGCGCGGAGTACAGCAGGAACAGCCCCGTGGCCGTTCCAGACGAAAGCACGTGCATTCTGGCGGTGATGAACATGGAAAGACCGATGACGGCCACCATGAGCAGAACCATCATGATGGTGTTGGTGAAAAGAAACTGCATGATGGCCATGTTGGACGCCGTGAACACGGCGGCGAGGGCGGTCACGCCGAGGGCGGCCGTCATCCAGAGATAGACCTGCTGCATGTAGACGGCAACGCTGGAGCGTCCGTAGCTCTGCACCTGGTCACGAGAAGCGTTATTCATGAAGGTTTCCTCCCGAAGGGGTAAATGGCAAGGTTTGCCGCAACAATTCTGCGGATTCATAATGACGATAAGGCTTCTTTCGGTATAATGCAAGGAGGCCGGGCGGAAGAAAATGGCAAAGCTTGACGGCGGAGCCGCTTTTTTCTATTTTCGCGGGCGGAGGCGTCTCGTAACCGGTGTTGCGCCTGGTCTTCAAAACCAGTGTCAGGCTGAGAGGTCTGAGGTAGGTTCGACTCCTATACGCTTCCGCCAGCAATACTGCCATAAAGCCCCATAAGGCCGTTAAGGCCTTGTGGGGCTTTCTTTTATCTTCCTTTTATTTTCATAACCTTCCATGATGTCGCTATGCATGGCACTAAAAAGTGTCATTTTTAGTGCCATATTCCTATTTTTTAGTGTCGATAGCGAAAAAATGGCACTACGGGGGAAGCCCTGGCTCTGACTGATACGGCATTGAGGGAACCGGCTCTTCGGCCGGATCAGGAAAACTTCGCCGGATTCTTCAGAGAGCGGGCGAAGTTTTTTGACGGACCTTCACGGATGTGCGTTTTTCCCGTTCGTTTCGTCCATCGTGACGAGGTGCGGAAAAAAAGGGCGTCCCTTGAAGCATGATCTTCGTGTTCTGAGCCTCATGCCTGCTTTTCTTTACGGCGTGCTGTTCGCCGCACTTCGGCCAGGTCTATGCCGAGGCTTTTCATCTTGCTGTATACGTAGGGACGCGACAGACCCAGTGCTTCCGCCGTTTTCCGTACGTTTCCGCCGTTTTCAAGAAGCAGCTTCCGCACATGCCGGGCTTCCGTCGAATGACGATGCCCTTCGAGTGTGACATCGTCGTCGATATGCATGAGCGTGCCGCCTCCCGAGACAAGGACTTCGGGCATGTCCGCCATGCCGATGAGTTGTCCTTTGGCAAGATGCACCATTCTTTCCATGACGTTTTCCATCTCGCGAACGTTGCCGGGCCAGCGGTAGCGTTCCATGGCGGAAAGGACTCTCTTGTCGAGGGCTGCGACGTCCTTGTTCAGCTTTCTGTCGAGCGTCTTCAGAAAGTGTTCCGCAAGAAGTGGAATGTCTCCCTCCCGTTCGCGCAGGGGAGGAATCATGATGGGGTAGACGTTGAGACGGTAGAAAAGATCCTCTCTGAACGTTCCCTCCTTCATCATCTGTTCCAGATTTCTGTTGGTCGCAGCAATGACGCGCACGTCGACCTTGCGGCTTACGGAGCCTCCTACGCGTGTGACTTCTCCGTTCTGAAGCAGTCGCAGCAGCGCTACCTGAGCATCCAGCGGCATTTCTCCGATTTCGTCGAGAAAAATGGTTCCGCCTGAAGCGAGTTCGAATTTGCCGGGCTTGCCGCTTTTGCTCGCACCGGTAAAGGCTCCGTATTCATAGCCGAACAGTTCGCTTTCCAGAAGATCCCGCGGAATGGCACCGCAGTTGACGGTGATGAACGGGCCGGAGGAGTGTTCTCCGGCGTTGTGTATGGACTGGGCGAAGAGCTCCTTGCCCGTGCCGGATTCGCCGAGAAGGAGCACCGTGGATGAACGCGGCGCCACGGCCTGAGCTTCGGCGATGGCTTTCCGCAGCTTCAGGGAGCGGCCGATGATGTCGCCGAAGGTGTATGTCGCCCGGTTGCCCGTCATGCGGACGGCCAGTTTGCGGACTTTCTGGGCTTCCTTGAAGACGAAGATCATGTCGTCGGTGTCGGCGACGGGAAGAACGGAATAGAGACAGGCTCCGCCGTGCGTCCGAAATTCGAAGCGGCCCTCCCTGTCCCGTATGGGCACGACGGTCTCAAGAAGTTCCCGGAACAGGGAAAGAGAGCTTTCTCCAATCAGATCTTTGATGTTCGTGCCGGTCTCCGGGGCCTGGAGTCCCATGATGTGGGAGGCGATACGGTTCATCATGCGGATGATGCCGTTTCTGGCAAGGACCAGGATGCCTTCGTCGAGAAGTTCTATGATGCTTTCCTGTCTGCTCAGAAGAGAACGAAGACGCATCTGCTCCGAGATGGCATAGGCCGCAGCCTTGACCATGCCGAAGGTATGCGCGTGGTAGTGTTCTCTGTGCTGACCGACGTTGAGCACCGCGATGATGTTCTGCTCTTCGTCGAAGATGGGGGCGGCGGAACAGCTCCAGTCTTCTCCGAGACGGCGGTAATGCTCCGCTCCTATGATCTCGACGGGACGTCTTTCCGCAAGACAGGTGCCTATGCCGTTCGTTCCTATGATGTTTTCACTGCTCAGCATGCCGGGAGCGATGTAGGGCATGAGAGCAATGTCTCCTTCCGGAATGAAGGCGGCGATGGTGATGCCCTCTGCATTGGCAAGCGCCATGTTCGAGGCAAAGGGCCGTATGCCAGAGAACATGTGGTTCAGCACTTCCGTGGCGCACTGAATGAGCGGCTGATTGTGCTCCTGAATATGCCGGAGAAGTCCCGGGTCAAGAGTGAGGGACTCGGTGTTTTCCATAGAGATGCCGTAGGCTGCGGATCGTTCCCACGAGCGGAGAATGAAGTCTCTCACGATGCCGGGATCGGGCCGTTCCCCCCTGATCAGGCGTTTCTTCTGCTCGAGCAGCTTTTGATGAAGCTCACTTTTCTTCATGCGGACATCCTGTAATTTTTATATGACATGTTATATATTACATGTCATATAAAAATTACACATACGCGGTCAATATTAAAAAATATCAAATAATATTAATATATTATATGTTATACTTCTTTGGCATGTCTTTTGCATAATAATTCACAGGTTACCTGTTACAGCCTGTTACCCGAGGAGATAACATCATGATCATCGATTTCCGTACCCGTCCTCCCTACAAAAGCGAAATGAACACCGTCATTTTTCAGGATTCTCCTGCCTGTGCGCCGGAAGACATGTCCATTTTCGATATCGGCAAGGATCCCATTCCGTCCAAGCAGCAGAAATCCATGGATCTCTTCATGCAGGAACTCGATGAGACCGAAACGGAACAGGCCGTCATCATGGGACGCAAGGCCGACGACAACGGCGAAGTCGACAACGACGAAACCTATGAGCTCATGCAGAAGTATCCCGGCCGATTCATCGGCTTTGCGGGCATCAATCCGCTTCACGCCGGTCAGGTGGAGGAAATCGAGCGCTGTGCTGCGCTGGGCTTCCGCGGCATCGGTCTCGACGTGGCATGGCTGCGCAAGCAGCTCATGATCGACGACAAGATCATTGACCCCATATACGAAACCTGCCAGCGGCTCGGCATGATTGCATCCATCACCTGCAGCTTCATGCTCGGCGACGACTTCAGCTTCAGTCAGCCCGATCTCATCTGGCATGTGGCCGCCAAGTATCCCAAGCTCAAGATCGTCGTTCCTCATGCCTGCTGGCCGCATGTGAACTATGCGCTCGCCATGGCCATCCGCTGCCCCAACGTCTATCTCATGCCCGACTGCTATGTCTACATTCCCGGCTTCCCCATGAGTGAAGAGTACGTGAACGCGGCCAACGGCTATCTGAAATATCGCATGCTCTATTGTTCCACGTATCCCGTCCGCAGTCTGAAGCAGGCCAAGGAAGGCTGGATGAGCCGCAACTTTACCAGCGATGCGCTGGAACACACCATGTATCTGAACGCAAAGCGACTTCTTTCCCTGTAAACGACGGAGCGTTTCATGACTCCCTTCATCGAGCTGTTTACCCCTGTGAGCATTCGAGGAATGACCGTAAAAAACCGCGTGGTCATGCCTTCCATGCTTACGCACATGGCCTCCGTCAACGGAGAAGTCACCGACAGACTTGCGGCGTACTATGCGGAAAGAGCAAAGGGCGGCGCGGGACTGATCTTTCCTGAAGCGACCGCTGTGGACGATTCCGGTCTGTCCTATTTTCGTGGACTCAGCATTGCCCATGACCGGTATGTTCCGGGGCTTAAAAAGCTGGCAAGGGCCATTCACGAACACGGCAGTCGGGCAGGTATACAGCTCGGCCACGGCGGTCGATACGCTCAGCCGGAATTTTCGCGCTCCGCGCGGAGACTCGTGTCCTATCTTCCGGGGATATCCCCGGAAGAGGACGCCCGGGTCATGGACAAGGAAGAGATAGAACGTCTTGCCGGCTGTTTTGTTCAGGCGGCGGAGCGCGCGGCACAGGCCGGTTTCGACATGGTGGAAATTCATGGCGCTCACGGGTACCTCATAGGTTCCTTCCTTTCTCCCTTCACCAACAGGCGTACGGATGAATGGGGAGGAAGCTTTGAAAACCGCATGCGCTTTGCCGAAGTCGTCATCCGGGGCATACGCCGCAGGCTCGGGCCGGACTTCCCGCTGTCTTTCCGGCTGAGTTCCGACGAGTTTCTGCCCGGCGGCATCACCGTGGATCTGGCCGCAAAGATCGCCGCGTACGTCGTGCACTGCGGTGTCGATCTGGTGCACGTCAGTGCCGGCATGATAGACACCAACCGCTTTACGGGGCCGCCTCCCGTTCTGCCCATGGGCTGGAACGCCGACAATGCGGCCGTCATCAGAAAGGCGCTCGAGGGCACGAACGCGCTTGTCACCGTGGCGGGGCGCATACACGACGGCGACACGGCGGAGCGCATTTTGAGAGAAGGCAAGGCGGATCTTGTCTCCATAGGTCGGGCTCTGATTGCTGACCCGTGGCTGCCGCACAAGCTGGAAACCGGTCAGCTCAAGAAAATTACGCCATGTCTGAGCTGCAATGAGGGCTGCGTTGGCAGCATCGGCAAAAACAGACCGCTGAGCTGCGCCGTCAATCCCCGCGTGGGCTTTGAGCAGCGTCCTGCCAGACATGTGGAAAACGCAAGGAAGGTGGTCATCGTCGGAGCAGGAGTGGCAGGTATGGAAGCCGCCCTCACGGCCGCAAGACTTGGTCATGCCATCACCCTGCTTGAAAAGGACAGCAGGCTCGGAGGACTGGTCAACATTGCCGCGCTTCCTCCGCACAAGGATATTTTTCTTCGGCTCATCGATCATATGTCCCACGAGCTTGTGGAAAACGGTGTGAAGCTGGTGCTCGGGAACGCCGTTTCCGCCGCAGATCTGAAGGCCATGGCCCCTGATGTGATCATTGTGGCCACCGGAAGCCGTCCCGTGATTCCGGGATTCTTGAAGAACTCTTCCGCCATGACGGCCGCCGACGTTCTTTCGGGATGTCCGACCGGACAGAAGACGCTCGTTCTCGGAGGAGGGCTTGTCGGTGCGGAAACGGCGGAATTTCTGGCCGCGCAGGGCAAGGAGGTCGCCGTTCTTGAAATGAGGGACGAGATCGCGCCGGACATGCAGGGGAGGGCCAGAGCGTTTCTCATGGAGGAGCTTTCCGCACGTCATGTGAAGCTCATGACGGGACTTGAAGTCAGAAGCGTCGACGGGAACGGCGTGGTCATCGTGAAGGACCGCTACGGCAACGAATACCCGCTTCCCCGTTACGATACGCTGGTTGCGGCCATGGGATATCGTTCGGAACAGTCCCTGTGCGCAGAACTCACCAGGGAAGGCATGCGGTTTGTCGCCATAGGAGACTGCGTGAAGGCGGACAAGATCATGGCCGCCGTACATCAGGGATATCATGCCGCAAAGGCCATTTAACGGAGTGCCTATGAAAATTACGAGAAAGACGTTCCGACCCGTGATTCTTGCGTTGGCAGTGGCCCTGTGCGCTTTTCAGCTCTCCACTTCCCTGGGGCTGCTTCTGATCGATCCCATGATGGTGCGGGCTGGTCATGTGGGACTCATCTTCGCGCTCATCTTTCTCTGGCGTCCACCTCTGGACCGCTACAGGAAAAATCCCGAGGAGGAACCCCGGTTCTGGCTGGCACTGGATGTCGTGCTTGTTGCGGCAAGTTCCCTGAGCGCACTCTACATCATACGGGATCTGACCTTCATTCAGGACATGATGCCCGGCATCGACGACCTCACCACGGAACAGATGGTCTGCGGAACCATCATGGTTCTCTGCATTCTTGAAGCCACAAGGCGTACCGCCGGACTTTCGCTCGTCATCGTCACGCTGGTAGCGCTGGCTTATGCCGTGTTCGGCCATATGCTTCCCGCGTCCTTCGGGCATCTCTACCTCGAGCCACAGCGCATCATCGAATCTCTTTACATCATGCCGGACGGCATATGGGGCGTGAGCATCGGCGCGAGCGCCACCATTATCTATCTGTTCGTGCTTTTCGGTTCTCTTCTGGACAAAAGCGGCATGTCCAGCGTGTTTCTCGAGCTGGCCTGCCTGTGTACCAAAAACGCCAAGGGCGGTCCGGCAAAGGCGTCCATCTTCGGTTCGGCGCTGTTCGGAAGCGTGTCCGGCAGCGCAGCGGCCAACGTCTATGCCACGGGCATATTCACCATCCCCCTCATGAAAAGGGTGGGCTATTCGGCTCCCTTTGCCGGAGCCGTCGAAGCCGTGGCCTCCTCCGGAGGACTTATCATGCCGCCGGTCATGGGCAGCATAGCCTTCGTCATGGCCGAGTACACCAACATTTCCTACACGGGCATATGCAAGGCCGCTCTGTTTCCCGCCATTTTGTACTATCTCGGCCTGTTCGCCATGATTCACTTTGAAGCCATGCGCTGCGACATCGGCGGAACGCCCAAGGAACTCGTCCCCGACAAGGCCAGACTGCTGAAGCGTCTGTACTATCTTGCGCCCCTGGTCATTCTGGTCGTGCTCATGGTGTCGGGCATGAGCGTCAACTTTTCCGCCATCGCGGCGTGTCTGTCCATCCTCGTGCTTTCCGTCTTTCATGCCGAAACGCGCTTTACCGTGAAGAAGTTCCTGAACGCCATGGAAGATGCCGCCTCCAACATGCTCATGATCGCCGCATGCTGCGCCTGCGTCGGCATCATCATCGGAGTCGTGGGCATGACCGGCTTCGGTTTCGGCTTCGTGAGCATGATGGAAGGTCTGGCCCACGTCAGCATACTGCTTTTCCTTTTCGTGCTTACCATCACCTGCCTTATTTTCGGCATGGGCGTTCCCGCGCTTCCCGCCTATCTGCTGGTGGCCACCTTCGGCGCACCTACGCTGGTCAATGCCGGTGTTCCCCTCATTGCGGCGCACATGTTCGTCATGTACTTCGCCATTGTGTCCGGCATCACGCCTCCGGTCTGTCTGGTCGCCTACGCCGGAGCTTCCATAGCCGAAGCCAACCCCATGAAGACGGGCTTTACGGCGTTCCGGCTCGGCATTGCCGCCTATCTTGTGCCCTACTTCTTCATTTTTGAACCGGCCCTTCTGCTTATCGGGTCATGGGATACCGTGCTGCCCGCCATCTGCACGGCCATTGTGGGCACCGTGTGCATTGCCTCCGGTATGCAGGGGTTCATGCTCATCACCTCGACCAGGCTGGAAAGGCTGCTGTTCTTCGGCGGCGGCATATGCCTGATCTATCCCGGCATCATCACGGACATCCTGGGACTCGGCTCCGTATGTCTCGGCGTTGCGCTTCAGCTCGTCCGCAGAAAGAAGCCTCCCGTCCCTGACCAGACCCCCGAAATCGAAACTTCCCGATCCTGAACTTTCAACGTAAGGAGGCCTTTCATGTTTGCCCGATTCATGCGCACCTTCTGCATGGGAGCCATAGCGCTTTCACTGACCCTTTCCGGTACGGCCATGGCCGAAGACAAGTCACCCGTAACCTTCCGCGCCATCGGCGGTTCCGTCATGGGCGGAACCTGGAACGTGGCCTTTACGGGGCTCGGCAACCTTCTCAAGAAGAATTATCCCGGCAGCAACGTGAATGTGCTTCTCGGGGCCGCGCTCAGCAACCCCCTCAAGCTGGAAGTCAACGGCGGCGACGTGACGTGTACGCAGTCCTTCAACATCGTCAACGGTCTCAAGGGAAAGCCTCCCTTCAAGAAGCCCCTTACGCAGATTGCTTCCATCGCCAACATCAACGATGTTACGGTCATCCACATCTACGCTTCCAAATCGCTGGAAGCCGACTCTCTGGAAGAAGTCATAGCCAAGAAGATTCCCCTGCGTCTTGATCCCGGAGCCAAGGGCACGCTGCACTTTGTGCTCGGCGAAATGCTGCTGAAGGCCATGGGAGCTTCCTATGACGACATACGAAAGTGGGGCGGCAAGGTCATGCCCGTTTCGTCCGCCGACAGAGTGGGCATGATGCAGGACGGCACCATAAACGCGTGCTTCATGCTCGGATCGCTCAATCAGGCACATCTGCAGGAAATGGTCACCTCCGCCGGCATCAAGTGGCTCAGCGTCAATCCCGAAACGTTGAAGAAGGTGGCCGCGGAAGCCGGCATACAGACGGCCATCATTCCCGGTTCGCTCTACAACGGCGCCGTGGGACGGGACATCCTCGCGCTTGCCGATACCGTACACATGATATGCCGCAAGGATATGCCTGAAGAGAGCGTCTACAAGATCACCAAGATGCTCTGCGAAAACTACGAATATATGCATCAGATTCAGTCGGCGTGGGACAGTCTGAAGCCTGAAACCATGCCCAAGGGACTTGTGGCCCCCCTGCATCCCGGCGCGGAACGCTATTACCGGGAAGCCGGACTGATAAAGTAACGGAGACGGACTGGTTTTCGGACCCCGGTCTCGGCGGGGGTCCTCCATCTTTCACACCTCGAAGGAGTTTTTCATGATCATCGACTTTCGCATTCGTCCCCCCTTCAAAGGATTCATGAATCTCGGCATCATCAAGGCATGGCGCAACATCCCTACGGATCCCAGAGCCATGCGCCCCACGGGCTTCGAGCGTCGTCACGTGCCTTCCGTAGCGGAGGCGGACATTGATCTCATGGTCAAGGAAATGGATGAGGCGGGCATCACCTACGGCGTCATCATGGGCCGCGAAACCAAGAATCCCGTATACGGCGGCGTGCCCAACGAGGATATTTACGAGCTCACCCAGCGTTTCCCCGGACGCTTCTTCGGCTTCGGCGGCGTATGCCCTCATGATCCGCATGCCCTGGAAGAGGTTGAACGCTGCATCAAGCAGTACGGTTTCAAGGGCATCTCTCTTGATCCGGGCTGGTGCGACCCCGCCATTTATGCGTATGATGAAAAGATCCTGCCCATTCTGGATCTGTGCCAGCAGCTCGACACGGTCGTCGGCATTGCCATGAGCGCCTATACCGGTCCTGATCTCACCTTCTGCGATCCCAGCCGCCTCATGCCCGTGCTCAAGCAGTTCCCCAAGCTGCCCTTCGTTCTCAGTCACGGCTGCTGGCCGCACGTTCAGGAAGTCATGGGCGTGGCCGCCGTTTGCCCCAATCTTTACATCATCCCTGACTGCTATTTCTATGTCCGCAACATGCCGTTTGCGGAACAGTACGTGAAGGCTGCGAATTCCTTCATGAAGTATCGCACGCTATTTGGTACCGGCTACCCCATCCGCGGCTTCGAACAGTGCGTGGAAAACTGGCATGAAAGAGGGCTCACGCATGAGTCCCTGCAGCTTACTCTCTATGACAACGCCGCCTATCTGCTGAAGCTCTAAAACGTCTTTTGCAGGAACGCGTCTTCCTTTTTGGACTCCGACGGACGAATACGTCCGCCGGAGTCCTCGGCGTTTTCGTGGGGAACAGGAGTCGCGGCGTTTGCGGAGTCCGACATCCCGGACAGGGGACATGTCGCTTTTTGAAAGAAGAATCCGCAGAGGGACAGGTGGTCGCAGGAGTTTTCGTTGCTCCCGGAGAGCGTCATGTTCCGGCATGCGTTCGGTGGCCGGGCTGGATCCTTTGACGGAAAGAGCGGGCTCGATCCGAAAGATTTATGCATCAGGAAAGCAACGTTTTTAAATTTCTTTTATTTTCAATATATTGTATGAAACGTTCGTGTCGTAGGCATCAATTCCTTCAAGCGTTTTAAGCCTTGCGACCACTCGTATGGTCAGGGGCAGGACAAGGATTTCATAGGCCGTTTTGGCGAATATCTGCACGGCCATCATGTGCAGAAGTTCCTGCACGGGCACGAGACCTCCGAAGGCCAGAGGGAAGAAGATGAAGGAGTCCGCGCTTTCTCCGACAAGAGTGGAGAGAACGGCGCGCAGGGAGAAGTGTTTCCCACGGCTGGCGATTTTCATTCTGCTCATGACGTAGGCGTTCAGAAAGGAGCCGAGCAGAAAGGCCGCGAGGCTCGCTGCGGCGATGCGAGGAGCCAGGCCGAAGACGAAGCGGAAGGCGGCGTCGCCTTCCCAGAAGGGGGCGGAGGGCAGGGCCACGGCCAGCTGAAAAAGCGCCACCATGAAGAAATTTGTGGCAAAGCCGATCCAGATGATGAGTCGCGCTCTGCCGAAGCCCCAGACCTCGGCGATGCAGTCGTTGATGATGTAGGAAACGGGAAAAACCAGAAAACCG
>NZ_CAJJIC010000078.1 GCF_905187505.1 uncultured Mailhella sp.
GACCTGGCCGAGGTCGAACACAGAAGGCTCGGCCGCATTCTGGCCTCATCCGGCTGCGCGGCCGTGTTCTGGACGGGCGGCCATGCCGCCGAAGTGAAGGAAGGACTTGAGGAAGAACGCTTTGCGGGCTTCTTTGCCGAGGTGCCGCAGAGCACGGACTTTCTGCCCGCCCTGAAGAGCTGGGAAGAGACCCGTCGCGACGGCAGAAAAGGCCTCGTGCTCTTCAAGGGCTCCCGCGTCAACCGGATGGAGCGTCTCGTAACCCTCTTCATGGAACAGAAAAGCCATGCTCTATAACCTTCTCGTCCCCTTCAGTCAGGACGTTTCCCTGCTGAACGTCTTCCGCTACATCACGTTCCGATCCGCGGGAGCGCTCATCTGCGCGCTGCTTTTCACCATACTCACCGGCCCGTGGTTTCTCAAGAAGCTCACGGCCCTCAAGGTGGGACAGCCCATACTCTCCTACGTTCCCGAGCATCAGGCCAAGGCGGGCACGCCCACCATGGGCGGGCTGCTCATCATGGCGGGCGTCGTCTTCTCCACGCTTCTGTGGGCCGATCTGTCCAACGTGTACATCTGGCTCACGCTGCTCGTGTTCGTGGGCTTCGGCGTGGTGGGCTTCGTGGACGACTACGCCAAAATACGCCACCATGAGAACAAGGGGCTCTCGCCCCGCGCCAAGATGTTCGGTCTCATCGTGGTTTCCGTGGCGGCCATAAGCCTGCTGCTCATGGAACCGGCCTATTCCAGCCGTCTTTCCGTGCCCTTCTTCAAGCAGTTCATGCCCGACCTCGGGGTCTTCTACGTGGTCTTCGCCGTGGTGGTGCTCATCGCCTCCTCGAACGCCGTCAACCTCACCGACGGTCTGGACGGCCTCGCCATACTGCCCGCGGTCATGTGCTTCATGGTCTACGCCATCTTCATCTACGTGGCCGGCCACGCGAACTTCGCCGCCTATCTTCAGGTGCCCGCCGTGCCGGGCGTGGGCGAGGTCACGGTATTGTGCTGCGCGCTCATGGGCGCGGGCCTCGGCTTTCTGTGGTTCAACTGCTTTCCCGCCCAGGTGTTCATGGGCGACGTGGGTTCGCTCAGTCTCGGCGGGGTGCTCGGCTTTCTCGCCGTGCTCTGCAAGCAGGAACTCATCCTCATCGTGGCGGGCGGCGTGTTCGTCATGGAAACCGTGTCCGTCATCATGCAGGTGGGCTTCTTCAAGGCCACGCACGGCAGGCGTCTTTTCCGCATGACGCCTCTGCATCATCATTTTCAGAAAGGAGATCATCCGCTGCCGGAATCCAAGATCATCGTCCGGTTCTGGATCATCTCCGTGCTTCTTGCCATCATCTCTCTTTCCGTTCTCAAACTGCGCTGAGGAATTGCGTCATGAGTGCCTTCCATCTTTCCCGCCGCCGCGTCGCCGTCATCGGCGCGGGCAGAAGCGGCCGCGCCGCCGTGCGTCTGCTGCATGAGATGGGCGCGGAGGTGCGCCTGCTGGAAAAAAAGCCGGAACAGATGCCCGCGGAATTTTCCGCGTGGCTGTCGGAAAACAACGTGCCCGTCTTCGGCGGGGAACACGCGCCCGAGTACTTCGAGGGGGTGGAGCTCGTCATTCCGAGCCCGGCCGCGGCAAAGGCCGTCATCGAACCGCTGCTGCCCGTGCGCGCCGACGGCTCGAAGGCGGAAATCATGGCCGAAACGGAACTTGCCTGGCGGCTTCTTGAAAAGGAACCCGTCATCGGCGTGACGGGCACGAGCGGCAAGACCACCACCACGAGCCTCGTCGCGGCCATGCTCGAGGCCCACGGCCTGCGCGTGTTCACGGGCGGCAACATCGGTGTGCCGCTTTCGGAATACGTGCTTGCCAGACGCCGCGGCGAGCCGAAGGCCGACGTCGTCGTGCTCGAGCTTTCGAGCTTCCAGCTTCAGACGTGCAGCACTCTTCATCCTCGCGTGGGCATACTGCTCAACATTTCCGAGAACCATCTCGACTTCCACAAGGACATGAAGGAGTACACCGACGCAAAAATGCGCCTCTTCGCCCGGCAGACCGAGCACGACGTGGCCATTCTCTCGCCTGCGCTCTCCCGCCTTCCCGAGGAGTACGGCATGAAGGCCCGCGTCGTCTATCTCACGCCCGGCGCGCGTCCCTTTCCGGACACCCGCCTCATCGGCGCGCACAACCAGAGCAACGCCGAGGCCGCCTTTCTCGCGGCCTCGCTCTTCGACGTCACCCGCGACGAGGCCGCCCGCGCCATGCGCGAGTTTGCGCCCATCGCCCACCGTCTGGAGCACGTTGCCGACATAAACGGCGTGCAGTACGTCAACGACTCCAAGTGCACCACCATCGAGGCGCTCAAAGTGGCGCTCCAGGCCTTCGACCGGCCCGTCGTGCTGCTTGCCGGCGGCAAGTTCAAGGGGGGCGACGTGGAAGGAATGCGTCCGCTTCTCAAAGAGCACGTGCGCGCCGTGGCGCTCTACGGCGCTTCGCGCGAGCATTTCGAGCCTGCATGGAAGGACGTTGT
Organism: uncultured Mailhella sp.; assembly: GCF_905187505.1. GTDB lineage: Bacteria > Desulfobacterota > Desulfovibrionia > Desulfovibrionales > Desulfovibrionaceae > Mailhella. Next base: position 2,520 of record NZ_CAJJIC010000078.1, read on the forward strand.
GCCCGTCACCTGGGACGCCTCCATGGACGAGGCTCTGGCACGGGCCCGCACCCTTGCCCTTCCCGGCGACGCCGTGCTTCTTGCGCCCGCCACGTCGAGCTACGATCAATACAAGAACTACATCGAGCGCGGCAATCACTTCCGCGACCTCGTCACAGCCATGCAGGAAGGGAAGGCATGAACCTGCGCAAGAAAAAACAGCCTGCGCCCGAACCTGCCATTCCTCCCGGGCCCGTGGACTGGTGGCTGCTCGCGCTTCTGCTTCTGCTTCTGTGCGTGGGGCTCGTGGCCGTGCTTTCCGCAAGCGGCCCCATCAGTCAGCGCACCTACGACGAGTCCTATCACTTCTTCCACCGTCAGCTTCAGACCATGCTGCTCGGCGGCGTCATCGTGGCGCTTCTGTGCTGGCTGCCGCGCTCGTTCATCAACAGGCTGCACTACTGGGGCATAGCCGTGGTCATGGTGCTGCTCGTGCTGTGCCTGCTCATCGGGCCCAAGATCAACGGCGCCCAGCGCTGGCTCGACTTCCACTTCATGATGGTGCAGCCCATGGAGTTCGCGCGCATCGCGCTCGTCATGTATCTTGCGTACTTCATGAGCTCCAAGCAGGCCATGATACGCGAGTTCAGCCGCGGCCTTCTGCCGCCCACGCTCATCACCCTTCTCATGTGCCTGCTGCTCGTGCTCCAGCCCGATCTCGGCGGCACCATCATCATGCTGGCCATACTGTTCTTCATGTGTCTCGGCGGCGGCACGCGCGGCGGCTACCTCGTCATGGTGCTCATTCTCGCGGCCGTGCTGGTGGTGGCCCTCATCATCGTGGAGCCCTACCGCTGGGCCCGCTGGACCGCCTATCTCGAACCCTTCGCCAACGCGCAGGGCTCGGGCTATCAGATCGTGCAGAGCCTGCTGGCCCTGGGCAGCGGCGGCATCTTCGGCGTGGGACTCGGCGGCAGCATACAGAAGACCGTGTATCTGCCCGAAGCCCACAACGACTTCATCATGTCCATCATCGGCGAGGAGACGGGATTCGTGGGCATCACCGTGGTCATGGTGCTGTTTGCGCTCTTCTTCTATCGCTGCTATCGTGTGGTGCTCGGTCAGCGGAACCTCAGGGACAGGCTTTCCGCCTACGGCCTCACCCTGGTCATCGCCCTGAGCTTTCTGCTCAACATGGCCGTCATCTTAGGCAACGTTCCCCCCAAGGGCATCGCCATGCCCTTCATCAGCTACGGCGGCAGCAGCCTGCTCGCGAACATGATCTGCGCGGGGCTTCTGCTCAACTATTCTCGAACTGCGCGGGAGTAAGCATGGCCCTTCGCATCATCATCACCACCGGAGGCACCGGCGGACACATCTTCCCCGCCCTTGCCGTCATCGAGGCCCTCAGAAAGCGTCGGCCCGACATAGAGATTCTTTTCGTGGGCGGCGAGTACGGCCCGGAGAGAGACATCGTGCAGCGGGCGGGCGTGTCCTTTGAAGGTCTGCCCGTGCGCGGCTTCATCGGCCGCGGCCCCCGGGCCGTCGCAGCCATGTTCGCCATGGCCGCGGGCATCGTGCGGGCCATGGGCATCGTGCGCCGCTTCTCGCCCGACGCCGTCATGGGCTTCGGCGGCTACGCGGCCTTCGCCTCCGTGTTTGCGGCCCGCCTCATGGGACGCCCCGCCGCCCTGCACGAACAGAACGCCATAGCGGGCGCGGCCAACCGCATTCTCGGCAGAATGGTGAAGCGCGTGTGCCTCTCCTGGAACCAGCCCGCCGTGGGCGCCAGCTTCCCGCAAGAGGTGTGCGTGCTTACCGGCAACCCCATACGGGCGGACATCGCCACGCTCGGCACCCTGCACCGCGTGCGCGAGGGCGCGCAGCGACTTCTCGTCATGGGCGGCTCGCAGGGCGCGAGGGCCATCAACAACATGGTCGTCTCCATGCTGCCCGCCCTGCGTAAAGCGGGCGTGGACATTCTGCATCAGACCGGCGCGAACGAATACGAAAGCGTGCGCCGCGGCTATCTTGAAGCGGGCGTTCCCGCGGAGGAGACCGACCGCATCGTGCATCCCTTCATCCACGACATGGCGAAGGCCTACGCGGAGTGCGACCTTGCGCTGTGCCGCGCGGGAGCCACGAGCATGGCGGAGCTTGCCGCCACGGGCACGCCTGCGGTCTTCATTCCCTTCCCCTATGCCGCGCACGATCATCAGACAAGCAACGCCCGGGCCATGGAAGAAGCGGGCGGCGGCATTCTTCTGCCGCAGAAAAAGGCCGAGGCCATGGCTGCGGACGGCTCTCTCGCCCCCATGCTCATCGATCTTCTGAAGGACGGGGAGCGCCTCGACGCCATGCGGAAAGGCGCGCTTTCCCTGGCCCGTCCCGACGCGGCCGATTCCGTGGCCTCCGTCCTTCTGGCCCTTGCGGGCGACAACTCCAAATAATTCGAGTCACACATGAACAACAAGATTCGCGCCATACACATGATAGGCATCGGCGGTTCCGGCATGAGCGGCATTGCCGAAGTGCTCCTCAACCTGGGCTACACGGTCCACGGCTCCGACCTCGCAAACAGCGCCACGGTGCAGCGTCTGCGCAGCCTCGGGGCCGTCATCCATCTCGGCCATGCCGCCGAAAACCTCGGCGACGCGCAGGTGGTGGTGCGCTCCTCGGCCGTGTCCGACTACAATCCCGAAGTGCAGGCCGCCAGGGAACGCGGCATTCCCGTCATTCCCCGCGCGGAAATGCTGGCCGAGCTCATGCGTCTGCGCACGGGCATCGCGGTGGCGGGCACGCACGGCAAGACCACCACGACGTCTCTCACCGCGGCCATCTTCGACGCCGCCGGCCTTGATCCCACGGTCATCATCGGCGGCCTTCTCAACGCCTACCGCGCCAACGGGCATCTCGGGCAGGGAGAATACCTCATCGCCGAGTCCGACGAGTCCGACGGTTCGTTCCTGTGCCTGTTTCCCATCATCAACGTGGTCACCAACGTGGACTACGACCACATCGACCACTACGGCACGCAGGACGCCATCGACGACGCCTTCGTGGCCTTCATGAACAAGGTGCCCTTCTACGGCATGAACGTCATCTGCGCCGACGATCCTGGCGTGCGCCGTCTCATTCCCCGCATCAAGCGTCCGTTCGTCACCTACGGTTTCGGCCGCGACTGCCGCATCCGCGGCGAGATCGTCGAATGCGACGCCGTGAACCGCTTCGACGTGTGGCTGAGAGGCCGCGACGGGCAGGAAAAGAAGATTCTTGAAAACGTCACGCTCTCCCAGCCCGGACGCCACAACATTCTGAACGCGCTCGCCGCCATAGGCGTGGCGCTTCAGGCGGGCATCGCGCCCGAAAAGTGCGCGGAAGGGCTCGCCGCCTTCTCCGGCGTGGGCCGCCGCTTCGAGCTCAAGGGCGAGAAGAACGGCATCACGGTCATCGACGACTACGGCCACCATCCCACGGAGATCCAGGCCACCATACGCACGGCCCGCCAGGTCTTTCCGGGGCGCCGCCTCGTCATGGTGTTCCAGCCGCACCGCTTCTCCCGCACGCAGGCGCTGTTCGGCGAATTCTGCCAGACCTTCGGCAACGTGGACAAGCTGTATCTCACGGAAATCTATCCGGCGAGCGAAGCGCCCATTCCCGGCGTGAACGGCGTGAACCTTGCGCTCGGCATCCGTCAGTTCTCCAAGACCGACGTGTGCTACAAGCCGAACTTCGACGAGGTGGTGGAAGCGCTCAGGACCGATCTTCGTCCCGGCGACGTGCTCATCACCCAGGGTGCGGGCAGCGTGACCACCGTGGGCCCCCGCGTGCTGGAGAATATGGCGTGAAAATCATCGACAGACCTGCCCTCGCTCCGCTCACGACGCTCGGTCTCGGAGGCCGCGCCCTTGCGGAAATACGTCTCGAAACCCCGGAGGACTGCCTGCGCCTTGCCGATGTTCTCGCCGGACAGACGGACGTGCGCATTCTCGGCGGCGGGAGCAATCTGCTCGTGCACGACGGCGATCTGCCGTTTGTCGTGCTGCGTCCGCTCTTCGGGGCGAAGGGACCGGACGGCGGCGCTGCGGAACCTGAAGTTCTCGGCGAAGAAGACGGCCCTGACGGGCCGCGCACGCTCATCCGCGCAGGCGCGGGCATGAGGGTGCCGCATCTTCTTTCCTGGTGCGCGGCGCACGAGCTTGCGGGACTCGAAGGTCTCGTGGGCGTGCCCGGCAGGGTGGGAGGAGCCGTGGCCATGAACGCCGGGGCCTACGGATGCAGCACCGCGCCTCTCATGCGCTCGCTCGACGTGTTCACGCCGGAAAGGGGGCTGCACACGCTCTCCCCCGAAGGATGGAAGGCAAGCTACCGGCATTTCTCCCTGACCGGGGACCCTTTGTGGTACATGAGCGTTTCCGTGGTGCTGTCTTTGCGTCAGGCCGCTCCCGGCAGCGTGCGCGAGGCCGTGAAAAAGAACTTTCTGCACAAGAAGAGCGGGCAGCCCGTGCATGAGCATACGGCGGGCTGCGTGTTCCAGAACCCGGAGGGGCTCTCCGCCGGAAAGCTGCTGGACGAAGCGGGCATGAAGGGCCGAAGACTCGGAGCCATGTACTTTTCGCCCATGCACGCCAACTTTCTCGTGCACGACATGAAGTGCGGTCTGCCCGGCAGAAGCGACGATGCGCTCGCCCTCATTCATGAGGCGCAGAAGGCCGTGTTCGAGAAGTTCGGCATAAGGCTCTCCATGGAAGTGAAGGAGTGGTCGTCATGTCCCTGTTAGGCGGCGGCCGCTCGCGGCGCAATTCCTACTCGCAGAAGCGCAGGAGCGTCACGGAGGCGCCCTCGCGTTCCCGCAGGTCCGGCGTGAACCGCAAGAAGAGCGTGGAACGGCCGAAAAAGACGAAGCGCCGTCCTGGCGTGAGCCTGCCGTCCATCCACGTGAGCTCCCGCGGGGTGTTTCTCGTGGTGCGCGGGCTGCTCGCCCTTGCTCTCGTGGGTCTTTTTTTCCTCGGCGCGGGCATCGGCCTCGTCAAGGCCTACAACTTCTGCACCACGAGCCGGTATTTTTCCATCACGGACATAAAGGTCACGGGCAACTCGCAGGTGAAGACCGAAGACATTCTTGAGGCCTGCGGCCTGCGCAAGGGGGAAAACAGCCTGCTTGTCAACGTGCACGAGGCCGAACAGAAGCTCGTGGACAACCCGTGGATAGAAAACGTGTCCATACGGCGTTCTCTGCCCGGATCGTTCATCATCACGGTCAGGGAACGCGTGCCGCTCTTCTGCGCAAGAAAGGACAGCACGCTCTACTACGTGAACGCAAAAGGAGAAATCATCGCGCCCGTTTCCACGAACAACTTCCGCTCTCTGCCGGTGCTGGAAATCGGCCCCGGCGGCGACGAGGCCCTGCCCATGGTGGCCGAATTCGTGGAAGAATTCAAACACGCCGGTTTTCCCTTTGACATATCCCAGATTTCATGGATACGATTGAGCGCAGGCGGAGGCTTCGAGCTTTACTGGGAAACCCGGAGACTCCGTCTGAGCATAGGCGTCGAGAACTGGAAGGACAATCTCCGGCGCATAGCTTCGGTGGTTACGGACATTGAAAAAAGGAAGGAAACCGTCATGGTCACCAGCATCCGCGCGGCCGACGGCCAGGTGTGGATGACGAAGGCCACAGAGCAGGAATAGCCCTTTTCCCTCTCTAATGACGCGCGGCTTTTCAAGGCCCGCAACGCCTTGCGGCAGACTGGTTATCCGGCAAAAAAATGCTGGACAATTCGTCATTTTTGTGCTGCTTTTTTCAAGTCCATATTTAATGAGGCATCTCCTTTCACAGGTATGCTCAGGTCATGGGGAGCTTATCAATGCCAAAATCCGAACTCATCGTCGGCCTTGACATAGGCACGACAAAAATCTGCGCCGTTGTCGGCGAACCCTCCGAAAACGGAATAGATATCATCGGGATAGGCACGAGTCCCTCCAATGGTCTGCGCAAGGGCGTGGTGGTCAACATCGACCAGACGGTTCAGTCCATACGCAAGGCCGTGGAAGAGGCCGAGCTCATGGCCGGCTGCGAGATCAAGTCGGTGTACGCCGGCATCGCGGGCAGCCACATCAAGGGCGTGAACAGTCACGGGGTCATCGCCATCAAGGGCGGCGGCGAAGTGACGCAGCACGACGTGGACCGCGTGCTCGACGCGGCCAAGGCCGTGGCCATTCCCATGGACCGCGAGGTGATCCACATTCTGCCCCAGGGCTACATCGTGGACGAACAGCGCGGCATCGCCAACCCCATCGGCATGTCCGGCGTACGTCTCGAGGCCAACGTGCACATCGTCACGGGCGCGGTCACCTCGGCACAGAACATCATCCGTTCCTGCAACAGGAGCGATCTTGACGTGTCCGACATCGTGCTCGAGTCTCTCGCCTCCTCCAAGTCCGTGCTCACGGAAGAGGAGCGGGAAATTGGCGTGGCCATCGTGGACATCGGCGGCGGCACGAGCGACATCGCCATTTTCGCGAACAACGCCATCAAGCATACCGGCGCCGTGGCTCTCGGCGGCAACAATCTCACGAGCGACATCGCCTTCGGCCTGCGCACTTCCATTTCCGCGGCCGACAAGATAAAGATCAAATACGGCTGCGCCCTTACCGACATGGTCCGTCCCGACGAGACCATCGAGGTTCCGGGCGTGGGTGGGCGGCCTTCCCGCACGGTGGAACGCCGCGTTCTTGCTGAAATCTGCGAACCCCGCATGGAAGAAATCCTTGCGCTTGTGTATCAGGAGCTGGAACATTCCGGGCTCAAGCGCCAGCTCGGCGCGGGCGTCGTCCTCACGGGCGGCGCGGCTCTCATTCCCGGCTGTGCGGAACTTGCGGAAGAAATCTTTCAGCTTCCCACGAGACTGGGCTATCCCCGCAACGTGGGCGGCCTGAAGGACGTCATCAACAACCCCAAGTTCGCCACGGCCGTAGGCCTGCTTTTCTATGGGGCGGAAAAAGAAAGTGAGGAAGCGCCCGTCCGCTTTGCGAACGCCCCCTCTTCCGCCGCCGAATCCAGCCTGTTCCACGGGGTGTGGGAACGCATGAAGCGCTGGTTCGGAGATATTCGTTAATCTGTCGAACACCCGGAGACATGCTATTATGGACGATATGGTTCCCGATACAGAACAGGCCGCAAAAATCAAGGTCATAGGCGTGGGCGGCGGCGGCGGAAACGCCGTGCAGAACATGATCAACTCCCGCCTCGAAGGCGTGTCCTTCATCTGCGCCAACACCGACATGCAGGCGCTCTCGCGCTCCCTTGCCGAGGAGCACATCCAGCTCGGCAAGGAACTCACGCGAGGCCTCGGCGCCGGCGCCAAGCCCGAAGTGGGCCAGGCAGCCGCCGAGGAAAGCGTGGAGGACATCCGCAAGGTCATCGACGGCGCGGACATGGTCTTCGTCACCGCAGGCATGGGCGGCGGCACCGGCACCGGTGCGGCTCCCGTCATCGCCAAGGTCGCCAAGGAAAAGGGCGTGCTCACCGTGGGCGTGGTCACCAAGCCTTTCCGCTTTGAAGGCGAAAAGCGCATGAAGGCCGCGCTCAAGGGCATTGAAGAGCTCAAGCAGCACGTCGACAGTCTGGTCATCATTCCCAACGACCGCCTGCTCGCCATCGCGCCCAAGAACGCCAAGGTGACGGAAATGCTCAAGAAGGCCGACGACGTGCTCTACGATGCCGTGCGCGGCGTGACCGACCTCATCACCAAGCCCGGTCTCATCAACGCCGACTTCGCCGACGTGCGCACCGTCATGAGCCGTCAGGGCATGGCCCTCATGGGCGAAGGCCGCGCCTCGGGCGACAACCGCGCCCTCGACGCCGCCAAGCGCGCCATCACGAGCCCCCTGCTGGAAGACCTTTCCATCACGGGCTGCAAGGCCATGCTGGTCAACATCACCGCCAACGAGGACATCGGCATGGATGAATTCAGCTCCGCCGCGTCCTACATCGAAGAGGCGGCCCGCGGTCCCAACGGCGAAGATCCCGAAATCGTGGTGGCCATGTCGCTGGACGAAAGCTGCGGCGAGGAGATACGCATCACCGTCATCGCCACGGGCATCGAACCCGAGGCCGAAAAGCCGAACAAGCCCGCCACCGGCACCGTGGTCACCATGAACGGCGGCCACGACCAGAACGTGCCCCCCGTGGTGCAGGGCTACCGCCAGCGCCACGTGCGCGACCCGCACGAAATACTCTCCCGTCCCAAGCTCTACAGCGAATACCCGCAGGACGATACCGACATCCCCACCTACCTGCGCTACCAGGAACGGGCCAAGCAGTATCAGGAGCCCGCTGAAGACTTCACCATAGAAGAAGACGACAGCCCCGCCTACCTGCGCAAACAGAATCACTGACAAAAAGCCTCCGGCAAAAGCCGGAGGCTTTTTGGTTTGGTAAGGAATCAGAGAGAGGCGGGGGAAGGGGGAGCCCCTTTTGAAAAAGGGACTCCCCCCTCCCCCCCCCACCCCCCCCCCCCTCCCCCCACCCCCCCCCCCAAAAACCTCCTCCTCCCACCGGGGCGCCCCAGACTTTCCCTTCCTCAATTTTTTCCGCCCCCTGTGTGGTGACCGCGA
>NZ_CAJJIC010000079.1 GCF_905187505.1 uncultured Mailhella sp.
TCAGGCTTCGCCTGCCGACAGACGAGACGCTCGAAAAACACGCCCGGCATCCTTCTGCGCGCGATGTGCCTTCTGCGCAGGAAAAACGTCATGCGTCGAAAATCGCCGTGAGCCCCATAGACCGCCTGAAAAGGCAGAAAAGGCAGGCGGGGGAAATGATTTCCCCCGCGCCCCCTCGTTGCTGTCGTCAGGCTTCGCCTGCCGACAGACGAGACGCTCGAAAAACACGCCCGGCATCCTTCCGCGCGGAAAAAGGCTGCCCTTCATGCAAAAATTGTTATGAATAACAAATTGTTATAATTGTCTACAAGTAAAAGCAGAAGGAAAGCAAAAAGGAAGCCGCAGAATGCGCAGACTTCCTTTTTCTGAAGGGCCGCCTCTCTTTTAATCTCCTGCTGTTCTTCCTTGTTCACATCGGTTCCGGCACATGCCGGAATCGATGTCGGCCACCGCAGGCGGGCGCGGCAGCGCACGCCTGCACTGAGCCCGCAGACCGAACAGCGCCCGCCGAGCACACCACCCCTCGCAGCCGCTGCCTTTCAGAACTCCCGCCCTTTGCCTCGGGCATAATCTTCCCGCTCACACTGTGCTGCTGAAGCAGCGAAGCTGCGAAGCAGAAACAGGGGGGTGCGGGGGGAATTATTTCCCCCGCATGCCTTTCCTGCCTTTCCGGGGCGGCGCCCCGGCTGCTCTGTCCCTTCCTCTTCTCTTCTATCCGAAGAGCAGGTGCGTGCCGTTGGTGAGGATTTCGTCGATTTCGTCATCGGAGAAGCGGGTACGTCTCTGGAGGGCGTCTATTTCGTCCTGCGGGTCCATGATGGGGTAGTCGGTACCGAAGACGAGGCGGTCTCTGGGGTGTTTTTTCAGGATGGCTTTGAGCACGTCGTCGGAGATTTCCTTCATGCATGAGGAGGTATCCATCCACACGTCGCGGCCGGCGAGGGCGTCGAGGGCATAGGACCACTGGCGGAAGCCGCCGAGGTGGGCGGCCACCACGTTGAGGTGGGGGAAGGCGTCGAGGATGGCGGCCATCTTGTAGGGGCAGGAGGGGTTCTTGTCCGGGGGGAGGCTGTCGCCTATGTGTATGAGGAATATGAAGTCCTTCTGGGCCTCCTCGAACATGGGCAGAAGACGCGGGTCGTTGAGCCAGAAGTGCTGGAAGTCGGGGTGGAGCTTGATGCCGTGCACGCCCATGGAGCGCAGCCAGTCGAGCTGAGCCTTCCAGTCTTCGCAGTCGGGGTGTATGGAGCCGAAGGCGGTGATGCGGGGATAGTTGTGCTGCAGGTAGCCCGCGTAGGCGTTGCATGGACGCACCTGAAGCGCGCTCGTTGCCGCGCACAGTGCCACGCAGTGGTCTATGCCGGCGCGCCCTGCGCGCAGAAGAAGGTCATCGGGCGTGCCCTTGCAGCGGCAGAACAGCTTGTAGTGTTCCGCGAGTTTCATTTTTGCCTTTTCGGCGATGCGGGGATGGAAGACGTGAGTATGGCAGTCGACGAACATGGTGGAACCTTCCGATCTTGAGGCGGGCGGGGAGGCGGAGCGGACGTTCGGCCCTTCACGCGTCCGCGGATCGCGCACGACCTGCGGACGACGCTGCCGCCCGCAGCGGATGCTAGCCCAGGGCCCGCGCTCTGGCAAGGGCGGGAACGGAGAAAGGGAGAGAAAAATTCATTTCAATTCGGCACGATTCTTGCAGAAAAAAGGCTCCTGACCGGAAAAAGAGCTCCCGGCATCATTGTCAAAGTCGGCATCTGGCATTACAAATATAAAAAAACGGCAGGGGCGGCCGGCCGCCGCCTGCGGAGCCTGTCGTTTCACCTGTGGCAGCCCGGCAAGCCGGGCCCTCTCCGTCACTTTGAGTGAGTCATCATAAGCAGCCACGGAGGCAGCTTTGAACCAGTTTTCCCGCAATATTCTGCTGTGGAGCATCATAGCCGTTGCCATGGTCTCCCTGTTCAGCCTGTTCAACGAGAACGGCGGAAGCCCGCAGAACTCCGCCGCCTACAGCACGTTCCTCTCTCAGGTCGAAAACGGGGAAGTGAGCCGGGTTGTCATCGAGGACCGCAACATCAACGTGGTCACCACCGACGGCCGGACCTACTCCACCTACGCTCCCAACGATCCCAATCTCGTACAGGAACTCAAGAACAAGAACGTCGTCATCGACGTGAAGAAGCCCGAAGAAACGCCGCTTGCCATGTCGGTGTTCATTTCCTGGTTCCCCATGCTTCTGCTCATCGGCGTGTGGATATTCTTCGCCAGGCAGATGCAGGGAGGCGGCGGCAAGGCCATGTCCTTCGGCCGCTCCCGCGCAAGGATGCAGGATCAGAACCAGGTGGGCAAGGTGACGTTCGCCGACGTGGCGGGCGTGGACGAAGCCAAGGAAGAACTTGCCGAAGTCGTGGAATTTCTTTCCAATCCGCGCAAGTTCACGCGTCTTGGCGGGCGCATTCCCAAGGGCGTGCTGCTCGTCGGCCCTCCCGGAACCGGCAAGACCCTGCTGGCCCGCGCCGTGGCCGGCGAGGCGGGCGTTCCCTTCTTCTCCATTTCCGGTTCGGACTTCGTGGAAATGTTCGTGGGCGTGGGCGCCTCGCGCGTTCGCGATCTTTTCGCCCAGGGCAAGAAGAACGCTCCCTGCCTCATCTTCATCGACGAAATCGACGCCGTGGGCCGTCAGCGCGGCGCGGGTCTCGGCGGCGGCCACGACGAACGCGAGCAGACGCTGAACCAGCTGCTCGTGGAAATGGACGGCTTTGAATCCAACGAAGGCGTCATTCTCATCGCGGCCACGAACCGTCCCGACGTGCTCGATCCCGCGCTGCTGCGTCCCGGCCGCTTCGACCGGCAGGTGGTGGTTTCCACGCCCGACGTGCGCGGCAGGGAACAGATTCTTGAAGTGCACACCCGTCGCACGCCCCTTGCCAGAGACGTCGACCTCACCGTGATCGCCAAGGGCACGCCCGGCTTCTCCGGCGCCGACCTTGAAAACCTCGTCAACGAAGCCGCGCTTCAGGCCGCCAAGCTCAACAAGGACCGCCTGAACATGTCCGACTTCGAATACGCCAAGGACAAGGTGCTCATGGGCAAGGAACGCCGCAGCCTCATCCTGAGCGACGAGGAAAAGAAGATCACCGCCTACCACGAAGGCGGCCATGCGCTCGCGGCCAAGCTGCTGCCCGGCACCGATCCGGTGCACAAGGTGTCCATCATTCCCCGCGGCCGCGCCATGGGCGTGACCATGCAGCTGCCCGATGAAGACCGTCACGGCTACTCCCGCAACTTCCTGCGCAACAACCTTGTCGTGCTGCTCGGCGGCCGCGTGGCCGAAGAGATCATCATGGGCGACATCACCACCGGCGCGGGCAACGACATCGAGCGCGCCTCCAAGATGGCCCGCAAGATGGTGTGCGAATGGGGCATGAGCGACAAGATCGGCCCGCAGACCGTGGGCGAGCATGAAGAGGAAGTCTTCCTCGGCCGCGAATGGGGCCACACCCGCTCCGTGAGCGACGACATGGCCCGTCTGGTGGACAGCGAAGTGAAGGCGCTCATCGACGAGGCCCGCGAACGCTGCCGCACCCTGCTCACCGAGCACATCGACATGCTGCACGCCATCGCCCATGCCCTGCTGGAGAGGGAAACCATTTCCGGCGAGGACATAGACGTTCTCATGCGGGGCGAAAAGCTGCCTCCCTTTCAGCTCGACGGCCAGAACGCGGGCGAGTTTCACCTCGAGGAAGACCATTCCGACGCCTCCGGCGCCGAAGCGGACAACGCCGGAACCGGGAACACGGAGAACGGCGCGGCCCGTGACGGCAACGCCTCCCGGACCGACGACGCGACGCCCCCTGCGCAGACCTCTGCAGCAAAGGACGCGGAAAAAACCGTGAACGGAGATTCCGCCTCCTCAGAAGAAGGAAGCGACAGGGGAGAGAAATAAATGGACAACACGGTGGTCTGGATGCTTCGCAACGGGGCATTCAGCCCTGTTTCCACCGAAAAACAGGGCGGCACGCCGTCACGCTTCACCTTGTGGGGCGTGGTGAACGTAACGCCCGACTCCTTTTTCGACGGAGGCAGGCACCCTTCCTTTGAAAGCGCGTTCTCCCACTCAAGACGCCTCGCCGCAGATGGAGCCAGAGTGCTCGATCTCGGCGGGGCCTCCTCGCGTCCCGGCTCGCAGGACGTTCCTGCGGACGACGAAATGCGGCAAGTGCTGCCGCTCGTGCGGGCCCTTTCCGAGGGCCGCGGACGCCGCATTCCGCCGGACACGCTGCTTTCCGTGGACACCTGGCGCACCGACGTGGCCTCGGCCGTGCTCGAGGCCGGTGCGGACATCATCAACGACATTTCGGCCTGCCTGTGGGAACCGGCCATGACCGACGTGCTCGCCCAGTACCGCCCCGGCTACGTGCTCATGCACTGCCGTCCGGGCATGCGGCCCGGCACCATGCAGAAGGATCCCCATTACGGCAACGTGGTGGACGAAGTCATGGCCTTTCTTGAGGCACGCATGACGGCGCTCGTGAAGGCGGGGCTGCCTGAAGAAAACATCATGCTCGATCCGGGCATCGGCTTCGGCAAGACGGCGGAGCACAACTGCGCCCTGCTTTCCTCCATGGAAAGGCTGCTCTCCCTCGGCCGTCCCGTGCTGCTCGGCGTGTCCAACAAGAGCCTCTTCGGCGAGCTTCTGGGGCTTGACGTCACAAGGCGCATAGAGGCCACGAGCGTGTGCACCGCCCTTCTGGCCGCACGCGGCGTGACGCATCACCGCGTGCACGACGTGGCTTCGGCACGGCGCGCCCTCACGCTCGCAGAACACTTCACCCCCTGGAAAGACTGACATGTTCGCACTGGGACAGTTGACATTCGGCTGGCGGGACCTGCTGGACATACTCATTGTGGCCATTTTGTGCTACTACGGCATCCGCTTCGTGCGGGGCACGCGCGCCATGGCCGCCCTGAACGGCCTGCTTCTGCTGCTCGCCCTGTTCGCGGCCGCGCAGTTCCTCGGCCTGTTCACGCTGGTGTGGCTGCTCCAGAACGTGTTCAGCTCGCTGTTCCTCGTGGTGGTCATCCTGTTCCATCAGGACATACGCCAGGCTCTTTCCAACATGAACTTCCGCTATCTTTTCCGGCGCAAGGGCAACGTGCGCACGGAAATGATCAGCACCGTGAGCCGCACGGCCTGCGCGCTCGCCGCCCGCCGCATAGGGGCCATCATCGTCATCGAGCGCAACGTGGCCCTCGGCGACATGACGGAAAAGGGCGTGACCATCGACGCCGTGGTCTCCCAGGACCTGCTGGCCACCATCTTCTTTCCCAACACGGCGCTGCACGACGGCGCCGTGATCATCGGCCACAACGACCGCATCACGGCGGCCGGCTGCGTGCTGCCCCTCGCCAACGTGGCCCGGCAGCACTTCGGCACCCGTCACAGGGCGGCCATAGGCATCACCGAGGTGAGCGACGCCATTTCCATCGTGGTGTCGGAAGAACGCGGAGAAGTGACCCTAGCCCAGGACGGACACCTCTCCAACCCCCTGAACCAAGAACGCCTGGAACGGATACTGGCCAATGTCCTCAATCAATAACAGCCGGTTGCAGACCGTTCTTTCCGTACTGCTCTCCCTCGTCATCGCCACGGGACTGTGGTATCTCGTCGTGGGCCGCGACCACGTGGAAACGCAGGTGGAACTGCGCGTGGAATATCGCGGACTGCCCGAGGGGCTGATCATACGAGAAGGCATGGTCAATCACATTTCCGTGCGTCTGAGAGGCTCCGCCGAGCTTCTGCGCAATCTCCATTCGCGCGACCTCGTGTATACCGTGGATCTTTCCGGCGTGCAGAGAGGCGCCACGGCCCTGCCCCTTGCCGTGGATTCCATGCCCGACTTCAAGGCCTTTGAAATACTGGAAATCATGCCGAGCCGTCTCGTGCTCGAGGCCGACGCCCTCACCGAACGCGTGGTGCCCCTTGAAAACAAGATGCTGCCTCTGCCCGCCGATTCTCCGTACCTCATCTCCCACGCCATTCTCGAACCTTCCTTCGTCACGGTGAAGGGCCCGGAAACGCAGGTCAACTCCCTCGACCGGCTCATCGTGGTGTACGACCCCACCAAGAACGCCAGCGAAGGCCCGCACGAGGCCAACGTGGCCATCGTGGCCCCGCCGCAGGTGGAAATAACCCCGCCCGTCACCACGCTGCGCTATTCTCTGGATCTCAAGACGAAGGAAGTCTCCCTCACCCGCGACATCCAGCTCGACAACGAGGACGAGGGCTACAGCGTGCGGCCCGATTCGGCCAAGGTGGAAATCTCCGTGCCCGAGGCGCTGGTGGAAGACCGCGACTACCTCGACGCCGTGCGCGTCATCGTGCGTCAGCCTTCCGACTTCATGCCCGGCGACAGCGCTGAAGTCACGCCCATCGTCATGCTGCCCTCGGGCTCCGGCCTCATTTCCATCGATCCGCCCACGGTCATGCTCTACAGCCGCACCGACATCGATCCCGAAAACCGCGCCTGGGCCCCGGCGGAAAGCATCTTCTCGCTGCCTTCCAGCAACTTCGGCATGAAGCTGCCCGATCAGCGCGTGTCCGGAAACTTCTCACTGAGCGACATCAACGTGCCCGCCGCCTCCCTGCCGCAGCCCAACGACCTCAAAGTGCCGACCGCGCTCTCCGGCGACGAGCAGAAAGACAGCGCCCCCGCCCGCAGCGCGGCTCCCGCCGCGGCAACGGCGCAAAACGACGCCGTCCGGCCTTCTTCCGCCGCAGCGTCCGCCGGCGCGAAAAGCGCCTCCTCCGCTGTAAAGGAAGCGCCGTCTTCCTCCGAAACCGCACCTCAGGAAACACAGGATTAGCCATGTCTGAACGTCTTTTTGGAACCGACGGCCTGCGCGGCCGGGTCAACACCTATCCTCTCACGGCCGAAATGGCCCTGCGCCTCGGCCTTGCCGCAGGCACCGTGTTCCGTTCCGACGAGTGCCGCCGCAAGGTCATCATCGGCAAGGACACGCGTCTTTCCGGCTACATGTTCGAGTCCGCGCTCACCGCGGGCCTGTGCGCCTCCGGCATGGACGTGTACCAGGTCGGCCCGCTGCCCACGCCCGCCATCGCCTTCCTCACCCGCAACATGCGCGCCGACTTCGGCGTGGTCATTTCCGCCTCGCACAACCCCTATCACGACAACGGCATCAAGTTCTTCGACCGCGAGGGCTTCAAGCTGCCCGACGAGGTGGAAGACAAGATGTCCGAGCTCATCCTCGACAAGGACTACGAATGGGACTACCCCGCCTCCAACAAGGTGGGACGCGCCTACCGCATCGTGGACGCCTCGGGCCGCTACATCGTCTATCTGAAAAGCAGCTTTCCCCAGCAGCTCACCCTCGACGGCCTGCGCGTGGTCATCGACTGCGCCAACGGCGCCAACTACAAGGTGGCGCCCCTCGCCCTCGAAGAGCTCGGCGCTGAGGTGTTCCGCCTCGGCACCTCGCCCGACGGCCTGAACATCAACTATCAGTGCGGCTCGCTCCATCCCGAAAACCTGCAGGCCAAAGTGCGCGAAGTGCGCGCCGACGTGGGCCTCGCCCTCGACGGCGACGCCGACCGCCTGCTCGTGGTGGACGAAAAGGGCCGTCTGCTCGACGGCGATCAGATCATGGCCATCTGCGCCGACGACCTCATGAAGAAGGGCAAGCTCAACAACAACCTGCTCGTGGGCACCGTCATGAGCAACATGGCGCTCGAAGTGTTCATGAAGGAACGCGGCGGCCAGCTTCTGCGCACCAAGGTGGGCGACCGCTACGTCATCGAGGCCATGCGTCAGCACAACGCCATGCTCGGCGGCGAACAGTCAGGCCACCTCATCTTCCGCGAATACGGCACCACCGGCGACGGCCTGCTCGCCGCGCTTCAGATCCTGCGCATCATGCGCGAAAGCGGACGCCCGCTCTCCGAGCTCGCCGACCGCCTGAAGCTCTATCCGCAGAAGCTCGTCAACGTGCACATTTCCCGCAAGGTGCCCTTTGAACAGTGCGAAAAGCTCATGGCCGCCCAGAAGGAAGTCGAAGAAACCCTCGGCTCCCGCGGCCGCGTGCTGCTGCGCTACTCCGGCACCGAAAACCTCTGCCGCGTCATGGTCGAGGGCCAGGACGAAGACTTCGTCCGCCGCGCCGCCCGCCGTCTGGCCGACGTGGCCGCCGAAGAACTCCGCTGATCCGCCGCCGCGGCCCGGGCAGACGCCCCCGGGCCGCGGTCCGCTTTTGTCTCACGCACGACGCACTCGAAACCGCCGCGAGGGTACATCATGGCTTTTGAAATACGACAGCAGTTCAAACTGAGCCAGCAGCTCCACATGACGCCCATGCTCAAGCAGGCCATTTCCCTGCTTCTGTACTCCCGTCAGGAACTGGTGGAGGCGGTGCACAAGGAACTGCTGGAAAATCCTTTTCTTGAAGAACGCGAGGCCGAACCCGGGCCCGCAGCGCAGGACGCCGCCGAAAGCCCCCGCACGAGCGGCGAACAGGACAGCCCCTGGCCGCAGGAGGAAGTGGCCCGCAGCGCGGAGTGGGAAGAATATCTGGGCGAATTCTCCAGCCAGTCGCGCGTGGCCCAGCAGGAATACGAGGCCGCGGAGGAAGACGGCAACCCGCTGGAAGCCTGCCATTCCGCTGAACCCAATCTGGAAGCGCACCTCATGGGACAGCTTCTGCTCTCTCCTCTCAGCGAACGGCAGAAGGCCATAGGCGAATGCATCATCGGCAATCTCGACGAAACCGGCTATCTCACCGCCACGGATGAGGAAATAGCCTCCCTCGCCGGCGTGGAGCCCTCGGAAGTGCCGCCCGTGCTCTCCGCAGTCCAGAACTTCGATCCCGTGGGCGTGGCCGCGCGCACCCTTTCCGAATGTCTGCTCATCCAGCTCCGCGCCCGCCACGACGACCGCGATCCCATTCTCGTCGACCTTGTCAGCAATCATCTCGAAGATCTGGAAAAGCAGCGCTATAAGCCGCTCATGCGCCATTTTCACATCGACCTCGACACGCTGAAGGAATACATAGGCATCATTCAGGGCCTCGAACCGCGCCCCGGCGGAAGTCTCGGCAGCGGAGCCCCCTGCTATGTGAGCCCCGACATCTTCGTGCGCAAGGTGAACGGCGAGTTCGTCATCCTCATGAACGACGAAGACCTGCCCCATCTTCAGCTTTCTCCCCTCTCCGAGGAACTGGCCGCGCAGAACCGCTCCAGCGAGGAAAAGGACTACATGAACGACCGCCTGCGCTCGGCCGTGTGGATCATACGCAGCCTCGAAGAGCGTCAGCGCACCCTTTATCAGGTGATGGAAAGCATCGTGAAGCATCAGCACGACTTCTTCGAGTACGGCGTCTACAAGCTCAAGCCCCTCGTGCTCAAGGACATAGCCGAGGACATAGGCCGCAGCGAGTCCAGCATCAGCCGCATCACCACCAACAAGTACGTGGGCACGCCGCACGGCATATTCGAGCTCAAATACTTCTTCAACAGCGCCCTTTCCTCCAGCGACGGCAGTCAGGTGGGCTCCGAGAGCGTGAAGGCGCGCATACGCTCCCTCATCGACGGCGAAGACCACGCCCATCCGCTCTCCGACGAAGACATCAGCGCCCGCCTCAACGAAGGCCTCGGCGTGAAGATCGCCCGACGCACCGTGGCCAAATACCGCGAAGAGATGGGCATTCCCTCCTCGTCGCGAAGAAAGAAGCATTTATAAAAGAAAGGAAGACGGGAAGGGTGGAACATCAGGGGCTCCGCCCCCGACCCCGCCGGGGAAAATAACAGCGCTGCCGTCGCCATCCGTAAGACGCTCCGCGCCGGGCCCCCTGAAGGAAGACGGGAAGGATGAAGCATCCACCGCCTCCCGGCTCCGCCGGTTCGGCACTCTGGACAACGAACGACGCGCGCCTTCCCGCACGATTTCAGGCCGTCCAGCTCCCGAAAGGGGCGGGACGGCCTTTCCGCAACCCGGGCTTTCCGCAAAGCACGCCCGGAAGGAAAAAACTTCCACCACGCCCCTGCGTTTCCGCAAGCCCCAGCAGGCGGCCGTCGATCCTCTGACGCTCCGCTTTGTGCCCGTTCTGAAAAACGGAAACAATCATTTTCCACATTTTTGCGCTTTTGTAAACACCAAATGGAAAAACGTTCCTTTTCATTTTTGAAGAACAAGAAAAATTCTTTCCGGTGAAATATTTTCAACGTTTTGTATTTACTGAAAATAATATCATGCAACGCAAGCTTGCGGCAACGGCGCGGGACATTTTTCCTCTGCTTCACGATTGCACACAATCGTAAGATTCTATAGTATTCCTCCATATATTTCACACGAACCTGTGTTTCTCAATCGGAGGATCGTCATGAAACTTTCCCGTGTGTTCGCCTCTGTCGCCATGGCCGCCATGGCCTGCGGCCTCGCCTTCCCCGCTCAGGCCGCCGAGCCCGTCAAAATCGGCGTGTACCTGCCTCTGACCGGCCAGAACGCCTTCGGCGGACAGCTTGAGCTTGACGGCATCAAGCTCGCCCAGCAGGCCACTCCCAAGGTTCTCGGCCGCGACGTCGAGCTTGTCGTCGTGGACAACAAGTCCGACAAGGTCGAAGCCGCCAACGCCGTGAAGCGCCTCGTGGAACGCGACAAGGTTTCCGCCTACATCGGCACCTACGGCTCCTCCCTCGCCATGGCCGGCGGCGAAGTGGGCGAAAAGGCCAAGGTCCCCGGCGTGGGCACCTCCTGCACCAGCCCCCTCGTCACCCAGGGCAAGAAGTACTACTTCCGCGCCTGCTTCATCGATCCCTATCAGGGCGCAGCCGCTGCCTCCTACGCCTACAAGACCCTCGGCATGAAGAAGGCCGCCATTCTCATGGACGTGGCAAACGACTACTCCGTGGGCCTGTGCAGCTTCTTCAAGCGCTCCTACAAGAAGCTCGGCGGCGAAATCGTGGCCGACATGAAGTACAATTCCGGCGACCAGGACTTCACCGCCCAGCTCACCGAAATCATCAATCAGAAGCCTGACATCGTGTTCATGCCCGCCTACTTCGCCGAAGGCGCCATCATCATGAAGCAGGCCCGCGAACTCGGCG
>NZ_CAJJIC010000080.1 GCF_905187505.1 uncultured Mailhella sp.
TAGTGCCCGTCAAGTTTTTCCCTGTCAAAACACATATCTTTCGGAGGGGATGCGTCAATGATAATCAGCAACCTCGGAATCATCATGAAACACAGGAATCTGACCTATGAAGACCTGCAACACCTCTCGCAGGTCGCTCCCGACACCATTGCCAGAGCAAAGGATGGAAGAATAGCCACCTGCAAGCTGGCCACCCTGGACAAGCTGGCCACCGCACTCGACGTCGACATCTGTCAGCTCTTCAGCCATGTTCGGGAAGAAGATTCTCCCGGGCAGACACTGCGAGGAGAAGCAAGGCCATGAACTGCGGATATATCAAAAAAAATGCGGGAGAGAACTTGCGTCCTCTCCCGCGTAAGCCGGATCTCATCCAGCGCGGGCTAGGCCCGCGTCGAATTAGAACTTGTAGGCGAAGTTAAGAGCGGTGCTCCAGCCGTCCTTGTCGATGTTCTTCATGCCATGGTCACCCTTGTCGTAGTCGGTGATCATGTAGGAGAGTTCGAGAACAGCGGTGAGGTTCTTGTAGATGTCGTAGCTGTTGACCAGGTTGAATTCAACAACGCTGTCGCTGGTGGTCATGTATTCCCAGGGATTTTCGCCGCGGGCCAGCTTGTCGTCGTTGGTGCCCTGCCAGTAGGTGACGGTGAAGGCGTGGGTCAGATCTTCAATGAAGGACACGTCTTCGATACCGGCCTGAACGCCCCAGGTGCCGGCGATGTTGTGGCGGGTGGTGGTGTCGAACAGACCATATTCACCGGCGCAGTAGCCGACGGTGGGATGGAAACGGCCGCCGACAGTGGGGATCCAGCCCTGACCAGCGTACTTGGCGTCGCTGTCGTCACCGGAGCCGTACCAGCCGCCCAGGATGGGAGTGCCGTAAGCGGTCTTGTAGGAAGCCTTGGCCTGGATGTACCAGCCGTCACGATCGTTGGGAGCGCCGACGCCTTCGTAGTTCATGGTGCCGTAAGCGCCGGAGAGCTTCAGGGCGAAGGGATCGAAGTAGGTCATGGTGGCGGTGGCGCCGAACCAGTAGGCGTTGCCGTCAGCAATGTTCAGGGTGCCGTCGGTGGAGCCCTGCATGGTGTTGCCCTTGTCGATGGCGCCGTACATCATGTAAGGAGTGACGGAGAAGCCGTCAAACTTGAGGGCAGCGGCCACGGAGAACAGATCGGACTTCTTGGAGGTGTCGGTGTCGTTGGCAATCTCACCGAAAGGACCGTCGCCGGAGAGATAGCCGGCGCGCACCCAGAAGGCGGTCAGGTCAAGCCAATCGGTCACAGGAGAGGAAACCACGATGCCGTCACGGCTGTTCAGGCCAGGGTGCATGATGGCGTTCTTGCCGAAGGCGTCCTGAGGAAGACCGACGAGCTGCTTACCCATACGAACCTTGACGGTGGTCTGGGGAATCATCCAGTCGATGTAGGCCTGACGAACGCCAAGCTTGGTGTTGGCGCTGTTCGTGGTGCCCCAGTCGTAATCGGTGGTGTCGGTGCCGCTGATGCCGGCCTGCAGCTGCAGGTAGCCGGACAGGTTTTCATTGGCGGTGAAGGTCATGCCGAGACGCAGACGCTGACCGGCTTCGTCGAAGTTGTCGCCGGTGCCGACGCGTTCGCCGAGGATGTAGCTGAACATGTATTCACCGTCCATCTTCACGTCAACGGCGGAAGCAGGAGCCGACGCGGCGCAGATCATGCCGGCAGCCAGAAGAAGCGTAGTAAGCTTTTTCATTGTAGTCATTCCTTTGAAAAAAAAGTGGTTGATGAAACCTATGGAAAATCCCTCTTTTTCCATGGAAAGACCCTGCAACAACATTTGATAAAAAAATGATAAAAAAATAAAAATAATATTATAAAAAAGATGAATAATGTATTATTATCATTAGAATAAAAAAAATTTTACACATTATTTTTTCTGCCTCAAAACGCTTCCCCAGCCCCTCATCTCACGCTGAAAAAAAACATGAAAAATATAAAATAATCTATGATATCAATATATTAAAATATCACCTTTCCTATTGACAGCCCTCTGCTTTCCCTTCGAAACGCCGCTGCGCCCCTTTCGGTCGACAACGTCTGGACGGACGGCTTCTGCCGGTCTCCCGGGACAATAACATCGGATAACTATTTATTTTTATAATAAAAGATCATTTCTTTCCCTTGGCGGCCGCCGGCGGCTGCACCGGAATCGGCCGATGAAAGATACAGGAAGAGCCGCATGACAAAATTTTTAACAGGTCCTGCATCCTTCTGGCTCCATTCTCAACTTTCCTTACCGCTCTCCGACAAGTCATGCTCTCCCTCCGCCGTGCCGTCTCATTCCTTAAATAAAGAAGCCCGGAGCTCGATGCTGTGACGAGACTCCGGGCAGAAAAAATCCGTCGGGGAACGACCGTCCGCCGTTCCCTCATGAAGGGACTACGCCTTTGCGGCAAGAATGACGTGAGGCGCCTTGATGGCGGCCTGCACGCTCACGCCTTCCGCAATGCCGGCGTCTTCGAGGCTGTCCACCGTGCACACGGAAGTAAGATGATCGCCGTTGGAAAGCTCCACGGACACGCTGGCCATGATCTGACCCTTCTTGATGGCCTTCACCGTGCCGGGCAGCATGTTGCGGGAAGAAAGAACATAACCATCGATGTCGCGGGCCAGCAGGACGTTAATGCCCTTCACCATGGCCAGGACCTCACGACCGGGGCAGAGGCCGAGGGTCTCGGTGCTCTTGCAGGTGACGATGGCGGAAACCTTCAGTCCGCCTTTGAGATCGATGTCGACCTCATCATTGACCACGCCGCGCTTCACGGACGTAACGACGCCTTCCAGAATATTTCTCGTGGTAACCTTCATAGGTCATCCCTCCATCAAAAGTTACGAACTACATAATCACACGGCCGAGCTTGTCAATGGAGAGGAAAAGGTCCGTGCGGCAACTGTTCCAGAAACGCAGGCCTGATGTCTGTCCGACGACGTTTTCCCATTCTCTCTTCTTCCGAAGGAATGGCCGCCACTCGCCACGCTCATGTGGGCATCGGCAGGAGGCACATCATGCCGATATGAAAAGACAAGGCAGCTCACGGCCCCAGGACTTCAATCACGCTGTCTTCGGGCAGAGCACGCAAAAGACCTTCCATTCTTGTGGAGAATCGTTCAAAAAAACTGATGGTCCGGGCGCGTTCCCTGTCGGGCTCCCTTTCCGACAAATCGCCTCGGGGCAGCCATGACGGAAGCCACGGCCCCTTTTCCAGCATGGCCATATGCTGCCTGAAAAACGGACTGTCACCATATTCCCGGAGCGTGACGACCTCGTTCTTCATGTCTCTCAACATGGCCTGCACGGTTTTTCTGCCGTAGCGGTTGCTGCCGTACCAGTCAAAGCCCTGCTTCTCATAGTCAGGGTCACGCGCATTGAGCGACGGATCATACCATTTTTGAAAAAACGGGTACATATAGCAGTCCAGCACTTCCTCATCCATGGAAAACGAAACGGCGTCGGAAATTCTGCCGCAGATTCTCTGCCCCGACTCTATGCCGCACACCAGAAAGGATGACGCATCCCCGCAAACGCCGTGGCACAAAAAAGGCTGATGCACAGGTCGAGCCACAGCCCTGAACCTCAGATACGGCATCAGAAACTCTTTCATAGCCCCGGAAAGGGAAAGCCTGTACCCTCCAGACGTCGTGCTGACCATAAGTTCCGTCAAGTCGGAAAAACGGAAAACATACTGATACTCGATATCGTCATGAATTTGCGAGTCCGGCTCATTCCCTGACAGCCGATAGCTGGTGATGGTCTCCTTCTTCTCTGCAATGAAAAAATCCTGAAGCTTCCTTCCTTTCACATGCTGACCGAAAAGCCGGTCGGCATCGAAATTCGGCGTATTCAGTCCTTCCATGCACTGCCTGGGAACGGCATTGACGCTGATCCTCGCATTCAGATCACTGCCGGGATGAAACTCCAGTGACGTTCCGTCTTCAAAGTCGAGCACGAAGGGCTCGCACAGTCGGACCGCCCGAGGAGTCACAAGATTTCGACGAACCTCCCGCAGCCCTGCCTCTCTGAGTGCTGCTCCGGATCTGACGGCATGTTCATGCTCATAGCTCTCCAGAGCGGAACAGGTCATGTTGAATGCCGCGCCGATGACTCTGACCCCCGTCAGACGCTTCCCCGTGCCGGCCAGCTTTCTGACGGCCCTCAAAATCTCTTCCGCCCCTCTGTACTCGGGGGCGGACCATTCGTACCAGTCGAACCGATCACAAAACGCATTGTTGCCGAACTGCAGTTTCATCGTCTTCCCTCCACGGGACGGCATGCCTTTCCTGATGTCATGCAATCCGCCCCTGCCCGTTCTGAGCAGAAACGGCCGGCCCAGACAAAGGCAGCGGCTTACAGCATACCATATCTCCTGATAAAACAAAAAGGGCTCTGATTGCCTCAAGCGACAATCAAAGCCCTGGAAATATAACCGTATGGCGGAAAGGGTGGGATTCGAACCCACGTACCGGCTCATCACCGATAACTCGATTTCGAGTCGAGCGCGTTACGGCCTCTTCGCTACCTTTCCACAAACGTGTGTTGTACACGAAGTGCCGCCAGCGGGCAAGCCTTTTTTCCTGCGCTGCAATGGCGACTTTCCGTCGACCTGCCTGCTCTCCACTTCCTTCACGGCTCCGGGCCGCCGCGGAACCTTTTATCCAAGACCGCATGGCTGCCGCCTCCGGCAGATGTCCGAAACAGGGAATGCCGTTTTCCCTGCACATCCGGCAAAAGAAAAGGCCCGTCGGTGAAAGACGGGCCTTTGACATGACGCTTTCGTCCTCCGGGCAGAGCCCGGGAAAATGCGTTTAGGCGTTCTGGCTCAGAGAGGAAGAGCGCGTCTCTCGTCCATGTCGGCATGAAGCTGGGCAATGAGCGCGTCCAGTCCGTCGAACCGGCGATCCTGCCGGAGTCTGGTCAGAAACCTGACTTCAAGTTCCCTTCCGTAGATGTCGCCGGAAAAGTCCATGATGTGCGTTTCAAGCGTCAGCACGGAACCGTCGAAGGTGGGATTCTTGCAGAAGCTCGTCACGGACATGTGCCACTCGCCCGCGCCATCGCCGTCCAGGAGTCTTGCCGAAGTGGCATATACGGCGGGAGCCGTCATGGCCTGCGTATGCGGCACATCAAGATTGGCGGTGGGAATGCCCAGAAGAGGACCTCCCCGTCCAGCGCCGTGCACCACTTCGCCCTGCACGGAAAAAGGACGGCCGAGAAGCGCGTTGGCCTCGTCGAGCCTTCCCTCGGCAAGGGCCTTTCTGATGCGCGTGGAACTGACGGGTGCGCCGTCCATGATCACGGCCTGCACCTGCGTCACGTGCGGGATGCACGTTTTCAGCACATCCATGCCGGCCTGATCTCGCCCCATGCGGAAGTCATACCCTATGAAGAGTTCACTTGCCGCAAGGCCTTCCTCAAGCACGGAACGGCAGAACTCTCCCGCCCCCCTGGCTGCCAGCTCCTTCGTGAAGGGAAGCAGGAGCACGGCGTCCACGCCGAGAGCCTTCATGTATTCAAGACGCTGGGCCGTGGAACAGAGTTCCTTGGGCGCGCGGGATGAAAGCACGGAAACGGGATGAGGGGCGAACGTGACGGCCACGGCAGGCACGTTTCTGGATCTGGCATTTTCCACGGTACGGCGCAAAAGCGCCTGATGGCCGAGATGCACGCCGTCGAAGTTTCCGACGGTGGCCGTGCAGGAAGCCCACGCGCCCTTTCTGCGGAGCGCTTCTGGTTGGGAATCTACGATCATGAGATTACTTTGCCGCCGTGTTCTTGAGCGCCATGTCCACGGCATCTATGAAATTTTCCATGGGAAGAGCACCGCGCAGAACCATGTTGTTCACAAGAAAATACGGAGTGCCCACAAAGCCGAGCGCATTGGCGTCGGCAGCATCGCCGGCCATCATGGCGTCGAGTTCCTTGGCCTTGCTCTTCACCGCGGACTCAACGGCCCTGGCGTCGAACCCGGCTTCCGCGGCAATGGAGCGCATGGCCGACACCGCATCGTCTTCCACCTGCTTCTGGCGGTCGAAGGTGAGCGCGTACATCTTCCACGCCTTGGTCTTGTCCATCTGATAGGCGGCTATGAACCACTCGCCGGCAATGCGGCCCGCCTGCGTCTTGGGAACCTGCTTGAACACCAGCCTGATCTTGCCGGGATAGCGCTTCATGAGATTGCCCACGGTATAGGCGGCCTGATGGCAGTAGGTGCACAAAAAGTCGGAAAAGGCCACGATGGTCACGGGAGCGTTGTCGGGACCGCCCACGGGGCGCCCTTCAAGAGCCACGGCCTTGGGTTCATTGATTTCGGTTTCCCACTGACGGAGCAGCACGGCACGCCGACGCTTGTCCGACCCCTGCTGCACGATGTCGAGCATCTCCTCGCTGTGATCCTTAAGCACGTTGAGAATGATCTCGGGATGTTCCTTCAACACGGCCTCCAGCTGGGAGGTCAGATCCTGAGCGGGCGCGGCCTGCGCGGGACCGACGGTCAGAATGCCGCCGGAAAGCAGAAAGAGTGTCAGACATATATGACGAAGAAACGACATGATTCTCTCCTTTGGCGCGACTATAGCTTTTTCATTACGGGCTGACAAGCCGCACCGAACTTACGACGCATCCCCGCAAACAGGGCATTTCCTGAACGTTCACGTCTGTGTCGGGTCAGCGTTGCGCCGCCGTGAATCCGCTTCATGACAAAAGGTTGCAGTCGAACGTCATGCACGACGCCCCGTGTCGTCCCTGTCTGAGACCGTTTTCTTTCAGGGCAGCCGCGCCTGGAACGGCCATGCGTCATGCGTCAGCAGGTGACCATGCTCACGGCGAGCCCGCCCATGGAGGTTTCCTTGAACTTATGGCTCATTTCCCTGCCGGTTTCGGCCATGGCGGCAATGGCCGCGTCAAGGGATACGCGATGCGCTTCGGTGCTCGTTCCCGTGCTGATGAGAGCCGCGTTGAACGCCTTGACCGCTCCCATGGCGTTGCGTTCGATGCAGGGAATCTGCACGTATCCGCCCACGGGGTCGCAGGTGATGCCGAGGTGATGTTCCAGTGCGACTTCGGCGGCATTCTCCACATAGGGGGAAGGATTGCCCTGCGCATCGGTGAGCATGGCGGCGGCCATGGCCGAGGCAACGCCGATTTCGCCCTGACAGCCCACTTCGGCTCCGGCAATGCTGGCGTTGTGCTTGGCGATGAAGCCCACGGCCGCCGCGGCCAGGAAGCCTTCCCGTATGGCGCGGTCGCCTATGAAAAGGTCATGACGCATGGCGTACACGAGCGCCGGCATGACGCCGGCCGAACCGCAGGTGGGAGCGGTGACGATGACGCCGCCGGATGCGTTCTCCTCGGCGGCGGCAAAGGCGTAGGCATTGAGCCCGGCAAGAAACTTGCCCGGAGAAGAATGAAGGGCACGGGCCCGTTCCTGCAGCATGTGCGCCTTGCGCTCCACCTTGAGCGGACCGGCAAGATAACCGCTGCCGGCAAGACCGTGCCGCACCGATTCCTCCATTCTGTCCAGAATGTTGTTCAGCTCCTCGAGAATGGCCGGACGCGAAGCGCCGGTAATGGCCATTTCGTTGTCCAGCATGATCTCGTAGAGGTTGAGTCCCTCGCTGCGCACGATGTTGCGCAGCTCCTTCATGTTGCTGTAGGGGTGCACGGGCTCTCCGAGCTCCGGAGCCTTCCAGCCGTCCCACTGCACGAAGCCGCCGCCCACGGAGTAATAGGCCTTTTCAAAGAGCACGCTGCCCCCGGCATCGAGCAGTTCCGCCACCAGCGTGTTGCTGTAGGGATAGTTGTGCACCACCGCGTCGTGCACGATGTCGGCCAGAGAAACCAGCGCGCTGCCCACGCCGAGATCCACCTTGTAATCCTTGAGAGGCTCGCCGGAAAGCTGCGCCAGATACCCGGAAGGACAATCCTCGGGCTTCACGCCGAGAAGCCCCGCAAGCACGGCCGCATCGGTGCCGTGTCCCGCACCCGTGGCGCTCAGGGAACCGAAAAGGCGCACCCGAATGCGTGCGGCGCGTGCCAGAACTTCTCTGGGAAGTTCCGCGCAGGTCATGGAAAAAAGACGCCCCGCGGTCATGGGGCCTATGGTATGGGAACTCGACGGGCCCGGCCCGACCTTGAACAGGGAAAAAAGCGACGTGGTGATGGGCCGCATGACGTGGCTCCTCCTGAAGTATGAATGTCGCGACGGTCCGTTCTCCGGGAAGTCGGAACCCGTCACAGGAAGGGGCGGCCTCCGGCCGCCCCTGCAAGAACGCCGTCCCTTTCCGGGACATGACGCAGAAAAGACACTACATCTGAGAGGCTTCGTCCTTCTCCTCGGCCTCCGCTTCCAGGTCCTCGGTGTGCTTGAGTATCTCCTCGAGCTGAATGTCGCCGCACAGCACGCCCACGATTTCGTCCTTGTCGTCCGTCACGGCCTGGGACACGGACAGAATGAGCGCGCCCGTATACTGGGACTGATAGACGTCCGTAACGTGGAGCTCTCCGTCCTGCATGGGCATCTTGAACCAGACGCGGTCGGAGTAGTCATAGCCGGGATCAGGCAGATGTCCGTACTTGTCGGCATTGGCCTCGTCCGTCACCACGGCCTGCAGCAGCTTGCCCTTGGCGTCGGTAAGCGTGATGAACTGGATGTAGGGATAATGATCGGCAAAGCTCTGCATGGCGTCGCAGCGTTCCTGCTCCGAGCGGCTCGCACGGCAGGCTTCGGCAAGACGGGTCATGATGCCGGAGGCGAGGCGGCTTGCGATTCTCTTGAGCTTCTGCAGTTCCGACACGAAGAGCTCGGGCATGTAATGCTTGACGAGCGCCAGCATTTCCTTGTTGGAGAAGGAGGTGTTGCGGCCGGCCTCGTAGGCCTGCATGATGGCGTTGTATATCTGCCCCACGGCCGGATGCTTCTTGGTGACGCGGCGGCTTTCGTCGAGCTCGAGATGACTGTTGATCCAGTAGGCGACGCCGGCACGGCCGGACTTGTCGGTAATGATGATGGGCACGGGCCGGTTGAGGATCTTGTTCGTGTCGAAGATGTTGTAGATTTCCTCGTTCTTTGCCAGTCCGTCCACGTGCACGCCGGCGCTCGTGGCGTTGAAGTCGCTGCCCACGAAGGGGTAGTTCGGCGGAATGGTGTACTCAAGCTCCTTGACGAAGTAGTCGGCGATTTCGGAAATCACCGTGGTGTCGGCCACGTCGTCGTTGCCCGTAAGGGAAATGTATTCCATGACCAGCGCTTCCAGAGGCGTGTTGCCCGTGCGCTCGCCGAAGCCGAGCAGAGCGCCGTTGACCGACGCGCAGCCGTACAGCCAGGCGGTGACGCCGTTGACGAGCACCTTGTGGAAGTCGTTGTGACCGTGCCACTCCAGCCACTGCCCGGGCACGCCCGCCTCATCGGTAAAGGCGCGCACGATGCCCTGAACGGAACGGGGAAGAGCCGCACCGGCGTAGGGAACGCCGAAGCCCATGGTGTCGCAGAGACGTATCTTCACCGGCATGGAAGCCTTGCGGGCCAGTTCCATGAGGCGGGAGGCGAAAGGCAGGCAGAAGCCGTGAATGTCCGCACGGGTGACGTCCTCAAAATGGCAGCGCGGCACGATGCCCCATTCAAGGGCGCGTTCCACGATGCGCAGGTAGTCGTCCATGGCCTGCTTACGGGTCTTTCCTAATTTAAGGTATATGTGATAGTCGGACACGCTGGTAAGCATGCCCACTTCGTCGAACTCCATGTCTCTGGCAATGCGAAGGTCATTCTCGTTGGCACGGATCCAGCCGGTGACCCGGGGGAAGCGGTAGCCACGCGCGCGGCAGGTGTCTATGGCCTTGCGGTCCTTGGCGGAGTACATGAAGAACTCCGACGCCTGAATGAGACCGCTCTTTCCGCCGAGCTTGTGCAGAAGATCGAAAATATGGGCTATCTGCTTCACCGTGTAGGGCGGACGCGCCTGCTGTCCGTCGCGAAACGTGGTGTCGGTGATGAAGCAAGGATCGGCAGGACGCGGAGCGATGATGGTGCCGTCAAATCCTATGCGCCCTATTTTCGTGTAGGGGAAAAGTTCGCGGTAGAGCTGCGGCTCGGCCCTGTCTTCCAGATGAAGGCTGCGCTCAGAACTTTTCTTGAAAAGAATCATTGTACCTCCGATGTCCCACAGGTTCAGACTGCTTTTTTGCGTGAATGGGGTATTGTATCTATTAAGGAAGGAAAAATAAAGCATTATACGGGCTTTAAATTTTCCGTCCCCGCCCCGTGCAGGAAGGCTTCTTCCGTAAAAAATTAATGGCTTTTTCCCATGAATTGTTCTTTTTTTCTCTTGTCTTTTTGCTGTCTCCGCCCTTTCCGGGAGAAGACACAGAAAAAATATCATTTTGTATTTCAGTATGATATAAAAAGCACAATTCAAAACACTTTCCCAAGTCCCGTCCGCTCGTTCCCCTTTGGAACCATCTGCGGACGAGGCAAAAGGCGCCCGCAGAGCGGTTTACCATTTAACCCACCGTATATATTCAGCTTTCTTATTTTTCAGCCGCCGCAGCCCGACGGACGGCTTGTGAACAGAGGCGGAGCTATTGTGCTCAAGTTCAAAATAGGGTAGGTACGGTGTAGACACTGTAAGGCCGGGACTGTACTGTGCCCTCGCACATCCGGCCAAGGTTTGGTGTATCAGGGGTCGCTCTGTCTGAGCGGAAAGTTTTTCCGACTCATTGGTTGGCAAAGCGACAGACCCATAATCAACCATGTGGAGGTAAGGCAATGGCGAAACATGCAACCCCCCTGTTGGACCAGCTCGAATCCGGGCCCTGGCCCAGCTTTGTATCTGATATCAAGCAGCTTGCCGAAAGCAGAGCCAAGAACGCTCAGGGCTTGGATTATCAGATTCCCAGCGACGCTCCCGAGGATCTGCTGGGCATCATGGAACTTTCCTATGAAGACAAGGAAACCCACTGGAAGCACGGCGGCATCGTCGGCGTGTTCGGTTACGGCGGCGGCGTTATCGGCCGTTACTGCGACCAGCCCGAAA
>NZ_CAJJIC010000081.1 GCF_905187505.1 uncultured Mailhella sp.
AATGGGACAGAAATGCATGCTGGTGCTCCTGGGGGTCTTCCACGGAAGTGTTTTCCTGGGGGGATTTCTGCAGAATGAAAATTCCCCTGCCTTCGTTGGAGGAACAGGAAAAAATTGTTGCCGCATGGAAGGCCCTCCGCGCCATGAAGGAACAGAACGAGGCCATGGCCGAACCTCTGTTTGCCCTGTGCCGCAGCCGCCTGCAGGAGATAAAAAAGGAATATGAAGCGGTAGAACTGGGGCCGATGCTTAAGAGACTTGATAATAGAAATTTTGACAATACCATAAAAGATGTTAAGGGTCTTTCGGTAACAAAGCAGTTTCGTGAGCCGACTGCAAAAGTTGATAAAGAAAATCTTTCATCATATAAAATTGTATATCCTGGACAGTTCGGATTTGTTCAAACAACAAATAACGAAAAATGTTTCGTATGTTGTTTGTCCAATTATACTTATCCTATAGTTATATCATCAGTGAATGAAGTTTTTGATATAAAAGATAAAGGAAAAATGATTCCTGAGTTTCTTTATCTTTATTTTTTGAGAAAAGAATTTGACCGATATGCCAGATATCATTCATGGGGAAGTGCTAGAGAGATTTTTAATTGGGATGCCCTGTGCCGGGTACGCATTCCCCTTCCTCCGCTGTCCGTGCAGAAAGCGCTGGTGGACGTGTACCGCTGCGCTGCGGAAGCAAAGCGCATAGCGGAGGAGGCCGACAGGCTGAGCAGGGACATTTGTCCTGCATTGATTCGGCACGCAGCAAGAGGAGGCAACTGAAATGAGCGGCAAGCTGTATGAAAGCGAATTCGAGCGGGCGCTTCTGGACATGCTTCAGCAGGAGGGCTGGGCATATACCCCCGGGGGCGAGCTGCACCGCAAAGTGACGGAAGCCCTCTTGGAAGACGATCTCAGGAATTTTCTTGCCGTCAAGTATGTTTCCACGGGGAAGCTTCCTGCCGATGACCTCTCTGCCGTTATTGCCAATATTCGCAACGTCGGCGGCGCCACCGACTATCATCGTTTCTGCAACGCCGTCCGGCTTTATCAGAACGGCTATGACGTCACGCCATCCAACGGCTTGCCGCCTTTTCATCTGCATTACATTGATTTTGAACATCCCGAAGAAAATATTTTTCGGGTCGTCAATCAGTTCGACATGGTTCAGGGGACGGAGCATCGCATTCCCGACGTGCTTCTTTTCGTCAACGGCATTCCTCTGTGCATCATGGAACTGAAGAATCCCACCGATGAGAACGCCACCATTCGCACGGCCCATACGCAGATCACCGTGCGCTACCGTCGGGATATTCCCGAGCTGCTCAAATACTGCGCCGTGGCCTGCATCAGCGATGCCGGGCAGTCCCGCATGGGCACCATCACTTCGTCGTTTGAATATTTTTATGCGTGGAAGAAGGTGGAGAACGAGGACGAGGAAGGCAGCGGGCTGCACGAATTGGAGAGTCTCGTCAAGGGGGCGTTGTCTCCCGCACGGCTGCTTGAAATAGTCCGCGACTACGTGTACCTGCCGGACGTGTCGAAGGATGATCTGGCCGTGGTATGCCGGTATCCGCAGTTTTTTGCCACGCGCAAGCTCAGAGACCATATTGTCGAGCACCTGCGCAGTCATGACGGCGACGGCAGGGGTGGAACGTATTTTGGGGCAACAGGCTGCGGCAAGACGTTTACCATGCTTTTTCTTGCCCGGCAGCTCATGCTGCGTCGTCGTTCCTTTTTGGGAAGCCCGACCATTCTCATCATTGTGGACAGGGAAGATCTGGAAACGCAGGCCGGCAAGCTGTTCTGCAACGCCAGAACATTTCTGATGGACAGCAGCATCAAGGTTTTTGAAAGCCGGGAAAAGCTTCGTCAGGAAATGTCGCAGAGAGGAAGCGGCGGTCTGTATGTGACGACCATTCAGAAATTTGTCGAAAGCACCGGCCTTCTGAGCGATCGTGCCAACATCATCTGCATGAGCGACGAGGCGCACAGAACGCAGAACAACCTCGGCGGCGCGCTCAGGTACGGAAGCGACGACAAGGGGGCGGAATTTACTTACGGCTTCGCCCATTATCTGCGCGAGGCGCTGCCGCGGGCCACCTATGTGGGATTTACGGGAACGCCCATTGACGAGACCGTTCATGTGTTCGGCGACATAGTCGACATGTATACCATGAAGCAGTCGCAGGAAGACGGCATTACCGTGCCCATCATCTATGATCCCAGGCTGCCGCGCGTGTTCATGAACGACGAGCAGGCCAGACGGATTGAGGAATACTACCGTCAGTGCGAAAGCGAGGGCGCGACGCAGGAGGACGTGGACAAGAGCAAGCTGGCCATGAGCGGCATGAAGGTCATTCTCGGCGATGAAGGACGGTTGCGGCGCGTGGCGGCGGACATCATTGCCGATTATGAAAAACGCTGTGACGATGCGCCCGAAAGAGTGCTCAAGGCCATGATCACCTGTTACGACAGGGAGATTGCCTGCCGGCTCTACGGCATGATGAAAGCGATGCGGCCGGACTGGTGCAGGCCTCTGAAGGCGCTGGATGCGACGGGCCTTTCCCCGGAAGAGCTGGAAAAGAGAACGCCGATCTGTTTTCTCAATGTGGTGGCCACGCGGGGGAAGGATGACCCCAGGGACATGTATGACCTGCTTGGCGATGATGCGCATCGCCGGGATCTGGACGAGGCATTCAAGGATGACAAGTCCAACTTTCATGTGGCCATTGTCGTCGACATGTGGATAACGGGCTTTGATGCGCCGCCGCTCACCGTGCTTTACAACGACAAGCCTCTGCAGAAGCATACCCTCATTCAGACCATAAGCCGCGTCAACCGGCGCTACAAGGACAAGGAATGCGGCTACATTGTGGATTATTTCGGCATACGCGGAGAAATGAAGAGTGCGCTCAAGCAGTATTCCGGGGAGGCTGCAACGTCGAAGGACGATCTGCAGGAAGCTCATGCGGTTTTGAAGAACGAGCTTCAGATACTTCGGGATCTGACCTCGACGCTGGACTTTGAGCCGTTTTTCCAGAAGTCACCGCTTGTTCGTCTTCAGTTTCTTCAGCGCGGGGCGGAATATCTGCTGGCCAGAGATGTGCCGGTCAAGGGAAAGCCTTCGTATCTGACCGCGTTCCGGGGACATGTCAAACGCCTCCGCAGCGCCTTTGACATCTGCAATCCTGCCGGAGTGCTGAGCGACGAGGAAGCAAAGTGGTCGCAGTGCTTCATGGGCCTGACCGTATTCGTCAACAAGATAACGGCATCCGTGCATGACGTGACGTCCATGAACAGGGCGGTTGAAAGGATGGTGAAGGAGGCCATAGACTGTTCCGGGGTGGAGAACATCATTGAGTCTCAGGGGGAGGAGAATATTTTCGGTCAAGACTTTCTGAGGGAACTTTCCGGTGTGAAGCTTCCGTTCACCAAGTTTCAGCTCATGCTCAAGCTGCTTAAGCAGGCCATACGCGAATACAGGAAAACCAATAAGATCAGGGCGGACTACTACGACAGGCTTCTCAAAAAAACCATCGACGACTACAACACCCGAGACAATCCCTCCTTTGCCGGCGATGCGGCCAGAGACGCCGCGACGTCCCTCAGCAAGGTTGTGACCGACAGGGTTTCGGCCTGTACGGACAGGCTGCTCAAGCTGCTGCAGGAGATCCGGGAAGACGGGCAGAAGTTCAAGGATCTGGGAATTTCCTTTGAAGAAAAGGCCTTCTATGATGTGCTGTGCGAAACAAGAGACAGGCACGGCTTTGCGTATGCCGACGAAAGATGCATTGAGCTGGCCAGAAAGATCAAGAAGCTTGTTGATGATACCGCCGTGTATGCGGACTGGCTGAACAACGACAACCTGAAGAATCGACTCTCCAGCGAGCTGCTCATGCTTCTTTATAAAAACGGCTATCCGCCGGAATGGAAGGAGGAAGTGTACGAGCAGGTGCTTGATCAGGTTCAGAACTTCAAGGAACATGAGGAATAGGCCCTCATACGGAAAACGCCTTTTCCTTTCATCCGTCAGAACCGCGTTCTGGGGACACGTTTCTGACGTGTTTTTCTCTCGTGCGGAGACTTTCTCCGTTTTTATGGCTGGTCGATGTAGGCCGTTCTTTCGAGGGACGGCCTCACCGTATCGGCACGCTGCCCGACACCCCTTTTGGGGGAATGCGGCGTGAGCTCCCCGAGGGCCGGGCTTACGCTGAAAGCGTCTTGTTTTTCCTTACGCGGAAGGCTCCGGCGTTCAGGGAAGGGGGGGCGTTTTCTTTGTCCGCGCGCTTACAGGTCGCTCATGGAAAGAACGTGCAGGCAGTCCGCGCAGATGAGGGGCTGCTTTGCGGGGGAGACGGGGGGCGGCGTTTTGCCGAGCACCTTCACGCGGAACAGATTGCGCAGAAGAAGGAAGTCCAGCGGGATGAGGCGCGGGGACTGGCACCTCGGGCAGCGCAGGGAGGAGAGGGGCGCATAGTGTTTCATGTCGTCAACCGGGTTGAAGGTGAAATGGGGCGGCCCAGGGGCGGTGCGGGGACTCGCAGAACGGCGGACTGTGAGGCGCGGGGCGGCGTTTGCGTTTCGCCGTCACGATTGCCGGAGGGGCGGGGCGCTGTGGGGCCCCTTTCCCTCGAGGCGACGGGCTTCTTTTTGGGGGGCGGCGGCAAGCCCCTTGTTTTCTCGGGGGCGCGTTCGGCGATATTTCTTCCTTTTGCGGTGCGGCGCTCCCTTCATCGGCGGCGCGTTCGGGCCGTTCTGAGACTTGCGCGCGTTCAGTCCGTCGCGTCCGGGCCGTTAGGCGCGGTGCGCGTGTTCGGCCGGGGCGCGCTCGGGCCGGGGCTCGCGCGTGGTTTCCGGCGTGCCCGGAAGGGAAAGGCCGCGCTACAGCTTTTCCCACTTGTCGAAGCGCGGGCACGAGCCGCCCGAGAGCATGGCCGTCTTTCTGACAAGGCAGGGCGCGGGCGCAGAATCGCAGCGGATCCGCACCACGCCCCGGAAGGTGTGCACTTCCGGCTCGCGGCGGCCCGTCCACCAGCGGCACGCGCCGCACTTTCTTTCGTGGGGAAAAATGGTGTTTACCGGCATGGGAAGACCTCATTCTGGCAGAACAGGCGGCAGGGCCGGGAAAAGAACGCCTGCCGTAGGAGGCGCGGAGCGCGCCGCGAAAGGACGCCGATGACCGCAGGATCGGCAAAGCGCAAAGTCCCGGGTCGCCCCTTCGGGCGGGATGCCCGGCGGCGGGGCAGCCATACGGCGCTTTGGACGGAAGCGGACACCTTTGATGTATATTGTCATAGACAAGCCCGTCAAGGCGCGAGCCTGCCTTGATGCCCTGCGGCGCAGCGCCGTGCGGCCTGCGGCAAGGTCTGAAACAGGCCGGGGGCGTGTCTTTCGGGAAGAGGCCCGGGGGCAGGCGTCCGGGACGGCAGCCGACGTTCGGGCCCTGACTCTGCGGAGGGGGCATGGCGGGACAAGCGTTCGGGAAGGCGCAGCGCCGGGCCCGCGCCGGGTCCGCGGGACGGAATACGCCCCGGGCAACGCGGGGAAAGCGATGGGGGAAAACGGCGGGCGAAAAGGAACAGGGCCGGACATGGCGTTTTCCGCGGTTTTCTCCCCGTTCCCACCTTCCCGTGCGGCTTTCCGTCCTTCCCCGCGTGTCCCCCGTTCCTGCGGCCTTTTTCCGTTCTGCGGCCGGGAGCCGTTACGGGGCCTCCTCTTCGTCGGACATGGCCAAGAGCCTGCGTTCCACGGCCTGTTTTGAGCTGTTGGCGTAGCAGTAGGCGCAGAAGTGGCGGCAGGTATCGTAGCTGCCTATGTCCTTGCTCGGCGCGCAGCCGCAGGCGGAGCGCTGGCCGGAATCCCTGACGCCGCCTTGTGCCGTGCGCGTTCCTTCGCTTGTGCGGTCCTGGGCTTTGGCGTTCGTCGCCCCGCGTCCTGTGTCCGCCCCGCACGGGTCTGTGGCCGCGTTGCGGGCAGAGTCGGCCTTTTCCCCGTTGTCCGTCGTTCCGCTTAATCTTTGGGGCGTTCCCGTGATCGCGCACACCGCGCCCCGGCCGTCGTCCGTTCTTGCGCCCTTCGCCCCGGCGGGCGGGGCTGAGAAGAGCGGAAGCTGCACGCTTTTGCGCTCCTTGCCGCACCAGCGGGCAAAGGTTTCGCAGTCCGGGCAGAGGCGGCGCAGAAGGGCAGGGTCCACGCAGCGGCTGCGCGCAATGCCGAGGGGGCGCATGTCGAGCGGTTCCGCGCAGGCGGCGAGCGTGAGAGGCCGGGGAAGGGCGCGGTTCATCTCCGCCATGCCCCGGGCGATTTCCTGCATTTCCGCAAGGGTCGGGGGCCGGAAGGCCGGGTTCAGCCTGCCGAGTGCCCGCGCCGTTTTGCGGTACCAGTCCACAAAGCTGAAGACCAGCGTTTCCGTGAACGGCGAGAGCGCTTCGGCCAGACGGCGGAGGCGCGAAAGCGTGTTTTCCACACTGAGGCCGCCGCCGAGTATGATGGGATCAAAGCGCCAGATCACGCGCTTTTTTCCCACAAGTTCGGAAAGCTGCCGGAAGGTTTCCACGCGCGCGGCAAGCGGCGGAAGGTTCGGTTCGAGCCCGGTGCCTTCGTAGTCGTTGAGCGTGTATTGGACATAGAATTCATGTCCTCTTGCCGCAATTTCCGGCAGATGCGGCAAAAGCGGCGCGGGATGCTTGCTCCAGAACACGAAGACGCGGCATTTTTCAAAGGAAATCCATTGCCGCTGCGCCGCGTTGAACGGGTTTTGCCACAGACAGAAGCCCTCACGCAGCCGGTTCATGAACCAGGCCGCGTGAAAGGCCGGAATGTCCGTGGCTCGGCTTGCCGAAATGACGAGCGGCGCCACCGCCTTCCTTCTGCCCTGCGGCGTGTCGATGATGCTTTCCGGCCACTTCATGGGACGTCCTTTTGCTGTTCGCGCAGCGTCGGCGCGGCGTATGCCCGGCGGGATGCCCGTGTTCGGGGCGCCTTGTCGGGGCTTTCCGTATCCGGCGTCGTACGTTCCGGCGGAAGAGCTTGCGCGTTTCGTCCTGCCGGGTCGGGCGCTTCCCCTGCCGTCCTCATGCGGGGACGGCCGATGCCGCATGACCATGCGGCGTCCAGTCATGTATGGACGTATGTTCCGCAAGTGCGTTGACAGCATCAGGCGCTGGGAATACCTTTATCGGTAATCTTAACCTGCTACAATGACAAGCGGAGTTCACCATGGCATACCTTTACGCACGATATTTTCAAATAGACGGCGGAGAACACGGCATTGAAGAGTTCCGCGATGAAAGGTACATGGACGAAGCCGATGGAACGCCCTGCGTTGAAATGGATCAGATGAACGGCGGCGTGGGGTTCTGGCAGTACGCCGTGACCGGGGAGCCCGTGGATGACCCTTCGGAACTGAGTTACTGGCAGTCCGTCATCGGCGGCCGGGTAGTGACGGGGTCGGATGCGCTGGCCGAAGCCGCCGTAGAATATTTTGACGGCATTGGCGACGATCTGAAGGACATCATTTATTATTCCGTGGACGAGACCTCGGCCATTCTGGACGAGGTGGAAGCGTCCGCAGGCGAGGTTTTCGGTGAGGATTCCTTCCGCATGGAAGTGGACACCGGCGTCAATCACGTGCTCCCCGTGGACGAGGACGACCTTGAAACCTTCGCTCTCGACAGGTTCCACATTATTCTCGTCATGTACAAGTGCTGCGAAATCGACGATGCCTGGGTGCAGCTGATTCCCCTTGAAGACTTCGAGCCCGACGGTCGGTACGCCACCGTGGAAGAAGCCATGGACGCGGGGGCCGTGGAAAGCGCGCATGGCCTGAACGTGGACGCCCTGCCGCAGGAATACCGCGACGACCCCGACCAGATAGGATACGAGCTGTGCGACGAATTCCTCGATGACTTTGAACAGTTCGGCTATGTCACGGCCCTGAAGTGACGCCGCCTTTTCCCCCCGGGCTCCGGGAAGCGGGGCGGAAAAGGCCCACGGCCGCCTCGCCGAGGCATGACAGCGCTCGTCTGTGCCGCGCATGAGAAAGCCTTCCCCGAAAGGCGGGCGGGTCGTTGCTGCCGAAGCGCTGCGGGGTTTCGTGTCGTCCGCCTTTCGTGTCGTCCGGGCCGGAGGGGGCGGAGGGGGGCGTATCGTCCGAGCAGAAGGCCTTTCTTCCCCGGGCATGCCGCTGCCTTTTTCCGAACGGCCGCCCCGGAGCCTGTCGCTCCGGAGAGACAATCCGGCATCTCGCCTTCCTCCGGTCCGGCGGCACGTCCCGTCGGGCGGAGGAAGGTCTTTTGTCGCGGGGCGCACGCCCGAGGAAGCACGCGGGTCGGACTTTCCGGGGAAAAGGGGCGGCATCCGCCCGCGGAGCGGCGAAACCTGGACGCAGGGCAGGCCGCGTTTTTGCACCGCGCGTCCGCCCCGTGCTTCTGCCTGCGGCGGCTAGAACTTGAGCGTGTCGCCGTCGTCCGGCATGATCACCCTGTCCCACACGCCGCGCGCGACAAGGCGCTTCTTCATTTCCGGACGCGAAATGGTGGCATGGGCCACGGCGTCCATGTGGCTGACGATGACCGCCGCGCCGTCCGCCGCACGAACCGTCTGTTCTACGTCCGCGTCGTCCATGATGAGGCGTCCTTCGTCGAGCAGCAGCGCCGCGCAGGCGTTCACCACGATCACGCCGGGATGCCACGTGCGGATGGTCTTTTCCACCGCGTCGTACCAGATGGTGTCGCCCGCAAGATACAGCGTCTTTTCGTCGGGATGATGGAAGATCACCCCGCAGGACGGCCCGCACGGGATTTTGGTGCCGTGTCTTGCCGGGACCTTCACAAGATGCACGCCTTCAAAGGCGCTGTTCTCGTACATGACCGTCACGTCCGTGAAGCCGGAGCGCACGAAGGCGTGCGCGTCTTCCATGCTCTGCACGAACATGGGCATGTTCCTGTCGAGACTGCCGCCTATGGTGCCGTCCGGAGCCATGTCGATGTGGTCGGGATGCACGTGCGTGCAGATGCAGGCGTCGACGCCCGCAAGCACCTCTTCCGCGCTCATGGGCAGCGCGGTCATGGGCATGGGAATGTCGAGCTTGTCCGGCTCGCAGCGGAACCCGCTGCCGAGCGTGCGGAACGTGCCCATGGCTCCCTTGTCCAGAAGCCACGGGTCCGTGAGAAAGGTTCTGCCCGCGTACTCGATGCGCAGCGTGGCGTTTCGTATCTGCTGAATCTTCATGATGTTCTCCTTTTGTCTGGCGTGTCGTTTTTCGTCACAGAACCAGACATAAACCCTCGAGCAGCTACAGGGTCAAGAGGAAAGGAAATTTTTTCCCCAAGGGAAAGAAGACGTGAAGCTGGACGCAGAGAGGCGCGGGGGAGAGGGGCAGGAAAAGGCACGAGAGAAGGGAGGGGGAGACGGAGGGAGAACGGCGTGCGAAGGCTGAGGGGTGGAACGGCGTGCGAGGCGGGGAGCGGGGCGACAAGCGCAGGGGGCGAGAATCGAGCGAAGGGGGAAGCGCGAGGGGAGAGGGAAGGGGGGAGCCCTGAGAGCGCGAGAGGGACGCAGGGGCGGGGGACTTTTCGCTCGGAAGAAACGGGCCGGGGAGAAAGCTGAGAGGAGTGAAAGCGGGGCGTCGGGGGCGGGAAGAGACGAAAAAAGCCCCGACGCACGGCGGCATCGGGGCCCGGGAGAGAGAAACCGGCTCAGGCATCATACCCTTTGGGATTCTGCCTCTGCCAGTTCCAGGTGTCGCGGCACATGTCGCTGAGGGTGCGGGCGGCGGTCCAGCCGAGCACGTCGCGCGCCTTGTCGGCATCGGCCCAGAATTCCGTCAGGTCTCCGTCGCGGCGCGGGCCGAATTCGTATTTCACGGGAACGCCGCTGTTTTCTTCAAAGGCCCTCACTATTTCCAGCACGCTGTAGGGCGTGCCCGTACCGAGATTGAAGA
This sequence comes from uncultured Mailhella sp., assembly GCF_905187505.1. GTDB lineage: Bacteria > Desulfobacterota > Desulfovibrionia > Desulfovibrionales > Desulfovibrionaceae > Mailhella. The sequence goes on from NZ_CAJJIC010000081.1 coordinate 9,943, forward strand.
TTTCCGTCCCCTTGTGGGCGGCGGCGTATTCCACGGCCTTCACGTGTCCGGCGGCAAGATCCATCACATGGATGTAGTCGCGGCGGCAGGTGCCGTCGGGAGTGGGGTAGTCGTTGCCGAAAATGGTGAGATGGTCGCGTCGTCCCACGGCCACCTGGGCCACGTAGGGCATGAGATTGTTGGGAATGCCCTGCGGATCTTCACCCATGCGGCCGGACGGATGGGCTCCTATGGGATTGAAGTAGCGCAGAAGAACGACGGAAAGTTCGGCATCCGCACGTGCGGCGTCCTCCAGAATCTGTTCCATCATGAACTTCGTCCAGCCGTAGGGGTTGGAACATCTGCCGCGCGGCATGGTTTCCACATAGGGATACGGGTTTTCCTCGCCGTATACGGTGGCCGAAGAGGAAAACACGATGTTGTGAACGCCCCTCTCCCGCATGCATTCCAGCAGCGTGAGCGTGGTGTCTATGTTGTTGCGGTAGTATTCGAGGGGCTTGCGCACGGATTCTCCCACCGCCTTCAGACCGGCAAAATGCACCACGCAGTCCACCGGATACTCGCTCATGATGCTGCACACGGCATCATGTTCGCGCACGTCCGCTTCATAGGCAACAACGGAACGGCCGGTCACTTCTTCTATTCTTTCGACTGCCTCGGGAGAACTGTTGCTGTAGTTGTCCACAATGACGACATCGTGCCCGGCCAGGATGAGCTCCACGGCCGTGTGCGAACCGATGTAACCTGCACCGCCTGCAAGAAGAATACGCATGAGAACCTCTGAGTAGTGGATGAAATAACTAATAATAGCAGTATAATATATATTCTATGCTTATTTATTATACGTTCTTCTTTTGAATCTTGAAATGCGTCTGTTGAATATGCGTATAACTTTGTAATTTCCTTCATTTTTGACGCTTATAATGTTTTCAAGAATGTTGTGATCGTTGCGCTTTGTTTTAT
>NZ_CAJJIC010000082.1 GCF_905187505.1 uncultured Mailhella sp.
GGTTGCTGTGGCTCTCCCGTTCCCGCCGGTTATGGCTCTGGATGCCGCGTATGGCCTCTTTCTTGAACTTATCCATATGGAGGACGAGGTAGGACATGATGAAACTTCCTTGTATCCATGACTGCACCATTTCTGATGCGGCAGAAAAGCGGTACACTTTTCCCGTTCAGGCGGTACAAAAGGGGATGACGTATTCGGACCTGACCGGACATCACCGGATAACTGACGGATCGAATATTGCGGGTGTACCGCTGTACCACGGCGTAAGAGGCGGTACAGCGGTACACCTGATCATATGAGCCTTCAGAAATGTTCCTCCAATTTCTTTTTCAGCCTCTGGATGGCCCCCTTGGATTTCCCCATTTCCTCTGCGCAGTCGCGGATGCTGTAGCCTTCTTTTAAAAGTCGTCTCAAGCTTTCCAGTTCAACGTCTTCCAGCTCTCTGACCTGCCAGTGCAGCGCATTACCTTCGGTAACCAGATTGGCCTCAAATGGTTTGGCGTCATCACCCAGTATGCCCCGAGCCTTAGTCAGGTGGACCTCAAAACGTGCTCCTTCGGCCATACTGTATTCCCTGGGTCTGCGCAGGCTGATCACCGTGTCCATAATGTCTTCCCTGGCGCTGGTGCCGCGCTGGTCGCCGGATTTTCCGGCATGATGGATAAGCAGGACGGTCATACCCCTGCGACGCAACTCCAGCAGCCACGCCTGCATGGTCTGCCAGGACTGTGATTCATTTTCCTTGCCGGTGCGGCACAAGGTAGCAATGTTGTCCAGCACCACCATGTCCACACCTTGCAGAAAAGGCTCAATCATGCCCTGCCCACCGGCGGTGGACAAATCCGGCATGGGACAGGGTTGCAGGTCCGGTGTGATGAGCGCCATGTTTTTCAACGTATGCGGAGGAACGGACATACCGCTGACAAGCGCTGCAAGACGACTCTGCATGGATGTGGCAGGCATTTCCCCGTCCACATACAGCGTTCGTTTAGGCATCGGCGCACGCCAGTTGAACACCGCACCGCCGGAAGCCACGGCAACGGCTATGCTCAGGGCCGCAAACGTCTTGCCGATGCCGCGCGGAGCATACAGGATGCCTATCCCTTGAACCGGAAGAATGGGGGATAAAAGATACCCCCGTTCAGGTATGGACATGGAAAGAAACTCCCCCATGTCCAGAGAAATCAGAGACGGACGGGCAGCTGTATGCATGGCCTCTTCCACCTGATGGCGAACTTCTTCCAGCCCCTCACTCTGATGCAGGTCGTTGAAGTCTTTCCCCTCGCCGGTGGTAAACTTGGGCAGGGCCAATCGAGCCTGTGCTGCTTGAGCAGCTTCCTGCCCTTTACTGCGGCCTGCTTCATCATTGTCGCCACAAATGAGGATGGAAGCATCCGGGAATCTGTGTCTCACAAGATTGGCCACGACAGGCAGGTTATTGGCTGAGAACGTCACATATACGATACAGTTGACGGCAAGATGGATGCTTGCTCCCGTAGCGTAACCTTCGCAAAGAACTAGAGGCTTTTCCGACTTGCCGGGAATAATGAAATGTCCTCCCTGTACTTTGCCGCCCATGAGAAAGCGCTTTGTCCCGTCCGGGGCGATATATTGCAGGCTTTGTAAGGTTCCCGATATATCCCTGACGGGAAGGAGCAGCAGACCGCTCCGGGTCTGACGTATGTCCCCAAGCGCGGGAACGCCTTTACGCCGTAAATATGGGTGTTCCGACGAGCAGGGAAAAGATGCCTCCAAGACGCCCTGGGCCTGTTTTGCCGCTGCTTCATACCGGCGGGCACATTCTTCCTCTCGTTGATGACGAATGTTGCGTTGCCGTTTCTGCCATGCTTCCTTTTCAGCCGGGGAGAACGTTCTCTGATCCATTTCAGTAAACGTCCCCTGGTCTCCGCTCTCCCAGTTGCACCACCAGAGCGTGGCAGGAGGGTCAACATGCGCGATGTATGCGCCGTTCTGTTTATGCGGCCTGGCCTGCGTGGGACAACGATGCAGTTTCCCGTCCGCTTCGATGTCAGACGGAATCAAGCCCTTGTCGGTCAGGAGGTCCCGAAAATTTTGCAGGGGATTACTCATGCTCTTCCCCCTGTCTGCCAAGACTTTCGATGAACGCGGCAATATCTTCTGCTCTCCAGACCGTGGTTCTGGGACCAAGTTTCACGGGTTTGGGATACCGCCCGGTCCGACAGCCTTCCCACCAGGCGCTCTTGCTTATGGGAATCATGCTGAGAACCTGAGGAAGACGCAAAAGGCCGTGAGTGGAAATGGACAGTTGATGCTGTTTCATAAAAAATCTCCTGAATCTGTTTGGATTTCAGGAGACTCTGGCACACGTCCAAAGATTCCCGTGAGGGAATCAAACGGGAAAAGAACGGGAACTTCTCAAAAAGACGGGAAAACAGCAGGCTGGTCATGCCTTGATTATGGCGTATGTCTCCGCTTCCTTGAGGAGCATATCCATCAAATTGCGATAGGACTTGTCGTCCCTGTACTCTTTACCCGCAAGCAAGCGCCCCACATGCGTCTTTCTGCCCTGTGGAGTTTTGTGACTGGTCTCGGATTTTTGAGGACCACACCAGTACAGGAGAACATAAGCGATGACCGCAAGAGGATACTTTTCTTTCATGGCATCACGGACGGCGGCGTCCGGCCTTCCTTGCCAGACGGCTCCGGGAATACGGAAAATAAGTTTTTCATCCTGCGGTGCCCTTTCACACAGGGGAACTGCCGCCACTTTGTCGGCAACAGACGATTCCGGCGAAGCTGTCTGTAAAACGGCTTCCACAAGAGCACGGGTGATGCCTTTCACTTCCCGGCGCAGGGGATAGTAGCGAAGCTGCCTGATGGCGACGCTCCTATCCACCATTATAGTATCAGCAAAGATATGTGCAATGAAGTGATAACTTGAGGCGGGAATGGAGAATATCGGCTTATCAAAGAGAGGTGAATCCGGTGAATACTGCGCGAAGATGTCTGTTGTGCTCAGTATTTTCAAACTGCTGAACAGAAATTCTCGTTCCTCGGGAAAGACAGACGCCGTATCTTCAAAGGATTCTTCAAGAATGACATTCAACCCATATTGTAGGGAGGTAACAGGAACAAGCGTTGATATCTTTCTGAAAAATTCCATCACATCAAAGCCAAGCAGATATGTCTGAATGCCCGCCACCAGTTCCGGCCCTGAAGGAAATTCCGGTATCTGCGTTCCATATGCGGCGTGACTGCCAGCAACAAATGCCTGCCAGCAGGATTCATATGTTGTGCACCATAATTCCAGAGGTTGAACTGCGTCAGGCCAGAGCGCCTGAACAAGCATGTCGCCTTCTCTGACAGTCAGGCCATACGCCTGCCGTACTCTGCCTAGGGTAATAATCTGGCGGTCTATCATGGAAAAAGCATAGTCTGTTGTCAAAAAATGGACAACAAAAAACAGCGGCAGGGACTTCCAATGTCCTCGCTACCGCTGTTTCCTGTAAAACCTGTTTCAGCTATACCATACCCGGATGATATCCATGTCGTCATAGCCGTATTGTCTCATACGGTCCTTGTCTTCTTCGCTCCAGCCAGTGTCGTTTTCCGTCACCTGCGTTTCATCCTCTGTTTTCCCGATAACGATACAGGCATTCCGTTCTGTCATGGCGTTCTCTTTCATACCGTATCTCCGCTTCCTTTCCGCTTTGCGTGGCGCAGTCCATCCAGATAATCCGCCCAATCCTGCATCATCTTTCTGCGTTCCGGAAGGTATTCCGCGTAATTGTATGCTGCCCGCACTTCGTTCTGTTCTCCATGGGCAAGCTGCCGCTCTATCCAGTCCCGGTTATAACCAAGTTCGTTGAGCAGCGTGGACGCGATGGAGCGAAAACCATGCACGCTCATTTCGTGCTTCTGGTAGCCCATGCGCCGGAGCGCATTGAGCATGGTCGCATCGGAAATGGGGCGTACCTCCGTGCGGATGGAGGGAAAAAGGTATGTTCCCTCCCCGGAGTATTTCTGAAGTTCCCGAAGAATGGATATTGCCTGTCTGGATAAGGGAACAAGATGCTGACGGCGCATTTTCATGCGTTCGGCAGGGATACGCCATTCCCCGGACTCAAGGTCAAATTCCTTCCATCGGGCAGCCCGCAGTTCCGTGGGACGGGTGAAAACCAACGGAGCCAGCTTCAAGGCACAGACCAGAGGGAAATAACCTTCGTAAGCGTCGATATCCCGCAGAAGCTGACCGACTTTTTCCGGTTCCAGCACCGCCGCGCGGTGGACCGTTTTTCTCGGCCTCAAGGCTCCCCGAAGATCGGCTGCGATATTGTGCTTTGCCCGGCCCGTGATGACCGCATAACGGAACACCTGATTGATGATTTGCAGCACTCTCCGGGAGGTCTCGTAGTTTCCCCTCTGCTCCAGAGACTTGACCACGTCCATGATATCCCGTGTTTCCAGCTTGGCGATATGCGTTTTGCCGATGCGAGGAAAGATGTAGGTTTTCAGCCGGTACATGACGGTTCCCTGATGCTTTTCAGAAAACTCCGCCATGCGGGTTGCATGCCATTCTCTGGCGATATTCTGAAAACTGTCGCGTTCCGCCGTGGCTCTGGCCTGCCGCATCTGCCGTTTATGGGCTGACGGGTCGATGCCTCTGGACAACATACGCTTCGCGTCTTCGCGGCGTTCTCTGGCATCCTTGAGAGATACGGCAGGGTATTCTCCGAAACTGAGCAGCTTGCTCTTTCCGTCAAAACGGTAGGCCATTCTCCAGAGCTTGCTTCCACTGGTGGGAATGAAAAGAAACAGGCCTCCGCCGTCGAAATATTTGCGGGGCCTCAGGTCGGGCTTCAGACTGCGGATATGGGTATCGGTAAGAGGCATGGGTACTCCCTGGCTGTCGTTGGACGAAGAGATGCCCACATGGATAAAAATATTTTTGATTCCGCGCGGTTATTCATGTAGGTATCAGAAATGTCATACCACATTTCTACCTACGGATATACCCATAAAATATTTGGATGCAAGCGGACGAGGCTGGACTTCGGGAAACCATGCCGGAAAGAAAAAACAAAGAACGCCAAGACGTTATGCATCTTGGCGTTCTTCATTGTACTCAAATTTGGCGTCCCCAGGCGGATTTGAACCGCCGTTGACGGCGTGAAAGGCCGCTGTCCTGGGCCGGCTAGACGATGGGGACGTGCCGTGTTGGTGTTATTTATCGGAAAGGCTCGGTATCGTCAAGCGTTTTTTCCTCTTCTGCACGTTTTTTCCTGGCCTTGCCGCGGCGTTCAAACTCTTCCCAGGTCTGCGGATCACGACGCTGCCACGCGCCTTCGTCGAACATGAGCCTCTCGATGGCGGCTGCGGCCTTTTCCAGTCCCGTGCCCGTGAGCGCTGAAACGGGAATGGCGTCCGGACGGTCGAGAAGAAGCGGTACTCTGTCGCTCACCGCCACGGCGTCCCACTTGTTCAGAAGCGTGATGCGCGGCACGCTCTGCAGTTCCATGTCCGCAAGAATGCGCTCCACGGACTCCATCTGCTGATCCCGCTCGGGATGCGAGGCATCCACCACATGAATGAGCAGATCGGCGGCTTCCAGTTCCTCCAGCGTGGCGAGGAAGGCCTCGGTGAGCTCCTTGGGCAGAGACCGGATGAACCCCACGGTATCGGCCAGCACAAGTTCCCTCTCTCTGGGAAAGCGCAGACGACGCGTCGTAGGATCGAGCGTGGCAAAAAGCTTGTTTTCCGCCAGAACGTCGGCTCGGGTAAGCGCGTTGAGAAGCGTGGACTTGCCGGCGTTGGTATAGCCCACGAGCGCAGCCAGCGGCAGTCCCTGTCTTGCCCTGCGGGCCCTGGTGTGGAATCGCTGCCGTCTGAGCTCCTCAAGATCCTTGCGGATGCGCGTAATGCGCTCGCGAATGCGGCGTCGTTCCAGTTCCAGCTTGGTTTCGCCGCGGCCCTTGTTGCCGAAAATGCCGCCTGCAAGCCTGTCCAGAGAACGGTGACGTCCGGCAAGACGGGGAAGAGAATACTGCAGCTGTGCCATTTCCACCTGCAGCTTGCCCGCCTTGGTGACGGCGTGACGGGCAAAAATGTCGAGAATGAGCTGCGTCCTGTCCATGACGCGGCGTTCCGTCAGCTCGGAAAGGCTGTTGAGCTGCGCCGGACTCAGCTCTCCGTCGAAAATGACGAGGGATGCCTGCCCCTGAAGAGCAAGGACTTCCAGTTCGGCCAGCTTGGTACGTCCGAGGATGTGCCTCGGATGAATGGCGGCAACGCGCTGAATCATGGTGCCCGTCACCCTGACTCCGGCGGTACGGGCAAGCTCGGAAAGCTCGGCAAGATGCCGCTCCTGAACAGCTCGGGGCTCCAGAGAAACGGAAACCAGCACGGCCCTCTCGCCCTCGTCCTTCTCGCCGGTGCTCACGGCATCGTCGACGACGCGGCCGAACTCCTCCTCCAGCGTTTCCGCCTGCACCGTGAAGTCCGTGTCCACACGATCCCACGGCAGCATGTCGCCCACCTGATATTCCGAATCCTCCTGCCCCGGCGCGGGCGGCATGAGATGCGCGCTCTGGAACATGCCGGGCTGTCCCCAGTCGTCCACGGTGAGCACGCTCACGGAATCAAGACGCAGAAAGAGAAGGTCCATGAGATCTTCACGGGAAAGACCTTCGGGGACAAGATGCGTATGCAGAAGGCGCAGCCCGCGCAGTCGCCCCGCGCCCGTGCGCACATGGGGAAGCTCGGGGATGAGAATGGAGGAGGCATCCCCGACGATGACCATGTTCACCCGGCCCTGCCTGTCCAGGGCAAGACCTATCTGACGGGACAGAAGACGGGACAGCGCTGCAAGCTCCCTCGCCTGCTCGGAGCTGTAGCCCCCCTGAGGCGGGTAGCGGCGCTGTCCCAGTCTGTTGAGAGCCTTGAGCTCGCTGGGCTTCAGACCGGCGGTATTGCCTTCAACCCGGGCGGCTATTGTGCGCCTCCGGCCATCCAGGTGGCGATCATGTCGTCATAGTTGGAGGTGGTGCGGAAGGTGGCGGCCGCCATGCGGCGACGGAATTCGAGGCTCACGCCGCCCTTTTCGATTTCTTCCATGGCCTCGGCGTAGTAGGAAGGATCGGAAAGCACGAGAATGCTGTTGAAGTTCTTGGAGGAAGCGCGCAGCAGGCAGGGTCCGCCGATGTCGATTTCCTCCACCATGGCGGCGGGATCAAGGTGCTTTTCCAGCGCGGACTTGAAGTCGTACAGATTCACGACCACGAGATCGAAGGGCTTGATGTCGAGTTCCTCAAGCGTCTTCATGTGTTCCGGCACGTCCTTGTTGGCGAGAATGCCGCCGTGAATGCGCGGATTCAGCGTCTTTACGCGACCGTTGAGAATTTCGGGAAATCCGGTGACCTCGCTCACGGCAGTCACGGGAAGGCCCTGCTCCTTCAGAAATTTCATGGTGCCGCCGGTGGAAACCAGCTCGACGCCCTTCTTGTGGAGAAATGCGGCGAATTCCGCGAGTCCGTCCTTATGCGTCACGCTCAGAAGAGCGCGTCTGATGGGAAGAAAATCCATCGTAACCCCCTTGGTGAAGTCTTGTTATAGTGCCAAAGCTGCAGGCAAATGGCAAGGGCAGGCCCTGCCCGCCCTCCCGCGTCCGCATCCCTTCCGCATACCTCCCGGACCTCGACATCACAACGCCCCCTGCCCCACGCAACGCTCACATTCTGCACAAGGCCAGACCCGGGATCGAAAAAGACGACGCTTCCGTCCCTTCAAGAACCCGGGGCAAGAGTCTCGACAAGCGCACCTGCATCCGTACCGCCCACAACGTGCCGGCGTGCCCCCCCCTCGGGAAAGCTGACGAAAGTCTCCGCTTGACACGAGCTCCCTCCCCTTGGAAAAAAACGTTGTCCCTTCCGGGAACTTCATGCCAAGGAGAACTACCATGCCGGAATCCTTTGCCGATCTTTTTCTGAAGGCCATGCGCTATGAGCACTGGCTGCGCTTCTATTTTCTGGAGGACGCCGAAACGCCGGACGACGCCCCCATGCAGTCCTCGCCGGAACGGGAACTGACCGTGGAGTCTCTGGACGCTCTGCTCATCGTGCCCGCCGAGGCGGCCGCACGATCCCGTGACGAGGAGCCGGAACTTGCCGAAATGCTCGACGTCCTGCAGGGGCAGAAAATCTCCATGGAACGTTCAAGAGACGTCATCTTCAACTGGCTTGGAGAAAAAACGGGCATTCATCCCGGCACCGCGGCCTTTGAGGAACGCCTGAGCGCTCTTTCCTCGGACTATGACTTTCGCCGCTCTCTCGACAACTTCCACGGATGGGTGCAGGAGCTCGCCAACAACGAACTCGATCTCAAGGGCAACGCCCTGCCTCCCGGCGCGCCTCGGGACGAAACCATTCCTTCCTTTGCGGAATGGGACAGAGCCTTTCTGTTCTGGGCCGGCCTTCAAAAGCCCTTTGAACTCGGGAAGGCGCCCTGCTGACGGACCAGCACGGACAGACGGCCGGCAGCATGAGGCCGTTTTCGCTTGCGTACAGGTCTGCCGCGCGGAACGAAGTCGACACGCGCCACGCCCCGAACGGCCAATGAGCTAGGGATTTTCAGAACTTGTCCCGACGATTCTGGACATTGCCCGGAAAGTGATTAACCTTGATCCGAAACCAGTTGAAGAAAACGCGAAGGGCTCATGTCGAAGCCGACTTCGCACATCAGGAGTATAACCATGTGGGAATATACCGAGACTGTCCGTGACCACTTTCTGCATCCCCGCAACGCGGGCGTGCTCGAAGACGCCAACGTCATCGGCGAGGCGGGAAGCCTGGCCTGTGGCGACGCCCTCAAGCTCATGCTGAAGGTCAACGATCAGGGCATCATCGAAGACGCCAAGTTCCAGACCTTCGGCTGCGCCAGCGCCATTGCCTCCAGCTCCGCCCTCACCGAGCTCATCAAGGGCAAGCACATGGACGAGGCCGCCAAGCTGACCAACAAGGAAATCGCCGACTACCTCGGCGGTCTTCCCAAGGAAAAGATGCACTGCTCCGTCATGGGCGAAGAAGCGCTCGAAGACGCCATCCGCCACTGGAAGGGCCTTCCCTCCAAGTCTCAGGCGGAAGAAGGCCGTCTCGTGTGCAAGTGCTTCGGCGTGACCGATCTGCAGATCATCAAGGTGGCCAGGGAAAACAACCTCACCACCGTTGAGGAAGTGACCGACTTCATCAAGGCCGGCGGCGCCTGCGGCAGCTGCAAGGACGACATTCAGTCCATTCTCGACAAGCTGCACGCCATGGAAAAGCCTCTTCAGGAAATCCGTCCCGTTCCCCGCATGACCAACGTGCAGCGCATGCAGAAGGTCATGACCATCATCAATGAAGACATCGCTCCCCGCCTCGCTCTCGACGGCGGAACCATCGAGCTTGTGGACGTGGACGGAACCACCGTCATCGTGGCTCTGCGCGGTGCCTGTTCCGGTTGCAGCGCCAGCCAGCTGACGCTGAAGAATCTGGTGGAAAAGACCCTGCGCGAGCAGGTGGATCCCGCCATCAATGTTGTGGAGGCATGACATGGCCGACGTTACTGATGTGATTTATCTTGACAACAACGCCACCACGAGGGTCGCGCCCGAAGTGGTGGAAGCCATGATGCCCGCCTTCGGCCCGCTTTACGGCAACGCCTCCAGCATGCATACCTTCGGCGGCCAGATGGGTCACTACATCCAGAAGGCCCGCGAACAGGTGGCCGGCATTCTCAACGCCGACCCGGAAGAAATCATCTTCACCTCCTGCGGGTCCGAGTCCGACAACTCCGCCTGGTACTCCGCCACGGAGACCCAGCCGGAAAAGCGTCACGTCATCACCACCAAGGTGGAGCACTCCGCCGTGCTCGCCTACGGCCACTATCTTGAAGACAAGGGCTACGAAGTGACCTGGCTCGGCGTGGACGACAAGGGCCGTCTCGACCTTGAAGAACTTGAACGTGCCATTCGTCCCGACACGGCGCTCGTGTCCATGATGTATGCCAACAACGAAACCGGCACCATCTTCCCCATCGAGGACGTGGCCAGAATCGTGAAGGCACACGGCGTGCAGCTTCATGTGGACGCCGTCCAGGCCGTGGGCAAGGAAGTCATCGACCTCAAGAAGCTGCCCATCGACTATCTGGCCCTTTCCGGCCACAAGCTCCATGCCCCCAAGGGCATCGGCGCCCTGTACGTGCGCCGCGGCACGCGCTTCCGTCCCTACCTCAAGGGCGGCCATCAGGAACGCGGCCGTCGTGCCGGCACGGAAAACGTGCCGTACATCATCGGCCTCGGCAAGGCCTGCGAACTCGCCGCGGTCAACATGGACAAGGAACGCACCCAGGTTTCCGCCCTGCGCGACCGTCTGCAGGCCGGACTGCTTGCCGCCATTCCTCACTGCAAGATCAACGGCGATCAGGAACACCGTCTGCCCAACACGCTGAACATCTCCTTTGAAGGCGTGGAAGGCGAGGCCCTTCTGCTCCAGCTCGATCAGTACGGCATCTGCGCCAGCTCCGGTTCCGCCTGCACCTCCGGCAGCCTCGAACCCTCCCACGTGCTGCGCGCCATGGGCGTTCCGTTCAACTACGCCCACGGTTCCGTGCGCTTCAGCCTGAGCCGCTACAACACGCAGGAAGAAATCGACCGCGTCATTGAAGTGATGCCCGGCATCGTGAGCAATCTGCGTGCCATTTCTCCCTTCGCGAGCTTTCTGAAGAAGTAGTTGCCGCCCGCAAGGGCCGTGCGACATGAAAAAAGGCCGTCCTGAAAAGGACGGCCTTTTTTGATGTCTGCGTTCCGAAACGACGCCATCGCACA
>NZ_CAJJIC010000083.1 GCF_905187505.1 uncultured Mailhella sp.
GGGAGATAAAAGAGCGGCAGGCCGGGAATTATGGAAGGATTAGGGAAGGATGGGGGTGGCGAAGGGGGGAGCGGGCGGGGACGGGCGCTTCCCGGAAGAGGGGACGACGTCCCGCGTGGACGCCGGCATTTTTTGATTTTCGGAGCGTGTCCGGCATGCTGCGGAGCCTGCGGCCCGGGGTCGCGGGCTCCGCAATGTCCGGGCGTCTGAGGGAGACCGTTTCCGGGGAAGGCCGGACGCCTTTCCCGGAAACGGGACGGCTCATTCGTTGTCGAGGCAGGCGTCGAGGGCGGCGCGGATGGCGTTTTCATCCATGTGACGGCCGATGAACACGAGCTTGATCATGCGGTCTCCGTAGCGCTCGTCCCAGTTGCGGTCGAGTTCCGGGTTCGAGGCCCGGGCCTTTTTGCGCTGTTCCGAAGGCGCGGAGGCCATCCAGCGCCCGAAGGGCGTGGCCACGGTCTGCTTTCCGGCCTGCTCGAACATGTACGACATGGACGGATTCTTTTTGAACCACAGAAGCCCCTTGCAGCGTATCACGGTTTCCGGCCAGGACATTTCCACAAATTCGCTGAATTTGTCCTGATCGAAGGGGGCGCGGCGGAAATACACGAAGGTGGAAATGCCGTATTCCTCGGTGTGGGAATGCCCTTCCTCATGGTCGTGATGGTGATGACCGGCATGGGCGTCGTGATCATGATGATCGTCGTCATGTTCGGCTTTTTTCGCGTCGAAGTTCTGAAGGCTTCGTATCCAGCCTGCGGACTTTCCGGCCTTGGCGAAGTTGAAGGCGTGCGTGTCGAGAATGTCCTTGACGGCCACCTTGCCGTAGTTGGTTTCGATGATGCGCGCCTCGGGCTGAAGCTGACGTATGACGGCCTTGAGCGTGGCGAGCTGTTCGGCAGACACTTCGTCCACCTTGTTGAGCACGATGGTGGTACAGAACTCTATCTGCTGGATGAGCAGGCTTTCCACGTCGTCCTCGTCGTTGTCGCCGAGCAGCTTTTCGCCGTTCAGGAATTCGTCGGCCATGCGCATGGCGTCCACCACGGTGACGATGCCGTCGAGACGGCACACCGTGGGCATGACTTCGTCGCCCAGCGTGATGGCCTGCGCGATGGGCATGGGCTCGCAGATGCCGCTGGCCTCGATGAGTATGTAGTCGAAGCGGCAGGTGGCGATGAGGTCAAGAATCTGCTGCATGAGATCGTCTTTCAGCGTGCAGCAGATGCAGCCGTTGGAAAGGGGAATGAGACTGCTTTCCATCTCCACGTTGCCGCCTTTTTCAATGAGCGCGGCGTCGATGTTGACTTCGCCGATGTCGTTGACGATGACGGCGACCTTGTAGCCTTCCTGATTGGAAAGAACATGATTGAGCAGCGTGGTCTTGCCCGCGCCGAGATAGCCGGTAAGAAGCGTGATGGGAACGATGTTTCTGCGCATGGGAAGAAATGATCCGCGCATGGCGCGGGCTGAGGTGAGCGACCGCCGTAAGGTTACATGAGACTTCGCCCGGCGGCCGAAAGGAAAACGGGCAGTCTGCCGGGGCGAAGAACGCCCCTGGACAGAACTGCCCGGAAAAGGGGAGGTGCGGTCCCCGGGATTACTTTTTCAGACAGGCGTCCAGCGCGGCGCAGATGGCGTCCTTGTCCATGTGCTGGCCGATGAAGACCAGCTTTTGCATTCTGTCGCCGTAGGTGTCGTCCCATTCCTTGTCGAGCTGCTTGTCCACGCGGCGCTCGGCGGCCTGGCGCTTGGCCGGAGCGGCGGCCACCCATTCTCCGTAGGGAGAGGCGGTCATCTGTCGGCCGGCCTGTTCATAGAGGTAGGCGGTATCGGGTTCGTCGCCGAACCAGATGAGCCCCTTGCAGCGTATCACGCTGGAAGGCCAGGCGTCGTTGACGAAGTCCTCGAATTTCTTCTGGTCAAAGGGAGGACGGCGGAAATACACGAAGGTGGAAATGCCGTATTCTTCGCCGTGCTCATGGTCGCCGTGGTGATGGTGATGATGGTGACCGTGATGGCCGTGTTCCTCTTCGTCATGGTCATGTTCGTGTTTGTGGCCGTGCTCATGCCCGTCATGATCATGCTTGTGGCCGTGCTCATGATCGTGTTCGTCATGGTCATGATCCTCATGCCCGTGATCATGGTCGTGTTCGTCTTCTTCGGGAGCGTCGGCTTCCAGAGCCTGCACCCAGCCGATGGAGGAGCATGCGCGGTCGAAGTCGAAGCGACCCGTATCGAGGATGTCCTTCACGTCGACCTTGCCGTAGTTGGTTTCAATGATGTTTGCTTCGGGCTGAAGCTTGTGGATGACGGTTCTGAGCAGGCCGAGCTGATCCTCGGTCAGACCGGCCACCTTGTTGAGCACGATGGTGGTGCAGAACTCTATCTGCTGAATGACCAGGCTGGCCACGTCCTCTTCCTCTATGTCTTCCTCCACGAGCCGCTGGCCGCCGAGGAATTCATCCACCATGCGCTGGGCGTCCACCACGGTGACGATGCCGTCGAGGCGGCATATCTTGGGCAGGGACTCGTCGCCGAGGCAGAGCGTCTGCGCAATGGGCAGAGGTTCGCAGATGCCGCTTGCCTCAATGAGGATGTAGTCGAAGCGTCCGGATTCGATGAGGTTCAGCACCTGCTGAAGCAGATCGACCTTGAGTGAGCAGCATATGCAGCCGTTGGAAAGGGGCACGAGGCTGTCGTCCATTTCCACGCTGCCGCCCTTGGCGATGAGGCTGGCGTCAATGTTGACTTCACCGATGTCGTTGACGATGACGGCGACCTTGTAGCCTTCCTGATTGGAGAGCACGTGGTTGAGCAGCGTGGTCTTGCCCGCGCCGAGATAGCCGGACAGAACGGTGATGGGGACTATTTTTCTCTTTTTCATGATGACCTTCCTGAGAGCGCGGATGCGCGTTGATGGCGGGCGCGACGAGGCCGGGCGTCCTTGCGCGCGGCCGGGCCCGTCGTGGCGTTTCATGCTCCGCCGTGACCGGCGGAGGAAACATGTGTGCGCGGCACGTTCAAGATAGGACAAAATCGCGCGGCGTCAACCTCGCGGAAGCGAGGAGGAAGAAAACGGGAGAGGAGAGAAGGCACGGCTCCGGGCGGGCCGTGCTGGAAGAAGGGCCCATGGAGGAAGCTCTTGCCTTCGCCGCCGTCTTGCCATGCGCGGGAGTTTTTCGTAATACACTGTTTTCCAACAACGGAGGATCACCATGCAGTTTGTTTTCACTCCGGAGCGCGTTTGCTCCAAGATGTTCATGATAGAAGTGGACGATGCGACCAGAACCATCACCAACTTTGAATTCAAGGGAGGCTGCCCCGGCAACCTTCAGGGCATAGGCCGCCTCATACGAGGAATGCACGTCGATGAGGTGATCGACCGCTTTGCCGACATGCCCATCTGCCCCACCTCCAAGGTCACGTCCTGCCCGGAACAGCTCCGCAGGGCTCTTCTTGAGCTGCGCGAACGGCTTGACTCCGGCGTGGCGCAGGAAAAACCTCATTTCGGCCTGGAATCCTTTGCATCCATGAAGAAATAAGGCCTTGAAGCCGGAGACGGACCGATTTGCGGCTCTGCCGGCGGAACATCGTTCGCGAAGAAACGCTCCTGAATTTCAGGAGCGTTTCTTTTTATGTCCCGCTTGTCGAAGGCGGAACGCGCTGTCGGCGTCCGTGTCGTTTTGAGGGATAAGGAAAAACGTGCGGTGGGCATGCGCCTGGGCCCGCCCATGATTCTTTTGCGGAAAAAGCGCCGAAAGGCCGCGGAAGCCGCCTGCGAGGGAGGAATAAGCTGCGGAACGAGGAGGCGCTTTGCGAGGCTTTCAGGCTTTCGGCAGAACTTTCCCGCTGCCGGGCGTGTTTCGTTCCTCCAGATACGCCTTGAGGGCCGGCATGGCGTTCTGCGCGTCGCGGTAGCCGAGCCAGTACCATTCGCCGAGCTTTTCCAGATCCTTTTCCATGCGGCCTATGTTCATGAAGCGGGAGGGGCTGATGACGAAGATGCGTCCCTGACGCCTGAGCTTTTCTATGTCGTCGCACAGCCGGTTGTAGTCGGCGTTGCTTTGTGCCAGCGACCGGGCGAGCGCGGGCCACTTTCTGCCGTAGCAGAGCCGTGCGAGTGTTTTTCCCGCATCGGGATTGCGGCGATAGGCGTCGGGACGCGTCTTGATGACCACGATGGCCGGAAAGTCGTTTTCCAGCGCCCATGCCAGAGGAATCTTGCACGAGCAGCCGCCGTCGAGGTAGGGAGCGCCGTCCATGCGCACCATCTGCGAGATGTAGGGCATGGTGGAGGATGCCCGCGTGGCCAGCATGATGTCGGAACAGCGTCCTTTTTCAAAGTACTCTGGCCTGCCGGTAAGGCAGTTCGTGGCCACGGCCACAAAACGTCGCTCCGGCCGGAGAAAGCGCTTCATGTCCAGAGGATCGAGCGTTTTGGAAAGCTCCCCGAACATGAAGTCGAAACCGAAGGGACTGCGGTTGCGCAGGAAGGCTCCGAGTCCGAAGTACCTCGGGTCATGCCGGAAGCGCAGGGGGCTGCGTGCCGAGCGACCTATCTGACCCGAGACATAGCTTATGCCGTTCAGCGCTCCGGCGGACACGCCGATGGTGCAGGAAAGATTGAGGTCGGCTTCCATCATGGCGTCCATGATCCCTACGCTGTAGGTGCCGCGCAGCGCGCCGCCTTCCAGAACGAGGCAGCCCGGCGTGACGATGTCGGAAGCGAGGCCGCGCGGCAGCCTGTCGAAACCGGAATATCTTTTGTGACTCATGAGGGCTCTCCTTGAGAATGCGGAACATCCGCCGCATCCGGCACTTCCGGGAAAGCCGGAACGCCGGGGCGGGCGCGGGCCGTTTTCTTGCTGAAGCGCGGCGGAAGAGATGCCGGACGGGCGTTCGGACGAGGAGAAGCACGACCGGCATGGCAGGGGCGCATCCCTGTGCCGGTCATGGTATCCTTAAAAGAAAAGAGGGAAAAGAGAGAACTTGCCCATGGAAGGTTCCGGCCGGGAAAAGGGCGGAAAGGCATGGGGCCGCACGCCGCGGCAGCGGCGGTGGACGGTGCATCATGGAAAAGAGCGGGCCGGAATGCCGTGCATTGAGGAATGGAATGACCGTGAAACGGATATGTTCCGTACTTTGATGCGTTGTGCGCCGCTGAAACATTTTTATATTGCGGCTTGAGCCGCTGCAGAGGCATGAGGAACGTTTCTTTCTTCATCGTGTCCGGCTTTCTCTGTCGTTACGGACGCTTTTCGAAAATGTGAAAAAAATAGTTTGCTTTTTCGATTGGTTATTTTGCCTTTCATTACTTGACAAGACAAGAAGAAGCAGTCCAGTATTATTCTACGATTAACGCCTGTACCCCCGAAAGGGGCCGGAAAGAGCCGCCCGTGGGGAGCAGACGGAAAGACCGCCGCGAAATGGCGGATCGTGCGACTGGGGGGAGGTCCGCCTCGTGCGGATCAGCATGGTTTCAGCCCATAAGGATGAAGAATATGAAACTGACCGGTTCGGAAATTTTTTGTGAAGTGCTGGTGGAGCAGGGCGTTGACACGCTGTTCGGCTACCCCGGCGGCGCTGTGTTGAATCTGTACGACGCACTGTATAAATACCAGGATCGTATCCGTCATATCATTACCGCCCACGAACAGGGCGCCGCTCATGCGGCCGATGGCTACGCCCGTGCTACCGGCCGCACCGGCGTTGTTCTGGTAACCAGCGGCCCCGGTGCGACCAACCTTGTTACCGGCATTGCCACGGCCTACATGGACAGCGTGCCCATGGTCGCCATTACCGGCAACGTGCCCACGCCTCTCATCGGGCAGGACAGCTTTCAGGAAGTGTACATTGCGGGCATCACCATGCCCATCACCAAGCACAACTTCGTGGTGGACAGAGTGGAAGACCTTGCCGACATTCTGCGCGAGGCGTTCCGCATAGCCCAGACCGGACGCAAGGGCCCGGTGCTGGTGGACATTCCCAAGGACATGACGTCGGCCGTGGCCGAATTCGTGCCCGCCGCCCCCGTGCGTGACACCTATACCTCGAAGATCGACATGGACGCCATCGACAAGGCTGCGGACATCATCAACAACGCCCAGCGTCCGGCCATTTATTACGGCGGCGGCGTCATCTCCTCCGGCGCAAGCGCCGAGCTTGCCGCGCTCATGAAGAAGACCTGCATGCCCGGCGCCTATACCCTCATGGCCGCTGGCGTCATCGACAGCGACGACCCGCTCAACCTCGGCATGGTGGGCATGCACGGATGCCGCACGAGCAACTTCGCCCTCGACTATGCCGACGTCATGGTGGCCGTGGGCACCCGCTTCAGCGATCGCGTGGCCCTCGCTCCCGACGCCTTCGGACGCCGCGCCAAGCTCATTCAGATCGACATCGATCCGAGCGAAGTGAACAAGAACGTCGGCGTGGACGTCAGCCTCATGGGCGACGTGAAGGACGTCATCTGCGCGCTGCTGCCCAAGCTGCATCAGACCTGCCGCGATGAATGGCTTGCCCAGATCGCGGAATGGAAGCAGGAAGACTATCATCCCGAAGACAGCAACACCACGCTCAAGCCCCATCAGGTCATCCGCAAGGTCAACGAAATGGCCGGTACCGACGCCATCTACGTCACCGACGTGGGCCAGCATCAGATGTGGGCCGCCCAGTACCTGCATCACGTCAAGCCCCGTCACTTCCTTACGAGCGGCGGCCTCGGCACCATGGGCTTCGGCTACGGCGCGGCCATCGGCGCCAAGATCGCGAGGCCTGAAAAGCGGGTCGTGCTCTTCACCGGCGACGGCTCCTTCCACATGAACATGAACGAGGCATGCACGGCGGTGAGCTTCGGGCTGCCCGTCATCACCGTCATTCTGGACAACCATGTTCTCGGCATGGTGCGTCAGTGGCAGACGAGCTTCTACGGCAAGCGCTATTCCTGCACCGACCTCAATCGCCGCACCGATTATGTGAAGGTCATCGAAGGATTCGGCGGCAAGGGCTTCCACTGCAACACGCTGGCCGATCTGGAAAAGGCCATGGCGGAGGCTCTTCAGAGCGACGTGCCCGTGTGGATTCACTGCTGCATCGACAAGGATGAAAAGGTGCTTCCCATGATTCCCGGCGGCTGCACCTGTGACTCCATCATCATGGAATAGAGAAGGGGGACAATATGACGAAACATGTGATTTCCATCGTGGTGGATAACAACGCCAACGTCATGGCCCGCGTGTCCTCCCTCTTTGCCCGCCGTCGCTTCAACATGACCAGTGTCACGGCCGCCCAGACCAGTGATCCTGCCGTGTCCATCATCACCATCGTGACGGAAGGCGATTCCCATGTGCTCGACCAGATCGTGAAGCAGACGCTCAAGATGGAAGAGGTGAAGTCCATCACCCTTCTTCCCCCGAATGAAAGCCTGCTCAGCGAGACCATCATGCTGCGCATGGCCTTTGATCCGGCGACTATTTCTCCCATTAAGGATATCGTCGAGGTTTACCGGGCACGAATTATTGACCTTACCTCTAGTAGCATGGTAATACAACTCACCGGCAAGCCTTCCAAGATTGAAGGCTTCCTGGAGGTCATGTCGCCCTATCAGATCCTTGAGATGTGCCGTTCCGGCATCATCGGCATGCCCAGAGGATCGCAGAGTGATTGGTGGAAAAGCAGCAGAGATTAACCTCTGCTGCGGGAATGAATTATAGCCATTGAAATGGAGAAGTTATCATGATCAAGAAGTACTATGACGCAGACTGCAATCTTGGTGTGCTCGACGGCAAGACGGTCGCCATCATCGGTTACGGCAGCCAGGGCCATGCCCATGCCCAGAACCTGCATGACAGCGGCGTGAACGTTGTCGTCGGCCTGCGCAAGGGCAGCTCCAGCTGGGCCAAGGCTGAAGCCGCCGGTCTGAAGGTCATGGAAGTGGAACCCGCCGCCGAAGCCGGTGACATCGTCATGATGCTGGTGCCCGACGAAGTCGCCGCCGACATCTACAACACCCAGGTTGCTCCTCACATGAAGGAAGGCAACGTGCTCTGCTTCGCCCACGGCTTCAACATTCACTTCGGTTTCGTGAAGCCCGCTTCCAACATCGATGTGATCATGATCGCCCCCAAGGGCCCCGGCCACACCGTGCGCAGCCAGTACCTGGAAGGCAAGGGCGTGCCCAGCCTCATCGCCATCGCCCAGGACTACAGCGGTCGTGCCAAGGACTATGCCCTGGCCTATGCTTCCGGCATCGGCGCCGGTCGCGCCGGCATCCTGGAAACCACCTATCGTGAAGAAACCGAGACCGACCTCTTCGGCGAACAGGCCGTTCTCTGCGGCGGCGTGACCGAACTCATGAAGGCCGGTTTCGAGACCCTCGTGGAAGCCGGTTATGCGCCTGAAATGGCCTACTTTGAAACCATCCACGAAATGAAGCTCATCGTCGACCTCATCAACAACGGCGGCTTCGGCTTCATGCGCTACTCCATCTCCAACACCGCCGAATACGGCGACTACCGTACCGGCAAGCGCCTCATCACCGAAGAGACCCGCAAGGAAATGAAGAAGGTTCTGAGAGAAATCCAGGACGGCACCTTCGCTTCCGAGTTCATGCAGGAATTCTCCGCCGGTCGCAAGGGCAAGTTCCTTGCCACCCGTCGTCTGGAAGCCGAGCATCAGCTTGAAAAGGTCGGCGCCGAACTTCGTCAGATGATGAGCTGGCTCAAGAAGTAACATCGGTTTGAAAAAATCGCCGGGCGGCTCCTGCTGTCCGGCGATTTCTGTCTTTTTACGGGCGTTCGGCCGAAAGCGCGCCGCGGATGCCCTCCGCAGTGCGTTCATGTCCGGCATGTCTCGGGGCGCATGCTCCGTTTCGCTGCCGCCGGCGAACGCTGCAACATAAACTGCTCTTTTACGGGAAGGGAACAGGAGAGAATACCTCATGAAGCTTCGCAGTGCGAATGTCACGCAGGGCGTGGAACGCGCGCCCAACCGCAGTCTTTTCTATGCCATGGGCTACACCAAGGAAGAACTGGATCGTCCGCTCGTCGGCGTCATCAGCGCCTACAGCGAAATCGTTCCCGGACATGCCCATCTGGACAAGATAGCCGAGGCCGTCAAGGCCGGCGTGCGCATGGCCGGCGGCACTCCCATTCTCATTCCCGCCATCGGCGTGTGCGACGGCATCGCCATGGGACATATCGGCATGAAATACTCGCTGGCAAGCCGTGAACTCATTGCCGACAGCGTGGAAACCATGGCCATGGCCCATCAGCTCGACGCGCTGGTGCTCGTGCCCAACTGCGACAAGATCGTGCCCGGAATGCTCATGGGCGCGCTTCGTCTGAACATTCCTTCCGTGGTGTGCAGCGGCGGCCCCATGATGGCCGGCGTATACAACGGCGAGGAAGTGAGCCTTTCCAAAATGTTTGAAGCCGTGGGCGCCCGCAAGGTGGGCCTCATCGACGACGCCCAGCTTGAAGAATGTGAAACCGGCGTCTGCCCCGGCTGCGGAAGCTGCGCGGGAATGTATACCGCCAACTCCATGAACTGCCTGTGCGAAGCCGTGGGCATTGCACTGCCCGGCAACGGCACCATTCCTGCCGTGCATGCCCGCAGAATGCAGCTTGCCAAGCATTCCGGCATGGCCGTGATGGAGCTTTTGAAGCGCGACATCAAGCCCCGCGACATCGTCAACGAAAAGTCCCTCCGCAATGCGCTTGCCTGCGACATGGCGCTCGGCTGCAGCACCAATACCGTGCTCCATCTGCTTGCCATCGCCCATGAGGCCGGAGTCGACTTCAACCTTGCGCTGTTCAATGAAGTGAGCGCTCAGGTGCCCAATCTCTGCCACCTTGCTCCCGCCGGCCCCACCCATATGCAGGATCTGTATGCCGCGGGCGGCATTGCGGCCGTGCAGGCCGAGCTTGCCAAGGGCGGCTTCATCGATACCAGCCTCATCACCGCCACGGGCAAGTCCGTGGCCGAAAACATCAAGGGTGCGGTCATCAGGGACACCGGCGCGGTTCGTCCTCTTTCCAACCCCTACAGCCCCACGGGCGGCCTTCAGATTCTCTGGGGCAACATCGCGCCCGACGGCTGCGTGGTCAAGCGCAGCGCCGTGGCCCCCGAAATGCTGAAGCACAGCGGCCCCGCCCGCGTGTTCGACAGCGAGGATGAAGCCATCGACGCCATTTACAACGGCAGAATCCATGAAGGCGACGTGGTCGTCATCCGCTACGAAGGCCCCAAGGGCGGTCCCGGCATGCGTGAAATGCTCAATCCCACCAGCGCTCTTGCCGGCATGAAGCTGGATACCACCGTGGCCCTCATTACCGACGGCCGCTTCAGCGGCGCGAGCCGCGGCGCCTCCATAGGCCACGTTTCTCCCGAAGCCGCCGACGGAGGTCCTATCGGACTCATTCAGGAAGGCGACATCATCAGCATCGACATTCCCAATGCCAGCATCAACGTGGAAGTGAGCGAAGAAGAGCTCGCCCGCAGAAAGGCGGCCTTCGTACCCCGTGAACCCAACATCAAGACCGGCTGGCTCGGCCGTTATGCGCGTCTTGTGAGCAGCGCCAATACCGGCGCCGTGCTGAAATAGTGTTTTTCCGGGAGGGATGCCGACAAGGTTCCATCTCCACAAGCTCTCCTTAGCTTCTGTGATTTCGTTCCGGGCGGTCCGGCACGATCCCTCAGTCAGAGGAGCAGGCCGTTTTCTTCATT
>NZ_CAJJIC010000084.1 GCF_905187505.1 uncultured Mailhella sp.
GGAAAAGTACCTCTGATCGTGGAGTTCAAGATCGAGCGTACCGACCTGTCCCTGGATGGACGCCGATGCCAAAGCCGGTTACGCTTCAAGTTCCCCCCAACGTCATCGGCAGGTGAAGAGCATGGCAGGAAATCCCACGATAAAATCCCTCCAGGCCTACGCTCTCATTCGCGAACTCATCCTCCGGGGAGAACTTCTGCCGGGGACGCGTCTGGTACTGACCGATCTGGAGGAAAGACTCAACGTGGGGCGCGGCCCCATACGCGAAGCGATCATGCGGCTCGACCGTTCGGGTCTCATCCAGAATCTCCCCTACAAGGGCGCCGTAGTGGCCGCGCTGCCCGGCATGCGGGAAATTCAGCACATCTATGACGTTCGCGTTCAGCTCGAGTGCATTCTTGCGGCAGAGGCCATGAATCTCGCAGGAGAAAAAGAATGCGCCGAGCTTGAAACCATGCTCCGCGGCATGGAAGAAGGATTGTCCGACGGCGTCCGCCATCTTCATCCCGACCGGGAGTTTCACTACGCGCTGTACAGAATGTCCGGCATGCCCCATCTTCTCAACACGGCGGCCGTTCTCGCGGATCATGTGGAAATCTTTCTGAACAGCCGCTACTGCGGCGTGCAGGATCAGAAAACTCTCATGGAGCAGCTCAGGGACATTCTGCAGGCCTTTCGAGAAAAGGATGCCCCCAGGCTCTGCGCAGCCTTGAAAAAAAACATTCTCAGCAGCCTTGAGCTCATACGCCGGGAGATGGAACGCACAGGCAAAACGTAAGGAAGACGCAGAGATCTTCCCTCCTCACAGAGAAGGAGACTCTCGGCTTTTCGACCTCCGGCGCCGCAGCCGGGCGGAACATCGATGGACGAAATCCGCCAGACCGAAGAACCGCCCCGAACATCCCTGATCGTGTCTTCGGCCGCACGGAGAAAGGCCCGTCCTTGCCCGGCAAAGCTCCGACCCGATGCCGTGACAAGGTTCCTCTTCTCGAGGCCGCCCCTGAGTTCTGAAAACATCCGTCCGACGGCCTCCAAGGCTTCTCCCCTTTACCTGCTGCGTAAAATACGTATCATTTTTCCGTCAATGCCGACGCAAATTTTTGCGTCTCCTTCTCTTCCGGCGATGCGCCGTCCTGTCGAGACTTGACAGAGGCGCCCGTTAAAGCTTCTTTTGTTCTCCGGCCGCGTCCGTTGCGCACGACATGCCATGTCCCCGCCGCGTTCAGCGTCCCTGCCGCCGCACGGCCACACTCAACGGGAACAGTTTCCCTTCCTCCCAGGATCGCTCATGAAAATCGTTTTTTCTCTTCTGCTCTGCCTTGCGCTGGGCATTGCCTCGCCCGCCCTTGCTTCCGGCAGAGAACTTGTGGCTTCCGTCTTCCCCGTATGGCTTCTGCTCAGGCAGGTGGCAAGAGACGTGCCCGGAACCTCCGTGGGCCTGCTTCTTCCCGCCGGCACGGGCTGCCCGCACGACTACTCCATGACGCCGCAGGACAGACTCGCTCTCGCCCGGGCCGACGTCCTCGTCATCAACGGGCTCGGGCTGGAAAGCTTTCTCGGGGAGCCTGCAAAAATGTCGCAGCTCATGAAGGACGACGCCGTCATCATCGACATTTCAAGCCGCGTGGACAACCTTCTGCCCGCTGATGACGACGGGCATGAGGGGCACGGACACGACAAGAACCCGCACATCTTCGCAAGTCCCGCCATGATGGCCCGCATGGCGGAATCGCTGGCCGAACAGCTTGCCGAAAAGGATCCGGAGCACGCCTCCATATATCAGGCCAACGCAAAGCGCGTGCAGACGCCTCTTCTGAATCTTGCCGACGACTACGCATCACTCGGCCGCAGCATTTCCGGCCGAGGCATCGCTGTGCAGCACAACGTCTTCAGCTATCTGGCCCGCGACACGGGCCTGACCGTCGACGCCGTGGTGCAGCCCCATGAAGGACAGGAACCTTCCGCACGGGAAATGCTGGATCTGGTGCGCGTGATGCGCGACAAAAAGACGGCCGTCGTCGTCACGGAACCCCAGTATCCCGCCCGCACGGGCAGAACTCTTGCCGCCGAGGCCGGCATTCCCTGCATTTCCCTGGACCCCGTTGCCGGTGGACCGGCCGACGCCCCCGCAGACTATTACCAGACAACCATGCGCGAAAATCTGCGCGTGCTGGAGAACGCTCTTGGAAAATGACAATGCTCCCGCCATCGTCTTCGATCATGTGAGCGTGACGCGAAGCGGCCTCAACATTCTTGATCAGGTAAACGCCTCCGTTCCCCGCGGCAGCTGCACCGTGCTCATCGGTCCCAACGGCGCGGGCAAGACCACGCTGCTGCTTGCCCTGCTCGGCGAGGTGAACTACCGCGGCACCATCACGCTCGGCGGAGGACGGGGACTGCGCATAGGCTATGTGCCTCAGAAGCTGAGTCTCGACAGAGGCATGCCCTTCACCGTGGCGGAATTTCTGTCCATGGGCGTGCAGAAGCGCCCTCTGTGGCTGGGCATTTCCCGTCAGGCCAGAAAGCAGGCCCTCGAGCTGCTGGATCTGGTGCATGCGACGCATCTCATACGACGTCGCGTAGGCACGCTTTCCGGCGGTGAAATGCAGCGGGTTCTGCTGGCACTGGCGCTTCAGCAGAACCCGGAACTTCTTGTGCTGGACGAACCCTCGGCGGGCGTGGACTTTGAAGGAGGACGACTCTTCTGCGAGCTTCTGGAAGATCTGCGCAAAAGTCAGGGATTCACCCAGATCATGGTCAGCCACGATCTCGGCATGGTAGCCCATCACGCCACCTGCGTCATATGCCTGAAACGCCGGGTCATCGCGCAGGGCCCGCCCGCAAAAGTGCTTACGGGCGAAGTTCTGCAGACGCTTTTCGGCATGCACATGGGACTCATCTGCGCACAGGACCACCTGCACGCCATGCCTGCCGGAAACGGACAGAACGCTTCCCTCGGAGAACAGCATCATGATTGATCTTTCCTGGCTCTTCCATCTGGCCTCCCTGTTTCCTCTGGACGGCATGGACATGCGCTTCATGCAGCAGGCGCTTGTGGCCCTCGTTCTTCTTGCGCCCATGACGGCGGCTCTCGGCGTTCAGGTGGTCTGCTACCGCATGGCGTTCTTTTCCGACGCCGTGGGACATTCCGCCTTCGCAGGCGTGGCCATAGGTCTGGTGCTGGGCGTGAATCCCCACATTTCCATGCCGCTTTTCGGACTTGCCGTGGGACTCATCATCATGTTCATGCAGCGCTTCAGCGCCCTGCCCTCCGACACCGTCATCGGCGTGGTCTTCTCCGCCGTGGTGGCTGCCGGCCTTGCCGTGGTGAGCCGCAACAACACCATTGCACGAGACCTTCAGCAGTTTCTCTACGGCGACATCCTTACCATGACCGAAACCGACATTCTCTGGCTGCTTGCCCTTTTTGCGGTCTTCGTGCTCTTCCAGATCGTCGCCTTCAACCGCCTGCTCTATGCAAGCACGAGCGGCATCATCGCCCGGGCGCACCGCGTGCCCGTGGCCCTGTTCGAATACCTTTTTGCCGCGCTGCTTGCACTTGTGGTCATGTTCTCGGTGTGGGGCGTGGGCGTGCTGCTCGTCACGGCCATGCTCATCGTCCCCGCGGCCTCTGCGCGAAACTTCGCCCGCAGCGCCGGCGGCATGTTCTGGTGGGCCATTCTTGTGAGCCTGAGTTCGGCCGTGACCGGCCTTGCGCTTTCCGTCCAGCCCTGGATGGGAACCGCCACGGGGGCAACCATCATCCTCGTCAGCTGCGCCTGGTTCGTCGCAAGCGTGGTGGTCTCATCCGTGCGCAACGAACGCCAGGCATAAGCCGGAGACGGAGCGTCCCCGCGCGTCCATCAGGGGCGCTCCGCCTTTTTCTGATACGCATAAAGAGTGGTGTAATGCACGCCGAGCAGAGCGGCGGCGCCCTTCGGACCGCTGAGGCGGCCGCCCGTTTTTTCCAGAACCAGCGCGACGTAGCGGCTCTTCAGCGTATCGAGCGTGGGCCAGTCGTCGATGATGCCCCCGGCTCTCGGCTTCTCTTCTCCCTCATCCAGAAAATCAAAGCGCACGAGCCCTTCGTGCTCCCCGGCCCGGGCGTCGATGACGGCCCGCTCCACCGCGAATTCCAGTTCGCGGACGTTCCCCGGCCAGGGGTAGGACAGTATCCTCTCCATTTCCCCGGCAGGACACGCGGGCGGAAAGGGAATGCCCATTTGCTGCGACTTCTTCTGCAGAAAGTAGAGAAACAGCGCGCGGACGTCCTCCTTCCTCTCCCGGAGCGGCGGCACGAAAATGGGATATACGGCAAGCCGGTAATACAGATCCCTGCGGAACGAGCCCTCCCGGACCATGCGGCGAAGATCCCTGTTGGTGGCGGCTATCAGGCGCACGTCCACGGAAATGGCTCTGGAGCTTCCCACGCGCATGATGCTGCGGCTGTCGAGGGCCCGCAGCAGACGGACCTGAGCCGAGAGCGGCAGCTCTCCTATCTCGTCCAGAAAAAGCGTCCCTCCGGACGCCGCCTCGAAATAGCCCGGACGCGTGGCGCCGGCCCCCGTGAACGCTCCCCGCTCATGGCCGAACAGCTCGCTGTCGATCAGCGTTTCTGCAATGGCGCCGCAGTTCACCTTGACGAAGGGCCCGTCCTTCCGCGGCGAAAGCGCATGTACGGCATCTGCCACGCTTTCCTTGCCCACGCCCGATTCGCCGAGAATGAGCACCGTACTCCGCGTGGGAGCCACGCGCGTTACCGCCTGACGCACTCCGGAAAGCGCAGGACAACGCTGGAGCGCCCCTTCCCCCTCTCCCGACGCGACGAAAAAAGACGACGGAACCAGAGAGGAAAAGCGCTCCCGCAGCGCTTCGCCAAGAGGCTCCGTCAGCTTCTGGAGCCTGCCGACGAGCGCCTGACCAAAGGCGTTCCGCCTTTCGCTCCAGAAGTGTATCTGGAAAATGTATTCCTCACAGATGAAGAGCGGCAGGCGAATCATGGAAGCATAGTGGAAAAGAGGCACCTGCCGGCTCTCGAACACCGCTTCGAGAAAATCGGAATGCCCTTCCAGATCGTTGACGACACAAGGTTCCCGGAGCTGGTCGGGCAGCAGCATGGGCGGCTCCCTTCCGGGCATGCGCCGCACCACTCCGTATTCCCTCACCCCCGTGTCAGCCACGGGAAAGAACACGCTGAGATCCTGCGCCACGCAGATCACATTGATGCGGTCCACGGCCCATGCGTCATGCAGCCGCTGCTGGAGAAGCAAAAGGGCCTTCTCCAGCCCGCCCATGCGGCACATGATGCCGCATGAAGCCGCGTCCTGCTCCAAAAGCCTCTCTTCCACATCGCCTTCCATAGACAACGGCATGGCTCTCTCCTCGAAAATTTCATGCTTTTTTCTATAATACTATGGAAATTTACGACAACGTGTCAAGAGACAACATTATATCCATTTGTTATCACTAATTTTTTATTATGGCATACTTCTTGCTTCCTGCAAGGTGCATTTCCACTTCAAGCAAGGAGAAATTCCATGCCCCCTGTCATCGATCCCCAAAAATGCGTGGGCTGCGGGACGTGTGCGGACATCTGCAATTCCGACATCTTCGTCTTCGACCGCGCCACGGACGCCATTCCCCGCATCAAGTATCCAGACGAATGCTGGCACTGCAACTCCTGCGTCATGGACTGCCCGCATCATGCCGTCAGGCTGAACATCCCGCTGAGCTTCATGCTGCTCCATGTCAACGCCGACACGCTCGGCCAGGAGGTAGAACGATGATCCCCGTATCCCGCATTCTGGAAGCCGACGTGGCCATCGTCGGCGGAGGCATAGGCGGCGCCATGGCGGCCATATCCGCGGCGGAAAGCGGCGCAAAGCGGGTACTCGTCCTGGAAAAATGCCATACCCGGCGTTCCGGCTCGGGGGCTTCCGGCAACGATCACTTCGTCTGCTACATTCCCGAGGTCCACGGCGACGACGTGGAACCGCTGCTCGATCTCATGATGCACAGCTTCGTGGGTCTCGGCAAGGACAGGCAGCTCATCCGCCTTCAGCTTCTTGAGAGCTTCGATCTCGTCAAGAAATGGGAATCGTGGGGCATCGACATGAGGCCGCTCGGTCACTGGAACTTCCAAGGACACACCCTTCCCGGCATGCCCTGTCCCTTCCTCAAGATGAACGGCAGAAACCAGAAAAAAGTCCTGGCCGAGCAGATGAACAAGCACGGCGTCTCGGTGCTCAACCATCATCCCGTCGTGGAACTGGCCACGGAAAACGGCCGCATCTGCGGAGCTCTGGCCCTGGACACAAGCAGGGAAGAACCTTCCTTCGTGCTCGTCAAGGCTCCCAACGTCATCATCGCCACCGGTCTCACGCATCGTCTCTACGTCAACGCCACCACTCCCAACTTTCTGTTCAACACCTCCCACTGCCCGAACAACGCCGGCGGTCAGGCGCTGGGCTGGCGGGCCGGCGCTGCCATGGTGAACATGGAACTGCCCTTCTGCCACGCGGGAACCAAGTATTTCCAGCGCGCGGGCAAGGGAACGTGGATCGGCGTGTACCGCTATCCCGACGGGACCCCCCTCGGCCCCTTCGTCACGAAGCCCGACCCGAAATACGGCGATCCCACGTCCGACGTATGGAACACGGCCTTCCTCGACGTCATGGCGAACGGTCGCGGCCCCGCCTATCTGGACTGCTCGCAGAACACGCCGGAAAACCTCGCCTACATGCGCAAGGCCATGTTCGACGAAGGACTTTCCGCGCTGCTCGACTACATGGACGACAAGGGCATAGATCCGGCCCGGCACGCCGTGGAATTCACCCGCTTCGAGCCCATACTCATGGGCCGTGGCCTGGACGTGGACAAGGACGGCCGCACCACGCTCTCCGGCCTGTACGCGGCGGGCGACGTTTCGGGCAACTTCGGCAGCGGCGTGGCCTTCGCCGCATGGCTGGGCTGGCGCGCAGGCAGGGCGGCCGCCAGCGACGTTCCGGCTCTCTCCGCAACGCCTCTTGAACAGAATCCCGCCATCGAGGCCAAAATGCGTCAGCTCTCCTCGTTCATGGAGCGCTCCAACGGCACGGACTGGAAGGATGCCAACATCGCGCTCACCCAGATCATGAGCGACTATGCGGCCGTGGGCCCGTATCATGTGCGCTCCGCCACGCTGCTCCACGCCGGTCTCGCCTATCTGAAGCAGCTTCGCGCCGAAACCGACGCCCTCCTCCGCACCACGACCGCCCATGAGCTCATGCGCGCATCAGAGGTGCTCGATCTGTTCGACTGCGCCGAAGCCATCATGCATTCCGCCCTGGAACGCAAAGAAAGCCGCGGCCTGCACAAGCGCGCCGACTACACCTTCACCAATCCGCTTCTTTCCACCAAGATGCTGGACATCTTCAAAAAAGATGACGGAAGCGTGGTCACCGCCTGGCGCGACATGCGCATCTAGCCTTCCGGCCGCCCGGGACACGAAGCCGGGCGGCCGCCTCCCGGCTGAAACGACGCCAAAGGATCATCTCATGAAACGACCTCGATACTCTCTTGCGCGACATCTGGCAGGCATCGTCTCCGGCCCTCTCGTCGCGGCCGTGGTTCTTTGCTGCCCCGCCCCGGAAACGCTCGGGCCGCAGGGACTCAAGGGCCTCGCCCTCGTGCTCTGGATCATCGCCTGGTGGGTGACCGGCGCCTTCGCCCTGCCCCTGACCTCCCTGCTTGGCATCCCCCTGTGCATACTCATGGGCATCCTTCCCCTGCCGAAGGCCATCAGCTTCCTCGGCAGTCCCACCATGCTCATCATGATAGGCTCCATGTTCCTGCTGGGAGCCATGAAGGAAAGCCGTCTCATCGAGCGCTATACCTATTCCATGGTCACTTCCTCATGGGTCAATCACAGCCCTTCAAAGCTGCTCGTCATCTACGGCTTTTCCGTCGGCATCCTCTCCGCCATCATGCCCAACATTCCCGTTGCCATACTCTTCACGACCATTGCCGTGGAGCTCGGCAAAAGCATGAACGCCCAGCCCGGTGACATGCTCACCCGCGCCCTTGTCGTGTGCAGCGGCGCGGGCGCCAACCTCGGAGGCGGCGGGACTCCCGTGGGCGGCGTGCCGAACCTGCTGGTCATGGGCCTCGTGGCCTCGGCCGTCCATGAAGACATCCAATTCTGGCAATGGTCGGCCATGGGCCTCCCGCTCGCCCTCGCGTGGCTGGCGGCCATGATCGTCGTCTGCTGGTTCCTCTACATCCGCCGCTGTTCCCAGGACGGCTCGTGCATCAGCCTCGACGTCGTGCACGACAGGCTCAAGGCCCTGGGTCCCATGTCCCGCAAGGAAAAAATCTCTCTCTTCGTCCTCGTCGTCGCCCTGTTCTGCTGGAGCTTCGGTCAGCCCGTCTGCTCGTTCCTCGGCCTCAAAACTCTGGCCTCCCTGCTGAACACCCCGTTCATCGCCATCGTCGCCGGCGTCTCGCTCTTCCTCATCCCCGTGGGCGCGGGAGAAAAGGTCTCCTTCGCCATGGACTGGAAAAGCGGCGTCAGGGCCGTCAACTGGGACATCATCATCTTCATCGCAGGCGCGCTCATGCTGGGACAGGTCATGATCGACAGCCATATCGACACCTGGCTCGGCGAACTGCTCGGCGGTCTGCTCACCGGCCTCTCGCCCGAACTTGTCTGGCTCACGCTCATCGTCGTCTGCGCGGTCATGGCGCAGATCATCAATCCCGTGGCCGTCATTTCCCTGCTGGTACCCATGTCCGCCAGCTTCGCGGCCCAGAACGGCCTGCCTCCCGTCACGGTGAGCGTCACCGTGGGCATGTCCGCCAATCTCGCCGTCATGTTCCCCTTCTCTTCTCCGCCCATGGCCGCGGCGCTGCTGGGCTCGGAAGGCTACGTGACTTCCGGCGACTTCTTCAAGGTCTCCATCCCGCTGCTGATCATCTGCATGATGCTGGCATGGCTCGTGGGCATGACTCTGGGGCCGCTCGTCTTCCGCTGAGCCTTCCTGCCTCCTCGCCCGAGGCCCCGTCCTTTTGAATGCCGCGTCCCGGAGCGACGCGGCATTTTTCGTCGGCAGGAGCAAAAAAGCCTTACGCGCTCCGACGAGCCCCCCCAAAAACCGTACCGGACCAGGCGGACGGGCCTCCCTTGACCCGGATGATATTCCGTCCCGATGCTGCGCTGCCCGCTTCTGCGCCCATGCCCGTCTCTCTCCAAAACGCAGACGCTTTTATGATACAAAATTATATCAACATAAAAAAACGTTGCAATTCCCCATGTTAGGCAAGAAACACCCGGTTCCTGGCTTGATGTTTCTCCGCAACGCGCTACACTCCTTCTGCCAAATTGAGCGCATGACCCTTGTCGTGACGACGCGTTCAGAATCATGCAGACGCTTTTTTTCACCGTCCGTCACGACATTGCAGAACCGATTTCCCTCCCCTTCGACTCCATGGCCGACACTGCGGAAACCGGCTTGTCTTTCGCTCCGACACCATACAAGGAGATTGCCTGTGGGACATCACCTCATGCTTGAAAAACAGTCCGCCTACGGACGCATGATCGACAGACTCAACCGCTTTCCCCAGGGCGCGCCGGAATCGGAAACGCTCTATTCCATCCTGAAAATGCTCTTCACGGAGAAGGAAGCCGATCTGGTGGCGCAGATGCCCATCAAGCCCTTCACCGCGGCCGACGCTGCCAAGCGCTGGAAAATGTCCGAAGTGGAGGCTCACAAGATTCTGGACAATCTGGCGAGCCGGGCCATGCTCGTGGACATGGACAATCACGGCGAGCAGATGTACTGCCTGCCCCCGCCCATGGCCGGATTCTTTGAATTTTCCATGATGCGCGTGCGTCAGGACGTCGACCAGAAGACCCTCGCCGAGCTCTTCAACCAGTACATCAACGTGGAAGAGGACTTCATGCGCGAACTCTTCGTCACCGGCGACACCGGCCTCGGCCGCGTCTTCGTGCAGGAGCCCACGGTGAAGGAACCCTACGCCATGGAGATTCTCGACTGGGAAAAGGCCACGCACGTCATTGAAACGGCCTCTCAGTGCGGCATCAGCATGTGCTACTGCCGCCACAAGAAGCAGCACCTCGGCACGGCCTGCGACGCTCCCATGGACATCTGCATGACCTTCAACACCGCGGCCCACTCGCTCATCAAGCACGGTCATGCGCGCGAGGTGAGCAAGAGCGAGTGCATGGAACTTCTGCATCAGGCCTGGGAACACAATCTCGTGCAGTTCGGCGAAAACGTCCGTCAGGGCGTGAACTTCATCTGCAACTGCTGCGGCTGCTGCTGCGAGGCTCTGGGAGCAGTAAAGCGCTTCCAGATGACGCAGACCATCCACTCAAACTTCATCATGCAGAGAAACGAGTCCGCCTGCGTCAACTGCGGCCGCTGCGTCCAGCTCTGCCCCGTGAACGCCCTCACCATGGAACGTGACGCCGAAGGAAAAAGGCACATCGACTTCAACGCCGAACTGTGCCTCGGCTGCGGCGTGTGCACCCGCGGCTGCAATCACGGAGCCATCACCCTCGTGCCCCGTCCCGAGCGCACCATCACGCCTCTCAACACCACCCACAGAGCCGTGGTCATGGCCACCGAACGCGGCAACCTGCAGGACCTCATCTTCGACAACCGCATGCTCTTCAGCCATCGCCTGCTGGCTGG
>NZ_CAJJIC010000085.1 GCF_905187505.1 uncultured Mailhella sp.
CTATAGCCTAGTATTTTATTGAAGTTGCATGTAACGGACAGCAGGAGCAGAACATTGTTGTCGCTCCATATTGTATAAGTTTTAATTTTCGGAATATCTGTTTCTTTCCTCCTGTTTTCTGTAAAGTAAAAGTCTGTCAGAGAGCTGCTTATGCTATACAGTCTGAAAAAACAGCTTTCCGTTTCTGAGCTTCATCTGCTGGTTGGGGTTTCCGATTCGCTGGTCATGAATAAAATTTTTGCGTATCTGGAACCCATGGGGTATCAGCTTGACAGCGCTGTGGACAGTGACGAAGTAAGAAACTGTCTGAAAACATCTGCGTATGATGCGCTTGTTCTCGATGCTCTGTTCACCGATCAGAACGGAATTCCTCTTTATACCTGCCTGCGCATGGAAGGCTTCAACAGACCCATCATTCTGCTGGTGCCCGAAAATACGTTGGAAAATCTGCCCCGTTATCTGAACAGCGGAGCCGACGACATCGTGACGAGTCCCGTGCACATGCTGGAGCTTGAGGCCCGCATTCTGGCCTCCATACGTCTTTCCAAGGCTCATTTGTCCTCCTCTCGTCTGAGCTGGGCGGGCATAGAGCTTGACTCTCAGGCGCATACCGTCACGTGCGACGGGAAGAGCATGCATCTGCCTCCCATGGCGTTTACGCTTCTGGCCCGCCTCATGAAGGCCGCTCCCAACGTGGTCAGCCGCAGCGAACTTCAAAACGAGCTTTATGGCGACACGCCCCCCAACAGCGACGCGCTCCGTACCTACATTCACATCCTGAGGAGTCACCTGGAGAAGCAGAACAAGCCCATTCTCAAGACGGTTCCGCGCGTAGGATTCCGTTTGACGCCCCTTCCGTGACGACTGAGATCCAAAGGGCAAAAGCGCCGGCATCGTGCTGTCCGGGAGGACGCATGATGTCGGTGCTTTTGTATATTTATGCCTGATGTCAGCCATCATTTTTTTGTTTGAACGAAAAATTGTCTATAAGACTGTCGTTCGACGGAATGTTGAAGGTCATCATCGTTTCACAAAAGGGACATGCGTGTCCTTGCAGAGAGTCCGAAGCTGTCTGCAAGGGGGCATAGTAGTGTTCTAGCATAGTCGTCTGCCCTGGGACGTCGTCGACAATACTCTGTTACACTTTGAAAGATAGGCCTTTTCGGAAGTCTGGTTATCTTTCCGCAACCTGTTGAGTCGGAAGGAAGTCTTTCTTTTCGCTTCGTTGCAATATTCTTTCGGTGGTGATCGGGATGGGCGTCACTGAAAAAGAGCCGGGCTCGACTGAAGCCGGCGTCAATTCTGAAATCTGTTTCGGGGATGCCCGCTGCAGGGCCGGTGGATCAATGCCGGACGGAAATGTCGTCTGCGCAGGGCCGACGGGAAAAGACCGGGGAAGGCTGCCGTCCGGGGGAAAGCCGGAGAGAAGGGCGGAACGATGAAGCCGGGAGCGGGAGGGATGCCGTGTTCGAGCAGAAGAGCCGCTTCCTTGTCGAGGAAACGGCTCTTTACGGAAATGCGCATCGGATTTAGGCGGCTCGACCGCTGAGAGAACGACGAAGAGGCGCCTGGAGATTACCAGGTGAGAGTGACCTTGAAGGAACAGTCGGAAAAGCCGGGGGCATGTTTTTCCATGCCTATGTTCAGGCGAAAACCATGGATGGCGGCGATGCGCCGTACAATGGACAAACCGAGTCCGCTGCCGTTTTTTTCCTGCCCCGGCGGGCGGAAAAAGCGTTCTCCAAGACGTTTGACGCTCTCTTCTGGAAGACAGGCACAGTCGTTTTGCACGGTAAGGCTGTTCTGCTCTAGGGTCAGGCGTATGAGTCCGCCTTCCGTGGCGTAGGCAGTGGCGTTTTCAAGCAGGTTGCGCAGCAGCATGGCAAGCAGGGCCTTGTTTCCTTCCGCGGAGGCGCTGAGGGAGGATATCCGGGATTCGAGGCGGATGCCCGCCTGTTCAAGACGCGGGCTGTAGGTCGGCAGAGCCTGGGCCAGAAGCTCGTTCCAGCTCACCGCGGACAGGGAGAGTCCTTCGGCTGAGTGCGCGGAACCGGAGCCGTGCGAGGCCTCAAGCCGTGAGAGCGCAAGAAGCTGGTCGATGAGTCGCGAACAGCGGTCTATGCCCTGACGAAGGAAGGCCAGAGCCTCGTTTCGTGTTTCCGGGTTCATGCCGGGCTGCGCCGCCACCTGAGCCTGAATGCGGAGACCGGCGAGAGGCGTGCGCAGCTCGTGCGCCGCGTCGGAAATGAAGGAACGCTCCCGGGTCAGCATTTCTCCGGTTCGGGCAAAAAAGCCGTTGAGCGATTGTGCCATGGGCAGAACTTCCGAAGGCAGCTTCTGCAGGTCCAGCGGCGTGTCGTCTTCCGGCTGCCGGGACTGAAGATCGGCGGCCATGGAGCGCAGGGGGGCCAGTTCTCGCGTGAGCAGCAGAAAAAGTCCCCCGAGAAGCACGGGCAGCAGAATGAGCCATGGGAGCATCTGGCCTCCCAGCATTTCCAGCGTCATGTCGCTGCGGTATTCAAGTTCCTGCCCCACGGCGATGACATATTTTCCATCCCGGGAGTTTATCCACAGGATGCGCCAAACATCGTCGTCGTTGCGCAGGGGTTCGTTGATGAAGCCTCGCCTTGACGGTTCAAAGGGAAAGCGTCCGCCTTTTTTCCCGTCGGCAAGCAGTCGGCGTCCGTCGGGAGAGAACACGGCAAAGGCTATGGCGTCTTCTTCCTGCTGGCCGAATCCGTGTTTTTTGACTCCGGGCATCATGTCGCCGAGCTTGGGAATCTTCTTCGGCGCGCGCGTGAGATCGGCCACGGCGAGCGTTTTGGCCACCGCCATCTGCTGGGAGTCGAAAAATTCGTCGATGTAGCTTCTGCACGTCTGCCAGGTGAACAGTGCGGCGGCAAGCCATGAGGCCAGCATGAAGATGGAGAAGAACAGACTCAGCCTCAGTCTGAGGCTCCTGCGGCTGACAGGTCGAGAGAGAATCCGGCTCCACAGGTTGCCGGCAAGGTTTCGAACATGAAAAAAAAGACCGGAAAGCGCTTTTATCCATGATGCCGGGATATGACGGCACGCTTGTCCGATCCTGCTGAGCCATGCGCCTGGGTGGACCGGGTGGTTCATGAGGCATCTCCCAGAGTGTAGCCTACGGAGTGCACGGTCTTGATGAATCCGGACCCCAGTTTGCGTCGTATGCGGTGCACCAGCACTTCCACGGAATTGCTGCTGACTTCCTCGCCCCAGGGATAGATTTTTTCCTCTATGGCACTGCGGGAAAGCACGCTCTGCCTGTTCAGAAGAAGCAGTTCCACAAGCATGACTTCCTTCTGTCCCAGAGCCACGGGCTGGCCGTTCAGGGATACCGTGCGGGTCTGCGGGTCGAAGCTGACGGCTCCGTGCGAGAGCTGATGCGAGGTGACCCCGTGTCTGCGTCGTACCAGAGCGCGCAGTCTTGCGGCCACTTCGTCGAGATCGAAGGGCTTGCCGAGATAGTCGTCGGCGCCGAGATTGAGGCCTTCCACACGCTGACTGATGGCGTCTCTTGCCGTGAGGATGAGCACGGGAACGTCGTGACCGGCGGAGCGCCAGTGTTTCAGAATGTCGAGTCCGTCCATGCCGGGCAGACCAAGATCGAGGATGGCGGCGTCATACGTGGCCGATGCAAGGGCCTCCATGCCGAGCGGGCCTTCCTTGAACCAGTCCACGGCGAAGCCCATGGCGGGAAGACCCATTCTGAGTCCGTTTCCGATGAGCGTGTCATCCTCGATGAGAAGAATGCGCATGATGCTCCCTGTGGCTCCGGCGCGCCCGCGAGGGACGCGCCGGTCGTAATTGCTTCTTTTACTTCTTGATGATGCGCTTTACGTCGATGCCGAGTTCAGACCAGTCCTTTTCCACTTCGCCGGAAATTTCCACGAGATCGTTGGGACCGACGTTCTGGCCCTGCCAGCGCTTGTGATCGATTTCCACGTTGATGGTGCCGGTGTTGTCCTTGAACAGGTAATGATCGTCGCCGAGGTGCTGAACGATGTGTCCCTGAAGGGTGACGGGAGAGTCGTCGCGCATGTCCTTGGCCTGCTGCACGGTGCTGAGAGCGGGGCCGGGGCCGGTGAAGCCTCCGCCGCGGTTGAATCCGCCGTCGGGGCCCTTGGCGAGGGCGGTCGAAGCGCCGAGCATGAGGGAGAGGGCGAGAGAGGCGCCGAGAACGGCGGAGAGACGGGAAGAACGGGAGGAAAGCATGGTCATAAGAGCCTCCATGATATGATATCTATGTGTTTTCAGTCGTTGCCTTTTCCACTTGAGGACAGTAGAGCATGGGAAACTTACGGCGTCCTTACATGAAAAAGTTTTTTGTCTTTTTTTGAAAATTCATCCTTGTCATTGTTAATAAGCAGTTCTGGCGCACAGGGAAGAGGAAGAAGGCTGAGAGGTGAAAAAAAGCCGCGTCATGCCGCAAGAATCGGATGTTGCGGCATGACGCGGCGATTGGAGCGGTTCTTTCCGCTGCGGGTTCGGTTTCAGGGACAGGCGGCGGACGGTGCGCGATGGGCTCAGGGTCATGCCGCGGCAGCGGTGAGATCAGCAGGAACACGGACAGAAGCGGGGAAGCGAGAATACCCTTGCCGCCGCAGCGCCGGAAATGCCGAAGAAGACGACCGGCCTGCCGATGTCCACAAAGTTGACGAAGGTTCCGTTGCACAGCGTGCTTCCCGTGCAGAGCACGAGTTCGGACCAGTCGAGCACCGCATCCCGGTAGCTTTCGCCGCCGTGTTCGATGGTGACGCCGGACTTCACGCTGCCCACGAACTGCGGATTCATGTCCAGGACG
The DNA here is from genome assembly GCF_905187505.1 of uncultured Mailhella sp. Lineage (GTDB taxonomy): Bacteria > Desulfobacterota > Desulfovibrionia > Desulfovibrionales > Desulfovibrionaceae > Mailhella. Next base: position 4,829 of record NZ_CAJJIC010000085.1, read on the forward strand.
CGCAGGGGAAATTCCTGGGACAGTCTGGAGGTAAGGGCGGGCTGATAGCCTACGAGCGCGATGCGGGGGGTGCCGAAGCCTTCGCGGACGCGGGTCGCGTACGCTTCGGCGCAGCGTTCCAGATCGTCGTTTTTGCAGTGAACGGTGTGGTCGATGTCGCCGGTGTGGCGCATGACGGCATTCAGCGTGGCGATCAGCAGAGCCCGTCCATGGGGATCGTTTTCCGTATCAAGGGAAAGCACGTCGTCGAGCGTGCCGCAGAATTCCGAGGGAGCGTCCGTGAAGGCCTGACCGAGGGCGTCGCCGAACCTTGCCTGGAGCATGATTTCCCTGCCGGCGAGGATGGGATAATCCTTGCGTCGCGTATGCCCTATGGCTTCTTCCGGGGACAGCCCGCGGCTTTTCAGCTCTATGGAGCTTTCGTTGAGACGGTGGGTGTCGACAAGGCGCTTCAGTTCCTGCCTGAGTCGCCGGTAAAGTTCCTGTGTGGTCATGCGTTATCCTCCAGACCGAGAAAGGCATTGAGCCTTGCGTTGTCGCTGCGCGAGAAAAGCTCGTCCGGGCGGCGTATGCAGAGCATGCTCCCGTGATCCATGATGCCTATGCGGGAGGCGAGCGTCTGGGCCTCCCGGAAGTCGTGGGTCACAAAGAGCACCGCACAGTCGAATTTCTGCGGGATGCTCTGAACTTCGTCGTAAAGTTTTTTCTTCGTGGCCGGATCGAGCGAGGAGAACGGTTCGTCGAGAAGCAGCAGCCGCGGCTTGAGCACCAGAGCTCTGGCCAGAGCGACGCGCTGTTTTTCTCCTCCGCTCAGCGTTTGCGGGTAGTTTTTCAGCACATGCTCGATGCCGAGCATGGAGGCGATGCCGCGCGCCCTGTCCTTCTGTTCTTCTCGGGAGACATGACGGACGCGCAGGCCGTAGGCAATGTTGGCCTCCACGCTCATATGGGGAAAAAGCGCGTGATCCTGGTACACGAAGCCTATGCGGCGTTCGGTGAGAGGGATGTCCTGTACCGGCGCGCCGTAGAGAAGCACGTTGCCGCCTTCCGGGGCGTAGAATCCGGCCGCCGATTCCAGAAGAAGCGTCTTTCCCGCACCCGTGCGGCCGAGAATGGCGAAGGTTTCCTTTTCCCTCAGGGCAAAGGAAATGTTTCTGATGTGCATGCTGCCTCTTGTGAGACAGAAGTTTTCGAAGGCAAGCGGCGTCATGGGCGGAGCGCTCCTTCCATGCGGCTTGCGGTGCGGCGTCGCAGCAGGGTGGAGAGCAGAAGGGCCGTGCCCGACAGCACCAGCAGTATGATGGCCGAAGCCATGGCCATGCCGTTGTCGCCCGTGCTTATGTTGAGGTAGATGCTTGCCGGGAGCGTTTCCGTCTTCATGCGCGTGACGCCCACGAGCATGAGCGTCGCGCCGAATTCGCCGACGGCGCGGGACCATGTGAGTATGGCGGCCATGAGCATGGAATTGCGGCACAGCGGCAGCGTGATGGTACAGAATCGTTGCCAGCGCGAGGCGCCGAGCGTGCCCGCAATGAATTCCAGCCTGCCGTCCAGCTCTTCCAGCGCCGTGCGCATGAGTCGTATGACAAAGGGAATGTTGACGAGCCATTGCGCCATGACTATGCCCGCCGGTTCAAAGATGACGCGTATGCCGAAGTCTCTGAGCATCTTGCCCGCTCCTGAGGAAAACATCATGAGCAGACACAGGCCGAGCACGAGATAGGGCAGCGACAGCGGCAGTTCCAGCACAAGACGGCAGAGACCGCGCAGCGGCATTCTGCATCGCGCCAGGGCATATGCACAGGGAATGCCCACGACGAAGCAGAGAAGGGTGGAAAGCGTGGAAGTGGCGAGACTCAGCCGTATGGAAAAAAGCACTTCTTTCGAGCGGAGGGCCTCGGAGAGAAAAGGCAGACCGCCGACGATGATGGTGCCGATGGAGGCCGTGAGAAAGAGAATCGTCAGAAAGGCGATGAAAAGGCTTGCGCCGTCAAAGAGGGACATCTTCTGTTTCATGGCGCGCGGAACTCCTGACGCCGCGATGCCGCAGGCGAAGGAAGAAGATGGGGGGAGCCGTCTGCGACGGGTGGGCATCACGGCCGTCGGCGCGGACGGCTCCCGGAAGATCAGTTCAGAACGACGTATCCGTGCTTTTCCCAGATGGCCCGGGCCTCGTCGGAACTCAGGAACTCAAGAAAGCGTTTCTGACCCTCGGGATTGACGGAAAAGGAGAGCGTTGCCGCGGGAATGGTCTTCACATAGGCGTCCATGGCCGGATCGTTCACGATGTCCATGGCGGGAGAGACGTTTTCCTTCCATACGATGATGGCGTCGCATTCGCCGGCGTTCAGCGCGTTGAATATGGAAGGCGCCGTTACGCCGCGGCTGACCACGTTGACCTTGCCGGCAAGACCGGCGTCGGCAATGGCCTTGTCCGCAATCTTGCCGATGGGCGTGGCCTTGGCGTCGCCGAGAACGACTCTGAGGGTGCCGTCGCCGAGGTCTTTGACGCCTTTGATGTTTTTGGGATTGCCCTTTGCCACGGCGAGCACGGGAACGTGCTTTACCAGATCTCGCCGCGCGGACACGTATTTTTCCACGGGCCTGAGCTCTTCCGCGGCTCCGGCAATGAAGAAGTCGCCTTCCTGCGCGGTGTTGATCTGCGACTGGATCTGACCTGCATTGGCATAGGTGACTTCCATGTTAACCTGCGTTTTTTGGGTGAAGGCCTCGGCGATTTCGCCGAAGGGCTTCGTCATGCCCGCGCCGCAGTAGACGTGAAGGGCCTTTTCGGCCTGGGCACAGAGAGGAAGGGAAACAAGAAGGGCGGCCGCAACACTGAGAAGGAGAGGAAATCTTTTCATGCGATTCTCCATGCCGCGCAAAGGCGGTTTCCGGTGTTGCTCACAGACGAAAACACCAGAACCATGAGGGAAAGTCCGGGCATGGAACAAGCGCAGCGTTTTCTTTCCAGACCATGAAAGGCCGTGCGGGAGGCGGCCCCGTTTCCAGAACCACCCTGTGAGCAGAAACTCAGGTCGGCGCGGCATGGCGTGTGCTGTAGCCGGACCGACTCGAAAACTTATTTTTGAAATAGACAGGAGACGCCTCTTTTGTCAAGCGGGTCTGAAAAAAAGAGGCGTTGTGTTGCGGAAGCGGGAAAGTCTTACGGGGTGACGGGAATCCGGTGAGATGCGGTCGTTCCGTCAGACGTGCGGAGGGGAGACTTTTTCGGCACGGGGGCAGGCGTGGTCGCAGAAGAGCGCACGGCGAAGCTCCTGCTCAAGAAGGTCGGCGGCATCGTCGAGGAGCCCCGAGTTGTCTATGCGTATCATCCTTTGTCCGGCGAAGTCGGCGGGAACGGGGAACAGGGCGACGGAGAGGCGTTCTTCCCTCTCGACCTCCGATTCCCGTTTGCGCCGCGCGAGTCGTTCACGCAGGGTGTGGAGCGGCGCGGTAACGAGCACGGGGATAAGGTCGGGATAGCGGTGCAAGACCTCGCCGAAAGCCGCGCGGGAGCCGTTGACGAGCACGGAAACGCCGTCTTCGAGCGCACGGAGCGAGCGAAGGGAAATGCCGTACCGACAGCCGTGGGCGGTCCAGTGAAGAGCGAAGCGGCCCGAGGAGGCAAGTTGCTCGAAGCGTTCGTGACTGACGGGAATGTGCCGCTCGCTTCCCGGGGAGGGAGGTCGGGTGATGTAGCGTCTGGCTGCGGCGAGGGGCAGGTTGCGGAGGCGTCGACGCATTTCCCGTATGAGGCTGTCCTTGCCCGAGCCGGACGCTCCCATGACATAGATGATTCTTCCGCGCATGGATTGTTCCGCCTTGAGGGAACGCGGCATGACCGCGATGAGGGGAAAGGCTGCAGAGCGAAAATGCGGGATGTCCGCGCAGCCTTGAGGGGGAGAAGAAGGTTAAAGACGGGGGCTGTCTCCGTTCCGTTTTTTCATCGTGCGTCGGAAGGAACGGAAAACGGACGGACGTCAGAGTATGCGACGGGGACGGGCGTCGTCAACGTCGCTCAAGCGGAAGCGGATGTCGGAAAAGGGGTCAGGATTGCTGTCCGGGAAGAGAGACCGGGTGCCTGCGAGTCTCTTTTTCAAGAATGAACGCAATGAGGAAGATGCCCGCGAGGTTGAAGGCAAGGCGCAGCGCCATGAAACGGAAACCGAGCGTGGCGCTTTCGAACATGATGAGCGGTATTTTGGTGGTGGACCATGCCCCTATGAAAATGAAGACGTTGAACAGGCTCGCCCCTTTTTTCAGCATGACCCCGGTCATGGGAAAGGCGACATAGAGCGGCCCGGCCGCCGCCGACCCCAGAATGAAGGCCAGCAGCATGCCGCGGGCTCCGGAGCCGCGGCCCATGTATTTCATCATGGTTTCCCTGTCCACCCATACGTCGAGAAGGCCGAGCAGAACGAAGATGGGAGGCAGGAAGGAGAGCATTTCGAGCACGTTGTCGCCGGTGAGGGCAAAGGCCGTACGCCCGACGGCAGGCTCGAGAAAAACAAGAGCGATGTTTATGCCGAAGAGAATGAGAAACATCCGGTAGCGACGGCAGAGCGCGAGCATCACAGGATCCCCCCCAGAATGACGGAGGAAATGACGGCGTAGACGAAGGCCAGCGCGTTGCGCATGACGGCAAGGCGCTTGCCGAAGAAGGTCGTTTCCAGCGGAAGCGTGACGATGCCCACCATCATGAGCGTGGTGAGGAACATGGCCGTCTGACCGTAGCCTGCGCCGGAAGAGAGCAGCGATGCGGCCAGGGGAAAGGCGATGAAGCCCGGGATGAGCGTGACGGATCCGACGGCCGCGGCCACGGCCATGCCTGCGGCGCCGGAGTCTGCGCCGAGCAGGCGGGTGATGGTGTCTTTGTCGATCACGGCGAGCATGATGCCGATGAGCACGAGAATGGACAAAAACTGGGGCAGGATGTTTTCAAAGGATTTCCAGGCTTTTTTCAGAGCCTGCCGGGTCTTTTGCCGGTTCTTTCGAAAGGAGATCGCAAGCAGAATCGCGGTGAGCGCGTAGAGAGCGGCTGTGGACATGGTCAGTGCTCCTTTTCCGGCAGGGGAGCCATGGGCAGAGTGCGCCTGTGCGTCGAGCCGTGACAGCGGCGCCGCACTTCTTCCGGGCATGGGCTCGTCCTGTTTTTGTCTGGGTCTGCTTCTTCTTTCCGAGCTCTTGGCGTGGCGGCCATGTCTTCAAGCTCTCTTGCGAGCTCGAGCAGCCTTTCCCGGCGGATGTCGTAATGCATGAAGTGTCCGCGCTTTTCTCCGGTGAGAAGTCCTGCGCGGCGCAGGATGTTGAGATGCTGGGAAACGGCGCTTTCACTCACGTTCAGCGCACGGGCGAGCGCGGAAACGCAGTAGCTGCCCGAAAGCAGCAGAAGAACGATGCTGCGCCTGGTGTCGTCCGCCAGTGCGCGAAAGAGAGAGGCGTTGTTCATGGCATTTTCGGAATCGCTTCCTTTGTCCCTCATCGTTTGCTGCGGTGCGGCTGACGATGCGGAAGCGTCGGCAGAATTTTAATTAAGTAAATACTTAAATAAATAAGCGCGGACGGCCTGTCAACATCGTCCGGGTCGCCGGGGGAGAAAGCATGGCGCAAAAAAATCCCCGCCGGCAGAATGCCGGCGGGGATGAAGGCTCTGGATAAAAGCGGCTCAGCGTCGTTTCACGCCCAGCATGTCGAAGGACTCCACGGCCGTGCGGAAGGCGATGCCGGAGCCTGGTTCGGCATCGCTGAATTCGGCCTTGATGCTT
>NZ_CAJJIC010000086.1 GCF_905187505.1 uncultured Mailhella sp.
CCACCCTTTCCAACATTTCCGTGTCCCGCGATCTGCTCGCCGTACAGAAGCTCGGCGTGCAGCGCGTGGTGCTCCCCCGCGAGCTTTCCATCGACGAAATCCGCCAGATGGACGAAGCCGCTCCCGAAGGCATGGACTTTGAAATGTTCGTGCACGGAGCTCTGTGCTGGTGCGTTTCGGGCCGGTGCTACTGGTCCAGCTACCTCGGAGGCAAAAGCAGTCTGCGCGGCCGCTGCGTGCAGCCCTGCCGCAGAATCTACAAGCAGAAGGGACGTGAAGGCCGCTTCTTCTCCTGTCAGGATCTTTCCATCGACGTTCTGGTCAAGACTCTGGCCGAGATTCCCCACGTCCGCAGCCTCAAGATAGAAGGTCGCAAAAAAGGACCGCACTACGTCTATCATGTAGTGACGGCCTATCGCATGCTGCTCGACGCTCTGGGAACGCCCGACTGGCCCGCCGCCAAAAAGGATGCCGAGGCTCTGCTCGACATGGCTCTGGGGCGTCCCGTCACCCGCGCACGCTTTCTGCCTCAGAAGGACACGCATGTCTCAACGCCTGATGAACCGACGAGCTCCGGTCTGCTCGTGGGCAAGATTCAGTTTGAAAAGAAAAACGGCGCCCCTTCCTGGCCCTTCATCAAACCGAGAATAGAGCTGCTGCCCAAGGATCTTCTGCGCATAGGCTACGAAGACGAGCCCTGGCATGATACCGTTCCGGTCACAAGACGCACGCCCAAGGCAGGCACCTGCACGCTGCGCCTTGCCAAGCACAAGATGCCCAAGGCCGGAGTGCCCGTGTTTCTCATCGACCGCCGGGAGCCTGAGCTCATCCACATTCTTCACGACTGGGAAAAGAAGCTGGAAAAGTGCCGCACGGTGGAGAGCCCGCTTGTGGAATGGACGCCGCATCTGCCCAAACCCGTACGCGCCCGCCGTCAGCAGGACTACCTTGTGCGTTCGAGCCTTCCCCAGGGTCGCGAGACCCGCGGTTCCCGTTCCGTAATGACGGGTCTGTGGATGTCGGCCAATTCCGTCCGCGCGGTGTCCCGCACGGTCATGCCCCGCATTTCCTGGTGGCTTCCTCCGGTCATATGGCCGGATGAAGAGGCTCTCTGGCAGAGGCTGGTCATTGAGGCCCTGCGCGGCGGTTCCCGGCACTTTGTCTGCAACTCTCCGTGGCAGGTCGGTCTCTTTCCCATGGATGATGAAAAACGTCGTCCCCATCTCATCGCCGGCCCGTTCTGCAACATTTCCAATCCGGCGGCCGTGGCACTGCTTGCCAGCATGGGCTTTGAAGGCGCCTTCGTAAGCCCTGAGATGTCCGGGGAAGATTATCTTGCCCTGCCCCGTCAGTGCTGTCTGCCGCTCGGCATGGTGCTTTCCGGTTACTGGCCCGTAGGCATCTCCCGCCACGGCATGAATCAGGTCAAGGCCAATGAGGCGTTCTTCAGCCCCAAGGGAGAAGCCTTCTGGGCGCGCAACTACGGTCACAACCTGTGGATATATCCTGCATGGCCCATGGATCTTTCCGCGCACAGACAGGAACTTGAGGCCGCAGGCTATGCCTTCTTCGCCAAGCTGGAGGAGAACCTTCCTCCGAACCTTCCTCCGATGCGCCGCACCAGCGACTTCAACTGGAACGGCTCGCTTCTTTAAGCCGCAACGTACGGGGAGTCCGCTCCCCGTACCTTTTTTCTGCGAACGGACAAGAACATGCTGGACACTATCACGGCAGGCCTCGCACCTTCATGCCCGACCCTGCTTCTCGACAACGGCAGTCAGTTCACGACAGCGGTTCTGGCACTGCCGGACACGGATTTTTCCCGCTGGCCCAAGACCGAGCTTTCCCCGGACTCTCCCGTGGAAGAGGCTCGAAGCTTTTTGAATCGCTCAGGCTTCCCTGCTCCGGGGCTCACGCTGGTTTCGGGCATGAGGGATGACGCTCCCGGAAACTCCCGAGTCGAACGCCGTGCCGCGCGCATTCTTCGATGGAAAGAGTTTCTGCACGAAACGGAAGGAAGACCGGAATGCTTTCTTCAGCAGGAACTTCACGGGTGGGAAGCCGATACCCTGCTTTTCCAGGCAAAGGAAGCCTTCGGTCCCTCTCTCGGGACGGACAGCGGCATGGCCGCCGCTCTTGCGGCCCTGAGCATCACGCCGCTGAGAGAACGGTCCTGGAGTGAAGGAGTCACGGCCATCTGGGCGGGCCATCGTCATGTGCAGGCGTTCATGATCTATCAGGAAAAAGTGCTGGGGCTCTATGAACAGCACAGCGACATCGCCCAAGAGGAACTTTTAAAGGATCTTGATGAAATGCGCCTCAACTGGCTGCCCGACGAACAGGTCCGGGCCAGAGGCGGACACGGCTGCATCTGCGGCGACTTTCCCGCCGAAGCGGAGGGATTCCGTCCCACGTGGATTCTGGGCCCCCTCCGAGAAAAGATGAAGGGCTGCGGCAGACTTGCATCCGTGTGCGGCGACGACCGTTTTGACCGGATTTCCGGTCTCCTTTACGGTTTAATTCTCAGGAAAAGCTCATGAGCGTTTTCTTCACCGCGCTTTTTCTGCTTGCTCTCGGCGTCTGCGTTCTGCTCAATCTGGTCACCCTGCCCGGAAACTGGGCCATGGTCGCCCTGGTGACGGCATGGGCGCTGCTTGTGCCAGGCAACAGTCTGAACACGCTTTTCTTCATCATGTTCATCGGCCTTGCCGTCGCCGGCGAAATCGTGGAATTCGGCGCACAGATATGGGGGGCAAAAAAATACGGCTCTTCCAAAATTTCCACGTGGGCAGGCATTCTGGGAGCCATAATCGGCGCCGTATTCGGAGCGCCCTTCATGTTCGGCGTCGGTGCGGTGTTCGGCGCGCTGTTCGGCGCCTGGGCGGGATGCTTTCTGGCCGAGCTGCTCATACGCCGCCAGCCTTCCGCCGTGGCCTTCCGCGCAGCACAGGGGGCCTTCGTGGGACGCTTTCTCGGTATGGTCGTCAAATTCGGCCTCGGCATGGCCATGCTTGCCCTTACAGCCTCCAATCTCTGGCCCGACACTCTTTAAAAGACTGGAATCCGTTTCAGGGGCCGGACGGCCCAGAAGTCATTTGACCGTCTTCGGACGAATGATCCCTGTCCGGCAGTTTCTTTTCACCTTTTATTTCTCACGGCGCGGCGGCTCTCCTTCACTGAACGGCCAGCGCCCGGCATCGTCATGAAAAACGCTTCCGAAATCGCCGCCATGATGCGGAATCTTCGTCTGGTACTGGTTCGAACCAACTTTCCCGAAAACATCGGCATGGCCGCCCGCGCCTCTGCAAACTTCGGTCACGCCCCTCTGTATCTGGCCGAACCGAGACGCTGGAACTACGAAAAGGCTCTTCCCACGGCCACAAGTCAGGGTCGCCCCCTGCTCGACTCCATCACCGTCACAAGCTCGGTAAGGGAAGCCGTCGCTCCGTGCACGCTCGTCATCGGCACCACGGCCCGCACGGGCGGAGCAAGACAGCAGCTCATCACGCCGCGGCAGGCTGCAGCGGAAGTGGCCGAGCGCCTGGCTATGGGCGAAGAGGTCGCCATCATGTTCGGACCTGAGGACCGAGGACTCAGCAACGAAGACCTGGAAAACTGCGGCAGGCTCGTCACCATTCCCACGGCGCCGGACGCCTCTTCCCTGAACCTCGCGCAGGCCGTGCTGCTCATGATCTACGAATGCTATCTGGCCCTTCCCGACACCGCAAGAATCGACGCTCACCCAAACCTTTCCAGACGCGTCACGGCCGAAGAAAGAGATTTCCTCTTTCATACGCTCAAAAACACGCTCATGGACATCGGTACCATTCCACGGGACAATCCCGAACACTTTTTCCTGCCTCTGGCAAGATTCTTCGACCGGGCCGATCTGCGCAGACACGAAATGGACATCTTCATGGGCATATGCCGTCAGATGGAACATCTTGCGCACACAAACAGGGAATCGAAATCCTGAGCCGCCTGCCGGTTCTGCTTCCGGGCCATTTCCGCCTTTCCGCGGAAATGGCTCCCTTCTTTTTCAGGCCTCTGCAATCTTTTGAAACAAAACTTCCCCCCGTCATTTCTTGACAGCAAAAATTTTCTCTTCGTATAGCTGATAAAGTAATCCCTGCAACATACGTCAGGAGCTCCCATGTCCATTCGATTTTTCCTGTGCCTTCTTTGTGTCGTGCTGATTCCAGGCTGTTCCGGCGACTCCGAAAAAACACAGCCTCGAGCCGTTCGCACGGCGCTGGTCTCTCTTGCCGTCTCCGGGACAAGAGCCGTCCCCTATATGCTGGATGCCGTCGGCACCGTGGAACCCTCGGCCACGGTGAACATCGTCTCGCGCACAAGCGGGGAGCTTCAGCAGGTGCTCATCCATGACGGCGAACTGGTAAAGAAGGGACAGCTTCTGTTCGTCATTGAAAAGGAGCCCTATGAAATAGCGCTTCATCAGGCACAGGCAAGACTTGAAAGCGACAAGGCCAAGCTTGCCAAGGCTCAGGATGACTACTCCCGCGCTCTTAAAATGAAAAAAGGCGGTTTTTCCAGCGCTGCGGAAACCGACGCCGCCCGCGTGACCATGGTCAGCGCTCAGGCCGACGTCAGGGAAGACGCCGCCGCTCTGGAAAAGGCAGAGCTCGATCTTTCCTACTGCGAAATCCGGGCGCCCATGGACGGCCGATCGGACGACGTGCGCGTGGACAAGGGCAACGTCATCACGGCGCAGACGCTTCTTGTGGTCGTCGACGCCTTCCAGCCTGCGGACATCACCTTCAACGTTCCTGAAAAGCATCTTCCTCTGATTCGTCGCAACGTCCGGGAAACGGGACTCAAAGTTTCCGCCACCTCCAAAGAAGGAAAGCCGCTCACCGGCGACGTCATTTTCGTGGGCAATGTGGACCCCGACACGGGAACCGTTCCGCTCAAGGCGCGATTTCTCAATGAGGGAACGGAACTGTGGCCCGGAGAATTTCTTCGCGTGAGCCTGCAGCTCGACATGAGAAAGAACGCCGTCACCGTGCCCAGCCGTGCGGTGCTGCTCGGTCCGGACGGTCCGTTCGTCTATGTGGTGGGCGAGGACAGACTGGCCAAAGTGCGTCTCGTGAGCACCGATGTGGAAAACGACGGCGTCACCGTCATATCCAAAGGCCTTTCCAGCGGAGAACAGGTCGTGCTTGAAGGCCATGTCCGCCTGAAGGACGGCATGCCCGTAAGACTTCAGGAAGACAGAAAAATCACCGCCGCAGATGGAGCGCAGCAATGAACATTTCCACCACGTTCATCAAGCGTCCCGTCGCAACCACCCTTCTTATGATGGGCATTCTCGTCTTCGGCTGGATGAGCTATCTGCGCCTTCCGCTGAGCGAAAATCCCAACATCGACTATCCTGTCATCATCGTTTCCGCCACCCTGAGCGGCGCTTCCCCGGAAACCATGGCCACGTCCGTGGCAAAACCGCTGGAAAAGCAGCTCTCCACCATCGCCAGCATCAAGAACATGACCTCCACCAACAAGCTCGGCCGCACCATGGTTCGTGTGGAATTTGAGCTTGACCGGGACATTGACGGCGCGGCTCTCGACGTGCAGTCGGCCATATCCATCGCCTATTCCCGCATGCCGGACACCATGACGCAGATGCCCCGCTTCATGAAGCTGGATCCCGACTCACTGCCCGTCATTCAGATTGCCCTCACGTCCAACACGCTCACAAGGCAGCAGCTGACGGACTATGCGGAAAACTATGTGTCCCAGCGGCTTTCCATGGTGGCCGGCGTGTCGAAGTCCGACGTGCGGGGAGCCAAGCGCTATGCGGTGCGCGTCAATCTCCGTCCTGATCTCATGCAGGCTCGCGACGTAAGCGCCGAAGAAATCCGCAACGGCATCGACGCCGCCAACGTCACCCTTCCCACCGGCAAACTGGAAGGTGCGGACCGCATACGCAACATCAAGGACAACGGCTCGCTCGTGAAGGCCGAGGATTTTGCAAAAATCGTGGTGGCCTGGCGCAACGGCGCTCCCGTGCGACTGAGCGACGTCGCCGACGTGGAAGAAGGCGTGGAAGAAACCAATCAGGCCAGCTTCATCAGCGGCGATCCCGGCGTCATCGTGCAGGTGACCAAGCAGCCGGGCGGCAACACCGTACAGATAGTGAGCGACATTCTCGACCTGCTCGCAGACATTGAAAACACGCTTCCGCCTTCCATCAATATGGACGTTGTGGAAGACACTTCCATTCCCATCAGAGAATCCGTGGAAGAAGTGGAGTTCACGCTTCTTCTCACCATCCTGCTGGTGGTGCTCGTCATCTATGCCTTTCTGCGCGACGGCATGGCCACCATCATTCCCAGCCTGGCGCTGCCGCTTTCCGTGGTGGCCACTTTTCCGCTCATGTTCTCCGCCGGATTCAGCCTCGACAACATGTCTCTCATGGCGCTCATTCTGGTGGTGGGCTTCGTGGTGGACGACGCCATCGTCATGCTGGAAAACATCATTCGGCACAGGGAAATGGGGAAGTCTCCCTTCAACGCCGCCATGGACGGCGCCGGGGAAATAGGCTTCACCATTCTTTCCATGACCATCTCTCTCGGTGCTGTGTTCATTCCCCTGCTGTTCCTGCCCGGGACGGCAGGCCGCATGTTCTTTGAATTCGCGGCCGTCATCATCATCGCCATTTCCATTTCCTTCTTCATCTCCATCAGCCTCACGCCCATGATGAGCGCGCTTTTTCTCACGGATCAGTCCGTGCACCTCAAGCACACGGGGCTGAAGGCTGCCATGGAACGCGGCTTCGTCGCGCTGCTTTCTCTGTACTCCCGCAGCCTTCACTGCGTGATGCGTCACCGATTTCTCACCTTCGTAAGCTCGCTTCTCCTCATTGCGGCTACATGGTGGCTCTCCACGCTGGTGCCTACGGGATACTTTCCTGCCATCGACGGCGGCCGCATACGCGTCTTTGCCCGGGCCGAAGAATCCATTTCCTTTGAAGCTCTGACCCGTGCCGTGGAGGAGCTTCATCCCGTCATCTCCGCCGATCCCGCCGTTCGAAGCTTCACCACCACCATAGGCGGCGGAACGAGGGCCGACACCAACACCGCCAACATCATGATACGTCTGAAGCCCATCGCCGAACGAGACAACATCAACGTGGTCATTGACCGGCTCAGAAAGGCTCTCGACACCAACCCAACGCTCATGGTCTCGCTGCGCAACGCCAACATGCAGGGCGCAGGCGGCAGTTCCACCGGCATCTATACCTATACCCTCGTAGGCAGCAACACCGCAGAACTCTATGCCGCCGCCCGCGACGTGGAAGAAGCCCTTCATCACGTGAAGAGCGTGCGCGACATCGGTTCAGATCTTCAGCTCATGAATCCGTCCATCCGTCTCATCGTGGACAGAGACAAGGCAACCATGCTGGGAATCACGCTCTCGCAGATAGAAAACTCCCTCTACTCCGCCTTCGGTACCCGGGAAGTCTCCACCATTTACACGGACGTCAGCGACTACACCGTAAAAATGGAAGTCTCCCCTGAGCTTCAGGACAGCGCGAGCATTCTGGAAAGTATCTATCTGCGCTCCGGAAAAGGAAAGCTGGTTCCTCTGGAAACGCTCGTCACACGACAGTTCGAGGCCGGTCCCCTGTCGGTGAACCACAGAGGCCAGTTCCCCGCCGTGAGCATCTCCTTCAACGTGGCCAGCGGCTATGCCATGGGCGAAGCCATGGCCGACGTGGAAAACGCCGCACGCGACCTCCTGCCCGCTTCGGTGACCGGAAGCCTTACCGGCACCGCCCAGGACTTTCAGGATTCCGTGCACGACATGATTCTCATCATCGTCGTGGCGCTGCTGCTCATCTACATCGTGCTCGGCATTCTGTACGAAAGCTTCATTCATCCCATCACTATTCTTTCCGGTCTGCCGTCCGCAGCCTTCGGAGCTCTGTTCAGCCTCTGGCTTTTCGACTCGGAACTGAACATGACCGCCTTCGTGGGCATCATCATGCTCATAGGCATCGTGAAAAAGAATGCCATCATGGTCCTGGACTTTGCCCTGGCCGCCGAACGCAGCGGCAGTCTGGAAACGGAAGATGCCATCATTCAGGGTTGTCTCATCCGTTTCCGCCCCATTCTCATGACCACCCTTGCCGCCGTCATGGGAGCGCTGCCCTTGGCCTTCGGCATCGGAGCCACAGGCGCGGAAGCCCGTCAGCCCATAGGCATATGCGTGTCCGGCGGCCTCATCTTCTCCCAGCTCGTCACGCTCTACATCACGCCGGTGTACTATGTGTATCTTGACAACTTCGGCAAATGGGTAGGCAGACATATGCGCCGCATCTTCCGCAAAAGCCTTGCCGAGTCCGCGCCGGAGACCTCACATTGAAAAGGCCTTGCGCTTCCCTGAAAATTCGGAGACAACAGTTCACCAGATAACAACAGTGCCTTCCGACCATGCCGCCATGTCCCGGAAATGAGGCAGACACGCCTCCCAAGGAAATTTTCATGCTGAACGAATACGAAAAACGTTTTCTCTCCTCGGAAGTCCCTTCCCGTCCCGCCGACAAGGCCCGCTTTCATGTCATTCCCGTGCCCTATGAAGCCACAGTGAGCTACGCGGGCGGAACGGCGCGTGGCCCCGAGGCCATTCTCGACGCCTCCGACCAGCTTGAGCTTTGCGACGGCATCAGCTTTCCCGGCGAAGGAGGCATCTTCACGCAGCCGCCCGTAGACTGCTCCGGCACCCCGGAAGAAGTCATGGAACGCATACGGCAGGCCGTGCTTGCCGCGCTCGACGCCGAAGCCATGCCCGTAGTGCTCGGCGGCGAGCACTCCCTCACATATGGAGAAATGGTGGCGCTCAAGGAGCGCTTCGGCACGTTCGGCGTCATACAGTTTGATGCCCATGCCGATCTGCGCGACCGTTATGAGGGCAGCAAATGGAGCCACGCCAGCGTGATGCGCCGCGCCGTCAAGGACCTCGGTCTGCCCCTCGTTCAACTCGGCAACCGCATCTTCTGCCGGGAGGAGCTTGAAGCCCGAAAGGAACATGGCGTCACAAGCTGGGATGCGCCGTATCTGTGCCGTAACGGCATACCGGACGACCTCATTCCCGAAGATTTTCCGAAAAATATTTTCATCACCTTCGACGTGGACGGCCTCGATCCTTCCATCATGCCGGAAACAGGAACCCCCGTTCCCGGCGGTCTCGGATGGTATCAGGCCCTTGAACTGGCCTCACGGGCCGTACAGAATCGCAGGCTCCTGGGCTTCGACATCGTCGAACTTGCGCCGCGTGAAGGTCATATCGTGTCGGACTTCACCGCCGCAAGTCTGACCTATGCTCTCATGGGCATTGCGGAACGCAACGGAGACGTGAAGTGACGCAGCGGCCCTGATCGACGGAAGACAGGCGGAGGAGACCTTCCCCCGCCTGTCTCGTTTAAGCGCAAAAGCAAAACGAACGCAAAATTCTCCTGTTCTTTCCTGAACCCAAGACACGCTCTTCGCGATCAGCTCGGACCTCCTCGCAGGGATTCGCATTCCGAACTGCTCGTTTCCTCTATTAAAGGAAATAAAAGACGCGCGGCCTTCCCCAAGCGTAAGGAAAACGTCAGCAGGCACATGCCCTCCCCGGCCATGCATCCGCTTCCCCTCGCAGCTTCCCGTTCAGGAAAATCGGAATTTCCGCCGTGCGCCGCAGGAAGCCCTTCCGGCAGCCCCTAACGTACAGGCCGGGCGATCATGAAACGAACGACTCCACCACTGCGTGTTCATGTTCTTCGAAGTGCCCGCTCAAGGCATTCGCCCGCCCTGTACGGAAAGACATCCTTCCATCTTCAGGCAAGATAGTGATCCAGATTGGACTCCATTTCCTTCAGCGTCTGCATGCATTCCTCCCTCCGCTCTTCGGAGACGGAAGAAAAAAGCTTCCGTTCCAGAATGGCATATACTGCCCGGAACTGTTCCAGAACCTCACTGCCCGAAGGCGTGAGCCCGACAAGATAGCTTCGCCCGTCGCCGGGATTGGGCTTCTTGAACACGTATCCTCCATGCTCCAGACAGTCCGTTGCCTTGGTGATGGACGATTTCGGTCTTTTCAGAGCCACGACAAGTTCCGTCACCGGCTGAGGCATGCCGGCCTGACTCAGATATTCCAGCACCGCACCGTGGGAGGGTACCAGATCGTCCACTCCGCGCTTCAAAAGTTCATTTTGGATGATTCGATGCGCCCGGACCAGAATCCGGTTGAACCTGTCCACGCAGTCGCTGTATTCCATGCTTCCCCCTTGCGCGGGACTTCCCGCGGTAATTTCCCGCCATGAGCGGGCACTCTCCATCTTCGCCCATTTCCCCGGCACCGGTAAATGATAATTTCTTTTTCTGCCCCGCTCCTCGGATTACCCATCTTTACGGAAGATGAGTTTTTTGATATCTTGATAAAGGGAAAACGGTTGATTGTTTAATCAAACAGTATTAGTTTTCTTCCGTTCGGCCGCAGGGAGGCCGTCAAGCGCACTCCCGCCATCCTGTTGC
>NZ_CAJJIC010000087.1 GCF_905187505.1 uncultured Mailhella sp.
CCCTCCCCGCCCTTCTCTCCTCTGCCTTTTCTGTCCCCCCTGCCGTAGCTTCCCCCGCAGCGTCGTTCCCCCGCCCCGTCGTTCCCTCTCCGCCACGGCTTCATCCCCGTCGTCTTTTCCTCTGCCCCTTCTCTTTTTCCTTCCGCCACGCCGCCCGGACGAAGGGACTTGCCCCATCTGCCGATTCTGTATAGTGTAGACCAATAAACTGTTCGCCGGATGATCAGATGCTGCGAAAAATATTCCTTGTTCTCGTTCTTCTCGTGCTTGTGGCCGGTGGCGGCCTCTTCGCGCTGGTGGCCACAAACAGCGACATCATCATCGACAAGTTCAACGCCTATGTGGAAAACAGCACCGGCGCGCCCCTCGTGACGGAAAAGGCGCCCGAACTCACGCTCTTCCCCAACCGCGGACTGGAACTTGCCGCCAGCTCCTGGAAAAGTCCCGACGGCTCGCTCGAGTTCAGCTTCAGCCGCGCCTCGGTCATGATTTCCTCCCACGCGCTTTTCACGGGCAAGTTCAGCATCAAGAACTTCTCCGTGGACGATCTCGATCTGACCATGCGGCTCAAGAAGCCCCTCATGGAGTATCTCGACGGCATTCCCGCCAGCGTGGAGCACCGGCGCGACTTCGACGATCTCATACAGACCATACTGCACGCGCTGCGCATCGCGCCCGACAACATCAGCATCAACCGTGGCCGCGTCTGTCTCATCCAGCCCGACGGCTCCACGGTGGTCTTCTCTCCGGTCACGCTGAGCGCCACCAACGTGCATCCCGGCACGGCCACCAAGTTCAATCTGCAGACCGACATCGAAGCCTCCTCGCCCTTCTTCCACGCGGGAGTGGAGCTCAACTGTTCCGCCCTGCTCGACAAGAAGAAGGCCTCCTTCGCCATTGAAAAGGCCATGCTCACCCCGGGCAACGGGGTGTCCTTCCGGGAGTATCTCAACCTTTCCGGCGAGCTCGACTACGATTTCGACAGCGACGCCCTCACCCTTTCCCAGCTGCGCTTCAAGGGGCCCGATCTCTCGGCCACGGCCTCGGGCAGCGTGGATTCCCTTGCGCGCATGTACAGCGATCCCGTGCGCGGGGACGCCTCGCTCAAGGTGGAAATCGAAGGCGATCCGCAACGCATAAGCGCCATCATCCATCATCCGCTGCCCTTTGCCGATCAGAGCATCTTCAGCGACTGCGCCTTCAGCGCGCAGATGCGCTGGTCCGGCGGAAAAATGACCATGACCGGCATTCAGGGCAAGGCCGACGATCTCACCTACAGCGGCAATCTCACCATTTCGCCGAATCCCTTCGTCATCACGGGGGATCTCAAGCTCGGCGATCTCGACATCGACGACTACCGCAGCAACTCGCCCTCAGACTCGCCCAAGAAGCTGGAGAACCG
Organism: uncultured Mailhella sp.; assembly: GCF_905187505.1. Taxonomy (GTDB): domain Bacteria; phylum Desulfobacterota; class Desulfovibrionia; order Desulfovibrionales; family Desulfovibrionaceae; genus Mailhella. Next base: position 1,403 of record NZ_CAJJIC010000087.1, read on the forward strand.
CGACTTCACCCGCTGGCCCCGCGTGAATCTTCAGCTCGACGCCGATCACGTGCGCTGGAACCGCGTGCATCTGGAAAGCGTGCACACGCGCCTTGCCGGACAGAACGGCACCTATGAATTCAATCCGCTCTCCGGCATTCTGGCCGGCAGCCCGGTCACGGCGGCCATGAAGATGGTCATGCTGCCCACCACGCCGCTTTCGTCGAGGCTTTCCGCCAACTTCAGCGTGCCTCAGGCCAACCTTGACGATCTGTCCCGCGCCATTGCCGATCGACCTCTGCTTTCGGGCAGCGGTTCCATCAACGCATCCGTCTCGTTCACCACGTCGCGGGGTCTGCCTTCGCTGAGCGGCAAGGGCAGTCTCACGTCCTCGCAGGTGGAAACGGCGTTCAGCATTCTGCCTTCCAGCATTCCGCTGGCGGGCAACCTGCTTTCCACCAACCGTTTCGACCGTCTGTTCCTCTCCTTTGCGGCGAAGAACGGTCAGGTCACGGTGGACAGGCTCACGCTGGAGGCTCCCCGACTCTCGCTTTCCGGCTCGGGCGACGTGGACCTCGTGGCCAGGACGATAGACGCTTCCGGCTCCGTGCTCATGCCCGGCAGCGCCTCCCTGCCCGTGCGTCTCGAGGGCGATCTTGCCGCCCCCCGCTACTCGCTCGCCGGAGAAGATGCCAGACGCCCCCTATCCTCCAAGGACCTCGACCTCGACCTGCCCCGTCAGTTGCGTGATCTTCTGGGCAGGCAGCACTGACAGGAGAAACCATGGCCCAGACTTCCCCCGGAAAAGGCGCAGGCAGACGCGCCGCGGAACTGTTTTCGGCCGCGGGCGGCGGCAACGGCATGCGGCCCGAACGCAGCAACGTGATCAAGCGTCTCATGCACGGCGAATTTTCGCTCACCATCACCTTCTGGACGTTCTGCGTGTCCATTCCGCTCGTGGGACATCTTCTGTTCAGCCGCATCGTGTATCCCGCGCTTGATCCGCATACCTGGTACGGCTCCACGGCGTTTCTCGCGTGGCCTCTTCTCTCGCTGCTCTACGGAGCGGTGGCCGCGCTCGGTCTGTGGCGCAGCCGCACGGGCTTTCGCGGCAATCCTCTGTGGCGAAGCCTGGCCGGTCCTGCGGCCGTGCTTCTTGCCGCGGGCTTTGCGCTCTACGCCGTCATGATGGCCGCCTCGTGGTTCATGCTCATTTCCGCCTAGGGAGCCGCCATGTCTCTGGAAAAAGCAAAGGCGCATCTCAGGCGCTGGAACAAGGACAAGGACGTTCAGGAACACGAACACTCCAGCGCCACCGTGGAACTGGCCGCAGAAGCGCTCGGCACGGAACCCGGCCGCATAGCGAAGACGCTTTCCTTTCTGAACGGCGAACGGACCATACTTCTCCTTGCCGCGGGCGACGCCCGTGTGGACAGCTCGCGGTTCAAGAAGGCCTTCGGCGTGAAGAAGGTGAAGATGGTGCCCGCCGAAGAGGTGGAGGCCCGCACGGGTCATGCCGTGGGCGGCGTGTGTCCCTTCGGCGTGCCGGACGGCGCGGACGTGTACCTCGACGTTTCGCTGCGCCGCTTTGAAAGCGTGTTTCCCGCCTGCGGCAGCGCCAACAGCAGCATAGAGCTCACGCTGCCGGAACTCGAAGAATGTTCCGGTTCGCAGGGCTGGGTGGACGTGTGCCGGGACTGGCACTAATTTCCTTCTTTGCCTTTTGCAGCCCTTGACAAAGCGTGGGAAGAAGTCATAGTCAAACTAACGACGAAAGGCTGAAACATGATGAAAGGCGCGACGGAAAGATTTTCTATCGGCATCAGGCTCATGCTCCTGATGATCTGTTGCGTCCTCATCATGCCCATGAAGGGGCAGGCTGACGAGCACCAGGAGATGGACAGCTTCCGCATGTCCACGCTCACGCTCGCCATCAGCGGCATCAGCAATCCCGTATCCCAGCTCAAGACCTTTGCCGATTCCGACGGAACGCCTCTGCGCTCTCCGGGCAAACGACAGACGAACGCCTCTTCCGGACCCGACGGCGGCGTCTCGCCCGCGGCGCTTCCTTCCGTGCCTCCCCTGCCCGACTTTTTCCTCTGCGCTCAGGAACACTTTGAAGTGCGCGCCTGTCCGCCGGAAAGTCACGGGCTCATTCACTGGTTCTCCCTCGCCCCTCCCTCCGCGTCGAACGTCTAGTCACGGCTTGAGTCCCTGTTCCGTCCCCGCGACGAAGAACAGGCATTCTGTGTGCACTTTACGTTTCGAGCGTTCCATTCCGGTCTTTTCCTTCCGAACGGCGTAGTCATTGCGTCCGCAGTTCCGGTCGCCGCATCGTGCGCGACCGCGTTCCCTGCGCGACGACGACAGGCGCCCTGCCGCCGGAACGCTCCGCGAGGATTTCTCATGCGTTCCCTGCGCTGGCGCTCATGCGTCACGGTGCTGGTGGCTCTGGCATGCGCCGCCTGCATATCCGTCAATTTCGTTTCTCTGCCGCGCTTTGCCGAAGCGTGGCTGCCCAATCCCATACGCCTCGGGCTCGACCTGCGCGGAGGCATCAACCTCACGCTCGGCGCCGACATAGATCAGGCCGTTTCCCAATCTTTGTCCCTTATGGGGCAGGATATCCGTTCCAGCGCCAACGATGCGGGAATAAGGACCCGCCTCCTCCGTCATGCCGACGGTCGAACGCTGGAATTCGTGCCGCTCAAACACGAGGGAATCGAACAACTCTCCAACCTGCTGCGCGACCGATTCGGACAGATGGCAGTCGGTTCTGTCATCTCGTCCGGATCCGGGGAAAAACTCCTTGTTTCCTTCCGCCCCGAATGGGAAAAACAGCTCCGCGAACGCATCATGGAACAGACCATACGCACGCTTCGCGGCCGCATCGACGCCTTCGGCGTGGCGGAGCCCGACATCCGCCGCCAGGGCGACGATCAGATTCAGATCCAGCTTCCCGGCGTCACCGACACGGGCCGCGCCCTCCAGCTCATAGGACGCACGGCCCAGCTCACCTTCCACCGCGTGCGGCGCGACGTTTCCGCCACGGGCGTTCTGCCTCCCGGCGCGGCGTGGTATCCGCTGGCCCAGGGCACGCGCGCGTGGACGAGCGCCTCGCGCACGGATCTTTCCGGCGGTCTGGTGCTCGACAGGGAACCGCTGCTTTCCGGTCAGGACATCGTCGACGCGCGTCCCGCCTTCGACGAACGCAATCAGCCGTGCGTGGCCATACAGTTCAGCACGCGCGGCGCGGATCAGTTCGAGCGCGTGACGGAAGAGCTCATCCATCAGCAGTTCGCCATCGTGCTTGACGGCGTAGTGCAGAGCGCGCCCGTCATCCAGCAGAAGATAAGCGGCGGCAAGGCCAGCATCACGGGTTCGTTCACCACGGAAGAAGCGCAGGATCTGGCCGTGGTGCTGCGTTCCGGCTCGCTGCCGGCCAAGGTTTCCGTGCAGGAGGAACGCACCGTGGGCCCGTCGCTCGGCGCGGATTCCATACGCGCGGGCCTCGTGGCCGGCGCGGTGGGTTCTCTGGGCGTCATGGTGGTCATGCAGGTGTGCTACGGCATGGCCGGGCTTCTTGCCAACGTCATGCTGGTGTTCACCATAAGCCTGCTCTTTGCCGGACTCGGTCTGTTCGGCGCCACGCTCACTCTGCCGGGCATTGCGGGCGTGGTGCTCACCATCGGCATGTCCGTGGACGCCAACGTGCTCATCTTCGAGCGCATACGCGAAGAAATAGGCCGTGGGCTCTCCATGAGCCGGGCCGTCGCCGCGGGCTTTCGCGAGGCGCAGAGCTCCATTCTCGATTCCAATCTCACCACGCTGCTGACGGCCGCCGTGCTCTATCAGTTCGGCACCGGGCCCATCCGCGGCTTTGCCGTCACGCTGGCGCTCGGCATTCTGGCTTCCATGTTCACGGCCATTTTCGTGTCCCGCCTTCTCTTTGAAATGTGGGTGCAGAAAAACGGCGCGACGAACTGCGGCCTTGCACCCCATGTCTCCGGGTCCGCACGCCGGCCCCGGCCCCCGCATCCTCAAGGTTGAAGGATGCGGCCCGCATCGGGCGATCCGGGTTTCTCTCCACCGGATCGCCCGCACGAACACTCCGGACGCCCCCGAAAGCGCCCTCTTTCCCATGTCAACCCTCTGGAGGAACAACATCATGGATGATTATCTGAAACAGGCCATCGAACTCGTCAAGGCACAGTCTTCCGTGCGCGTCATGCAGGAAGAAGAAATGGTGGCCATGATTCGTACGCTGGCCTCCAGCCTGAAAGATCTGGAATCGGGCGTTCACGCCGAAGAAGAGGAAGAAGCGCCCATGCCTTCCCCCTCCAGATCCATCAGGGAAAAAAGCATCACCTGTCTGGAATGCGGCAAGTCCTTCAAGCTCATCACCAGAAAGCACCTGGCCAAGCACGGCCTCGATGCCGATTCCTACCGCAGGAAATGGGGCATCAAGAGCGACGCGCCCCTGGTGTGCAAGAGCATACAGCGCGTGCGCCGCAAGAAGATGAAGGACATGCGCCTCTGGGAAAAGCGTCACGCCTCCGAAGACTGAGCCTGCCCGTCAGCCGCCGGGGACTGCCGGAAAAGGCGTTTCTCCGAGTCCCGTTTCCGCCCGCTCTGACGGGCCTGCGGAAACGTCCTCGTTTCATGCGCCCGCCGCTGCGGAGCCGCGACTTTCCAACGCGTTCCCGCCGCGCTCCGAGGAGGAGCTCCTATCTTCCGAGGGCCGCCGAACCTGCCGGGCTGCCGTGACCTGCCGGACTGCGACGGAGGTCCGTCCGGCGGAGGCCTCCGCCTTTTCCCGCAGGAAAGAAGTCCGCCCGGGCTCTTCCACGCATCCCTCACGCGAAGCCCGAGCGCCGGCCCTGCCCGTCCCTTTCTCAGAAGCCACGGACGAAAAAGGTTCGGAACGTTCCGTCTGCAACCGGCCCCGACCGGCCTGCCGTCGGAGGACGGCGTCTGTCCCCGTCGCCCGGTCATCGACGCGGAAACACGCGGCCCCTTCTTTCGGATGCCGTCATGCCGCGACAGCACGACGTGCGTATCATGCGCGGCCGGAATCGGTTCTCCGCATGAACGGGAACCGGGCCGCAGCGCTTTCTTTGCAGAACGGACATGATGAGACATTTCCACCGGCTCCAGCCGCGCCGGTGGGGCTTCGGGAGAGCGCTTCCCCTGCTTCCGGCGCTCTCCCCGCCTTTTGGCGACGCTCCGCAGTTCTGCGGAAAAACGGATGCGGTCAGGGCCGAACCGCCCGCCGCTTTTTCCGGCGTCGCCGCACGTTTCCGACAACGCGCGGAGCGCGAACGCTCCCGCTCATTTGTCGGTCCCTCTGTCTTTGCGCCGCCGCCTCAGCCAGCCGGACAAGACGGGAAGAACCGGCTGCCCCCTCTTCTTCCCCCGCCGTCCGAAATCGGCGCAAAGGCCTGTCCCCTGCCCCGGTCCGCCTGTGCGGACCGGGGTCTTTTTTCGGCCGGTCTCAACGCTCACGCCTCTGAACGCGTCCGGGCTCGCCATCAAACCATGCCGCCCTGCGCTTTCAGACTGCGGCATCAGATGCAGGGCTTTTCGGCAGCGCCCGGGCCGTTCACGAACGACGAGCGGCGGGAACCGAAGCTCGAAGGTCGATTCAGGTCCGTCAGACTCCCGTTTCTCTCCGGCCGCTCACGGTCGATGCGGGGCGACGCCCGAAGACGGCTTCGCCGGGGTTCCCCGTCTGCTGCGGAAAAAGCAGCCCAAAAAACGCCGGGCAATGACGATGACGCGCGCAAAAACCGGAATCCGCGTCACAAAGAAGGCGGAACCCTCCGGGGCATTTCCCATGCATCCCGGCATCGGCACGCAGAAGCAGGCAGGCCCGGCGGCGCTCCCCTCAAGGGACGTTTCCCTCTGACAAGGCACGACGCGAAAAAGCGACGACAAGGCGACCATCCGCCGCACCGCTCAATCGGGAGGCCCGGTCGGGGCGGGGTCAGGAACTTCCGCCGGGCTCAGGACTTTGCGGCGTTTCCGGCGACCTCAAAGGCTTTCAGAATCTGCGCGATGTGTGCGCGCATGCCCTTCGCCTCGTCGTACTGTTCCACGATCAGCCGCCTTCCGTTCCTGCGTACAGGGGCAAAGGCTTCCATGTCGTCCAGGACGCGGCAGATGGTCCTGAATCGTGCGGCAGGCTCCTTTTCCGAAAAATCCACCGCCGTGTCATGGTTCACCACGTCGCCGTCTTCGGCAAGGGGGGCCATGACCAGGCTTTCACAGCTCATGCTTTCAAGCACTTCCTGTATGAGCAGCGAGGATATTTCAGGAAAGACGTGCACGGTGCTGGAACTCAAAAGCGTCCTGTAGCGGTTCCGGTCGAGCCCTCCGGCAAGAAACAGGCGTTTGCGCAAGTTTTCCGCAAGGGCCCCGTGCAGCGCTTCCCAATGCCTTCTGCTCCCGTTGTTCCCGAACGACAGGGCAATGCGGCACGCCGGACGGTGCACGAGCAGCCCGAGCAGCATTTGCACCATCTGCTGGTCCACCGCGTTTTCGCCCTTCATGTGAAAGGTCAGAAGCTCGCCCTTCTCCCCCGGACGGGCGTCGGGGAAGAACAGCGACAGATCGTCGTGCCCGGGGGAGAAAAACGCCGTGTCCACCATGGGACGGCATACCCGTATGACGGGATGAAGCAGCGGCGGAAAAAGGCGCTTCTGCCCGGCGCTCTGCACAAAGCACACATTGCTTCGGACCATCTGACTGACCTGTATGTCCCGCATGGCCTGCATCCGGGCCGCCCTCTCTTCGGAATCGCCCCGGCTTCGGATGACGTCCGGGTAGAGCACGATGAACGCGTCGGGAAAGGCATGACGGAGAAACAGGGTCAGCCCGGCGTGGAATCTGACCAGCACGATGTCGGGAACAAAGCCCGAATCCCGAAGACGGCAGAACGTCCGACCGGCCTGCGCGGAAGCCTTGACGCTCTTTTCCCACTCCGCCTCATACCAGTCCTTTCCCTGTGGCACGCTTCCCCGGTCTATTTTCAGCCGGGCATGCATGATGCCCGGCGTGGCCGCCTCCTGCCGGGGATAAAAGGACAGAAACATCACCTCGTTTCCGGCGTCGGAGGCCAGTTGTGCGGGCATGGAGCCGAAAAGCCCCGGATAGCTGTCGTTGCAGAACAGAAATTTCATGTGTCCTCACCGCGTCATCGTCTTTCCGATCATTATCCCCGCCCGCCCCGCAGGGCAATGCCTTCCGCATGAGTCTCGCGCAAAAGCGCGCCGCACCCATGAAAAAGGGGGCGAAAGTGTGTCTTCCGCCCCCTGTTGTTTTTTATCCGGCAATCCGGGGGGGATGAACGCCGCTCGGGCCTCTCCCCCCTGCCTTCAGTCATCAGCCGTTGGAATAGGCAATGTTCTGGGCCGCCTGATCGACCATGGCCTGTATGCTGCTGTCGATGACGGTGACCGCATTATTGTCGATGTGCATGGTAAGATTCACATCCTGACCGGAAGCATCGGCAAAGCGGGTCGTGTAGCTTCCATCAGCTTGTTTAGTCCACTGTCCTCCCAGCGTCACGCTTGACTTGTCATCGTCATGATTGACGGTGATGCCGAAATCGCTCAGGGAAGTGAGGCCGAGCTTGTCGATGCCGTCTCCGGTAATGACGAGCTCAAAGCCGTTGACCAGAGGCTGACCTTGCACCTTCTCGCTATGGCTTCCGAGAAGTTTGGTTATGTCGTCACCTGTGAACTCGCTCTTGTCCACAAGCAGCGCGTCTATGCCGCTGCCGCCGTCGATGAGGTAGTCGCTGGAGTCGTAGACCACCACGTCGTCCCCGGAACCGGCGTACATGACATCCTGCCCGTCGCCGCCGTCGAGGTAGTCGTTGCCCGCGCCGCCGATGAGAATGTCGTCACCGGCTCCGCCGAAGAGCTTGTCGTCACCGCCTTCCGAGTCCATCGCGTCATACTTCTTGATGAGCCCGTCAAGATCGGCCACGGACTGCTGATCCAGATACTTCTGGAAGGTTTCCGCGTTGACCGTGCCTTCAATAAGCGCCTGAAAGCCTCCCTGTCCGTCGCCGATGAGCACATCGTTGCCGTCTCCGCCATCCAGCGTGTCGTCGCCGCTGCCGCCGACAAGCACGTCCGTGCCTGCACCGCCGTACAGAGTGTCTTTGCCGTCTCCGCCGTACAGTCTGTCGTTGCCGTCATCGCCAGACAAGGTGTCGTCGCCGGCAAATCCCCACAGACTGTCGTTGCCTTCGCCGCCATTCAGAGTATCACTGCCGTTGCCGCCGTACAGGCTGTCGGAATCTCCCGTACCGGTCATGTCAACAGAACCGCTTACTGCCGTGACATCACCCTGCTTGTCCACATGCATTTCATATTGTGCCGTATTGCCGTATTGATCCGTAACTATGACGGTGATGTCATTATTCAGGCCCTTATTCTCCCAATCTCTTATATTACTTAATATATAATTCGTTCCATCGAAAGTATTAAGATCAACATTAACATGTATAACTTCAGCCCATCCATTATCATTATAATGATAAAGATCAACTATTCCATCTTGTAAATACCCAGTAAAATCTTTATTATTATATATAATCTTTAATGTATGACTTTCAGTATCTGTAGTAGCTTTTCCATTCCCTTCAATTTCAGAGCTTTGATATTTTGTTACATCATCATCATGAATAATAAACG
>NZ_CAJJIC010000088.1 GCF_905187505.1 uncultured Mailhella sp.
TGGGGATCGTGAACAGTTTCGGCACGGATACGCTCACCGCTTACGGGGCAGCGGTCCATTTCCGAAGGCATGACGGGACAGACCGTCACGTCCGTCGGCGCCCTTGCCATGCTGACCAGCCTGCTGCTTGCGCCTCTCACCCGGCATACGGACAGACGCCGCATTCTCCTCACCCTTTCCGCGCTGCTCATCGTATCCAACGTTCTGGTCGCCACGGCCTCCAGTTACGCCATGCTTCTTCTCGGCCGCGGTCTTCTCGGCATATGCGTGGGCGGATTCTGGTCCATGGCCTCAGCCGTCACCATTCAGCTCGTGCCTCCCAAGGACATTGCCCGCGCTCTCAGCATTCTGTATTCCGGCGTGTCCGTGGCCACCATCATATCCCTGCCTCTCGCCAGCCTTCTGGAAGAGCTCTGCGGCTGGCGCAACGTCTTTCTGCTCTCCACCATTCCCGGACTGATTTCGTTCATCTGGCAGTTCCTGACCCTTCCCTCCATTCCTCCCCGGCCGGGCAACGACTTTCACGGCATGATCTCTCTGCTCAAGGTACGCTGGGTGCTTGCCGGCATTGCGGCCACCGTCTTCGCCTACGGAGGCTACCATTCTCTCTTCACCTATCTGCGGCCCTATCTTGAGCACGGTCTTGCCCTGAACGCCTCCTCTCTTTCCATCATGCTTCTGGCCTACGGCGCGGCCAACACGGTGGGAACCTTTGCCGCAGGAGTGCTTCTGAACAGAAACTTCAAGCTCACCATGGCCGGCATGCACGTCGCCCTGACGTCCCTGGCCGTGCTGCTCTTCTTCTGCCGCAGCATCGTGTCCTTCAGCCTCGTTCTGCTTCTGCTCTGGGGATTTCTCTTCGGCATGCTCTGCGTGGGCTGGACGGCATGGATAGCTCTCACGCTGTCCGACAAGGCGGAAATCGCCGGAGGCCTTTCGGTGGCGGCCATACAGTTTTCCATAGGCTCAGCCGCCGCTCTCGGCGGCCACATCTACGACGCCTCCGGCATGACGGGCATTCTTCTCGTGGCTGCCGTCATTCTCGCCGGCGCCACCATGCTCACCCTTGCCAGCTTTGCCCTCTACTTCAAAAGCACGGGAAAGACGCTCTGACCCCCCGCCCTTTCGCGAAGCGTTTCTGCACGGCGTGACAGAATCAGGCAAGAAAAGGAGAGAATAGGCTCTATGTTCTCTCCGTCTTGGGCGTTACGTTCCGAAAAAAGAGCAGGATGCAGCCTTTCCCGGAGATGTGGACCTGCGCTGTCCGCAGGCTGAACATGCAGGATGCGCATGGGTCTTCCGTTCCCCGGCCTCTCCGTGGGCAGGCCCCTCGAGCCCCCTGCCCCTTACGACGGCAAGGCATGCCGTCAACGACCTCTGCATTCAGGAGCAGACACATGAACACGATCACCGATCTCTTTCCCCGCGGCGAAGCCAACACCGCCTATGCCCGGTACTTTACGGGAAACAGCTATCTGAACATGCTTTCCACCGAAGGCGTGGCCATCGGCAACGTGACTTTCGAGCCCGGCTGCCGCAACAACTGGCATATCCACCATGCCGACAAAAACGGCGGACAAATCCTTCTGTGCACGGCCGGACGCGGCTGGTATCAGGAATGGGGCAAACCCGCCCGCGAGCTGCATGCAGGCGACGTGGTCATCATTCCCGCAGGCGTCAAGCACTGGCACGGCGCGGCAAAAGACAGCTGGTTTGCGCATCTGGCCGTGGAAGTTCCGGGCGACAACGCCTCCAACGAATGGCTCGAACCCGTGACATCCGCCGAATACGACATGCTTCCCTGACACCTTGTCCGGCCGGAACGGGACATGAACGTTCCGACTTCACCGGCCATGCCCGTCTGCGGATCAGCCGCACGCCTTCCGCGGCCGCGCACCGCTTCATCATCACATCCCCGCAGTCCGGTCCTTCGGCGCGTCTTCGTCAAAAAACTGTCGAAGACGCGCTTTTCTTTGCTGCAAAAACGCCCCGCAGACGTTTCGCCGTCGTTATGGCTTCATGAAAAGCACGGACGCGTTCTCTGCCCTTCAGGTCGCCTGAAGCCCGTCAGTGCCCGGGAAGAGCCTCGTCCCGGAAAAAAATTACGCATCCTCCTGTCGGAACTCTTTCCGCCGGAACTTCTGGAGACCGAAAAATTTTTCTTCTTTCCTTCCGAATTTTTCCCCCAAAAAAAACTCTCTGACCTCCTGAAAGGCAAGGTCTGACCACAGATGCAAGGAAAATCCGCAAGTTCCGTCCACACCGCTTGACATTTTTGAAAGGCCTCTATATAAGGATTTCCAGATATAGAGTTATATCAAGGACAGGCATGACATGGAATACTTTCTCGAACTTCTCGACGAACGCATGTGCAGGGGCGAAACATCAGTCGCACCGATCTTTCTTCATGCCTGAGCAATACCGGCAGGAAGCCCGTGCGACAAGCGCGGGCTTTTTCATTTTTGTTCACCAGTTCCTGTCGGGCATCGCTTTTCCACCGACCCCCGCGTGTCCGACCGGCACAACAGGAATGCAAACACGGCTTAAGCCTCAACAAAGGATATCGCATGAGCAAGCATATCGAAACCACCTGCGTACAGGGCGGTTACACTCCCGGCAACGGCGAACCCCGTCAGATCCCCATCATTCAGAGCACCACGTTCAAGTACGACACCAGCGAAGACATGGGCAAGCTGTTCGACCTTGAGGCCAGCGGCTATTTCTATACCCGTCTTCAGAACCCCACCAACGACTACGTGGCCGCCAAGATAGCCGCCCTGGAAGGCGGCAGCGCCGCCATGCTCACCTCTTCCGGTCAGGCGGCCTCCTTCTTCAGCGTGTTCAACCTTGCAAGCGCAGGCGACCATGTGGTGGCTTCCTCCACCATTTACGGCGGCACCTACAACCTGTTTGCCGTCACCATGAAGCGCATGGGCATCGATTTCACCTTCGTTTCTCCCGACTGCTCCGACGAGGAACTGGAAGCCGCCTTCCGTCCCAACACCAAGGCGGTGTTCGGCGAAACCATCGCAAACCCCGCTCTCGTGGTCCTCGACATTGAACGCTTCGCCAAAGCCGCTCATGCCCACGGCGTGCCTCTCATCATCGACAACACCTTTGCCACGCCCGTGAACTGCCGTCCCATCGAATGGGGTGCGGACATCGTGGTGCACTCCACCACCAAGTACATGGACGGTCACGGCGCAGCCGTGGGCGGCTGCATCGTGGACTCCGGAAAGTTCGACTGGATGGCCCATGCCGAAAAGTTCCCCGGTCTCTGCACTCCCGATGAAAGCTATCACGGCATCACCTATGTGACCAAGTTCGGCAACGCCGCGGCGTACATCACCAAGGCCACGGCGCAGCTCATGCGCGACTTCGGCGCCATTCAGGCCCCGCAGAACGCCTTTCTGCTGAACCTCGGTCTGGAAAGCCTGCACGTCCGCATGGCCCGTCACTGTGAAAACGGTCTGGCCGTGGCCAAGTACCTCAGCCAGAGCGATCTGGTGGACTGGGTGCGCTATCCCGGACTGCCCGGCGACAAGTACCATGAACTTGCGCAGAAGTATCTTCCCAACGGCTCCTGCGGCGTAGTGAGCTTCGGAGTGAAGGGCGGTCGCAAGGCTGCGGAAAACTTCATGAAGCACCTGCGCATCGCCGCCATCGAAACGCACGTGGCCGACGCCCGCACCTGCTGCCTGCATCCTGCAAGCGCCACGCATCGCCAGATGAACGACGAAGAACTGCGCAACTGCGGCATTCTGCCCGAACTCGTGCGCTTCTCCTGCGGCATAGAGAACGCTGAAGACCTCATTGCCGACATCCATCAGGCTCTGGAAGCCAATCGCTGATTCCACGGGCCTTCCGAATTCTTCGGAAGGCCCTTTTTTTCAGGTTCCGGCCGCCGGCTTCCCGAACCTTTTCGTCCATCATCCGGGAGGATGCCATGCCCATCAAAATTCCCAATGAACTTCCTGCCGTAAAAACGCTCAACAACGAAAACATCTTCGTCATTACCGAAACGCGTGCCATCACGCAGGACATCCGTCCTCTGAAGATACTTCTGCTCAACCTCATGCCTACCAAGATAGCGACGGAAACGCAGCTTTCCCGTCTGCTGGGCAACACTCCCCTTCAAGTGGAACTTGAACTCATCCACACCTCCAGCCACGAATCCAAAAACACGCCCCGCAGCCATCTGCTCTCCTTCTACAAGACCTTTGAGGAGGTGCGCGGCAACTACTACGACGGCATGATCATCACCGGTGCTCCCGTAGAGCTCATGCCTTTTGAGGAAGTGGAATACTGGAAGGAGCTTTGCGACATCATGGAGTGGAGCAAAAGCCACGTGCACAGCACCTTCCACATCTGCTGGGGCGCCCAGGCCGGTCTGTATTATCATTACGGCATTCAGAAAAGGCTGCTGCCCAAAAAGATTTCCGGCATCTATCCCCATCACGTGGATCATGCCGGTTCCATTCTCTTCCGCGGCTTCGACGACGTGTTCATGGTCCCCCATTCCCGCAACACCACGGTGGATCGGGCCGACGTGGAAAAGCAGCCGGAACTCAAGATACTCGCTTCCTCCCCCGTGGCGGGGCTCTATGCCATTTCCACGGACAACGGCAAGCAGATATTCATCACCGGTCATTCCGAATACGATGCCGACACCCTTCACAAGGAATATACGCGCGACCTTGCGGCCGGCATCAACCCGGAAATTCCTGAAAACTACTATCCGGACGACGACCCTCGGCAGACGCCCCGCATGACCTGGCGCGCCCACGCCCATCTGCTCTACGCCAACTGGCTCAACTACTTCGTCTACCAGTCCACGCCCTACGATCTTGCGGAACTGGAAAAGCAGGCGCGCAGCGGACGAAAGTAGCATCGCTCTCCGCCTCTCAGAACCTCCCGGCTCCGGTCGCTGCCTTGAGATGACCGGAGCTTTTCGGTTCCGGGCCGGAGCCCCCCTTTCCCTGTCGGACCCCGCACCTCCGCCTGGCGGACTGGAGCAGGCAGGCCCTGTCTTTTTCCGCCGCTTCCGGCCACGCGGGCTTCGCCCTTCCTTATCATGCGAAAAAGCCGCTCACCTTCCGGTGAACGGCTTTTTCTGCGCAGGGAGAAGGTTTCCCGACAAACAGCCCTACAATATGTCGTGCATGCTCAATATGCCGAGCGGCCTGTGCCTTTCATCCACGACGAAGACACAGGTGATCTTTCTGTCCTCCATGATGCCCTGTGCCTTGGCGCTCAGCGCGTCGGCATCGACGCATACGGGGTTTCGTGTCATGAGCTCGCAGGCCGTGCTTTCGAGAATGTGCGGCCCCATGTGACGGCGCAGATCACCATCGGTAATGATGCCCGCAAGCGACTCTCCATCCATGACGCCGACGCATCCGAAGCCCTTCTTCGTCATTTCTGCAAGCACGTCCATCATGGGAGCGTTCAAAGAAAGAAGCGGCATGGATTCGCCCGTGTGCATGAGATCGCGCACCAGCGACAGCTTATGCCCGAGGGACCCTCCCGGATGAAAGCGCCGGAAGTCCTCCTTGCGGAATCCCCGGGCCGTGAGCAGGCACATGGCGAGGGCATCGCCGAGCGCCATCTGCACCGTCGTGCTCGTGGTGGGAGCGCAGTCCAGAGGACAAGCCTCGTGCAGCTGCGGCTGCTGAAGAAGGTAGTCGCAGTGCTTGCCGAGAAAGCTGTCGGCATTCTTGGTAATGGCGATGAGCGGCATGTTGTTCTGAGAGGCATAAAGCACGATGTCCGTCAGTTCCGCCGTATTGCCGGAATTGGAAATGGCGATGACGGCATCATCCGGCGTCATCATACCGAGATCTCCGTGACTGGCCTCGGCGGGATGAATGAAATACGCCGGAGAGCCCGTGGAGGCGAGAGTGGCTGCTATCTTGCGCGCCACATGACCGCTCTTTCCCATGCCCGTGACGGCTATGCGGCCCCTGATGCCGAGCAGACAGTCCACCGTCCGTTCAAAGGATTCCCCGAGACCGTCTGCCAGAATGCAGAGCGCCTGCGCCTCGTCGCGCAGCACCTGCCGAGCTTCGTCAAGATACTTCATCGCTCTCACTCGCCTTTTTTCCCAAGAATGCGGCGCACTTCTTCAAGATCTTCCGGCGTGTCCACGCCCGGCCCCATGGCCTTGACCTCAAGCACGCGGATGGCAATGCCCGCCTGGAGAACGCGAAGCTGCTCCAGCTTTTCCGTATTTTCCAGAGGAGAATATGGAAGGGAACCGAAATTCATGAGAAAGTCATGACGATAGGCGTACATGCCGAGGTGCCCGAAATACTCGGGAGCCGTGCCCCCGGAACGGGGAAACGGTATGGGACTGCGGCTGAAGTACAGTGCGTTGCCGTTATGCGCCCGCACCACCTTCACAAGGTTGGGATTCTGCGCCTGCTCCACGGTTATGGGATAGCAGAGCGTTCCCATCTGAAGCGACGCATCTTCCAGCATGGCGCGTGCCAGCTTCTCGATGGCGGAAGGTTCCACCAGCGGCTCGTCGCCCTGCACGTTCACATAGATGTCGGCCGGATGCGCCCCTGCCACCTCAATGAGCCTGTCGGAACCCGAAGGACAGTCGACGCTGGTCATGCAGGCTCTGCCGCCGAAGGATGCCACGGCGTTCATGATGCGCTCATCATCCGTGGCCACCAGAACCTCGTCAAAAAGCTCCACCTGGCGCACCCGTTCATACACGTGCTGCACCATGGGCTTGCCGCAGATGTCGACCAGAGGCTTGCCCGGCAGACGCGTGGACGCGTAACGGGAAGGAATGACGGCTATGATGCTCATGCGCGCTTCTCCTTGGCAACGGCGTCAAACTCACGGATGAGCGAAAGAAACGCCGGAAGATCCTTGACGGCGAGCATGTTCGGTCCGTCGCAGGGCGCCTTGTCAGGATCGGGATGCACCTCCATGAATATGCCCGCTACGCCCACGGCGGTCGCCGCCCGAGCCAGGGTGGGCACAAATTCCCGCTGTCCGCCGCTGCACGAGCCCTGCGCTCCCGGAAGCTGCACGGAATGGGTGGCATCGAACACCACCGGCGCAAACTTCTTCATGATTTCAAGACCGCGCATGTCCACCACCAGATTGCCGTAGCCGAACGTGGTTCCACGCTCGCACAGGGTGATGCGCTCATTGCCCGTGGAGCGAGCCTTTCTGAGCACGTTTTCCATTTCCCACGGCGCAAGGAACTGCCCCTTCTTGATGTTCACCGGCTTCATGGTGGAGGCGGCGGCCAGAATGAGATCGGTCTGGCGGCAGAGGAAGGCGGGCGTCTGAAGATAATCCGCCACTTCAGCCACGGGTGCGGCCTGCTCGGCGGTATGGATATCGGTAAGCACCGGAACATTCCGGCTTTCTCTCACTTCGGCAAGTATGGAGAGGCCCTCTTCCATGCCCACGCCGCGAAAACCCGTGCCGGAACTGCGGT
Source organism: uncultured Mailhella sp. (assembly GCF_905187505.1). Classification (GTDB taxonomy): domain Bacteria; phylum Desulfobacterota; class Desulfovibrionia; order Desulfovibrionales; family Desulfovibrionaceae; genus Mailhella. Next base: position 7,463 of record NZ_CAJJIC010000088.1, read on the forward strand.
TGGCCTTGTCGAAGCTGGACTTGTAGACAAAGGGAATGCCCGCAGCCGCAAAGATTTCCTTGAGCGCGGCGGAAACTTCCAGCGCGTGGGCGCGACTTTCTATGGCGCACGGCCCGGCTATGAAGAAGAGAGGCAGAGCGTTGTCGGCCTTGAGGTACGGTTTGCCGTTGAATTCAAGTTCAAACATGAGAACTCCAAGCCCGTCGGGCGAAAAAAGGAAAACAGAGGGATGAAGTATAAGTCATGCCCGTGCGCACTTCAAGGGAGAAGGCTCCGGGAAGTTCCGCATCCCGCCGGGAAAAAGGACTGTCGTCTTCTGCCCCATCAGGCAGAAGGCCCACAGCTTCCGGCTCGCCTCCCTCTCGTCCCGGCAAAACGGAAAATGACTGCGTCCGGCGTTTTCCGGGCAAGACGCTCCCGTCCTGGGACGGCGGCAAAAACATCATGACCGGCCATGGCGTGGCTTCACCCCTGAGAGCCTGGAACACAGGCTCCATCTGAGGGACGACTTCTGCGAAGATGCGGCAGGCTTCCTTGGCATGCCCCCTCCATGGAAAGACCGGCCGTGAGCGACACGGACCGGCCCATACTCTTCGCTCCGAACGTCATCGTTCCGTATCGACGCCGTTATACGTACCGATACCCGCGTCGGAAGGGACGCCCTCTCAAGAAAGGCTGGAGCAATCTGCCGCAGTGCCTCTGACGGCGCTTTCGCAGGAGCTGACGCCGAGCTCGCGGACGACGCGCTCCAGCATCTTCGGCGCGACGCCGAAGGAATATTCGAGCTCCAGCCGCTCCGTGTCCTTGTGCGCATCCTTGCCGGAAGGACCCACGGAAGCAATGGGAACGTCGAGCGACAGCAGGTCGTCCATGGAAAGAGAAAAGACCTCGCCCCAGCCGGGCATGTTCTCCGCCAGGGTCTTCAGCTCGCCGGGCTCTCCCTGAAAGCCCATGTAGCTCAGATCCATGATGCCGCTGAAGCACTCCACGAGGCTGACGGCGCCGACGCTCTTCTCAAGATCGGCGCAGACGCCTTCCATGACGGTGCGCAGACGGCGTTCCTTTTCCGTGGCCCTAAGGTTGAGACGCTGGGGATAATACGGGGGCAGAAACCCCACGACGACGGCCGGTCCCTTGAGATTGACCAGCGACACCAGATGATCGAGCACGGCCAGTCCCTTTTCCCGCTCGTCCATGTCTGCGGGAAGAGCTTCGGCAAACGCGGAAAGACGCGCCTTCGCCTCGTCCATGTTTCCCTCTCCGGCCATCATTTCCATGAGCTCATGCACGGTAAGCACGCGTGCCTCCCATGCGGGAACGGGCGTGTCCGCACGATTGGCCTGCTTCTGAAAACGCCGTCCCGCCTCTCTGATGCCGTCCAGCGTCTCTTCCAGCGCACGGCGGGCGATGTTCCGACAGATTTCCAGCATGTCCAGAGGACTTCTGCTGACGGAAAGCACGTTGAAGTAGGCTGCGGCCCTCTCCGGCAGCGTGACGGAATAGGTGTCTCTAAGATCCTTCAGCTTGAGGCAGACCGGAGGCGTCAGCGTATCTTCCCCCGCCCCGTCCATGAGATCGGGGCAGCAGTCCATGAGGCATACCACCCGTGCGGCTATCGCCGCGGCGTTCACGCCGTCGAAGGAATAGCCCACGTGGGCCTCGCGTCCAACACAGAAGAACAAAGGCATGATCTTGCCCGTGGTGCCGGTGAACAGAATCCGGTGAGGTCTGCTCTCTGCCGTGGTTTTCGACGTCCAGAAGGCGGGCTCTCCGGAAAGCGCCGCCACAAGATCAAGGCCGTGCTCCTTCACGAAGGCGCACAGGCCGGAAAGAGAGCCGCGCATGCCTGCAGAACTGCCCTCCTCATCGGGAACGGCCAGGAACAGAAGATTCACGCCGAGTTCATCGCGATGACGGGCCATGTGCGCAAGATACGCCATGTAAAGGGCAATGCCCGCCTTCATGTCCATGACGCCCCTGCCGAAAAGCCAGTTGCCCGATGCAAGATCCTTCCGCGCGTCTTCGGGAATGTCCCTGCCAGCCATGGCCGCGGTATAGGCGTCGGCGTCAAAGGCCAGGTCGGCCAGATCACCGCACACATCCGTATCCACCACGTCGAAATGACCATTCAGAAGCACCGTACGGGAACAGGGCGTCGATGCCTGCACGAACGCCAGCACGGCACGCCTTGCCAGTCCGCCGCTCTCCACGGGAAGAAGACGCAGAAAATCAGGATGCTCCTGAAAATATGTCTCTCCGGCCAGAAGATCGTGAATGGCGTCGGCCGCCTCGTTTTCTCCCTGCGTATGCGACACGCTGCGCATGCGCACCAGCGCCTTCGTCAAATCCAGCATTCCTTCCCGCGTGAACTCAAGCATGTTGCCTCCTTGTTGCGAGGCAGAACGTAGTCCCGGCGAAAGAAAAAAACAAGAAGGAACGCGCCGGAACCTCGCAGCATCAAAGGGGCTTTGCTGACCTGCGCGAAGAAGATCCTGCCCGGCGCACGTCACATCCGGCAGTCCCCGGGCACATCCGGGGCGCCGCACTCTCTTCCCGGACGCATGGAAGATGCAAAGGCCCGCAGCTTCGCCGCCG
>NZ_CAJJIC010000089.1 GCF_905187505.1 uncultured Mailhella sp.
AAGGGGAGCTGTCCGAGGCGCTCCTTCGCAGGCTCATGGCGCTGAAAAGGCTTGCGCCGGGCGATTTTCATGTCGTGCGGATGCAGCATGATCCCATGATCGCGGAACCGGGGTCCGTGACGCACGAAGCGCTCGTGGCGGCGCTTGAGCGGGAGGTGGCGCTGAAGAAGGAACGCGCGCCCGTGCGCATGGGCTTCATGGGATAGGCGTGGCCGTTTCTTGCCCGGCATTCTTTTTTTTCTTATGGTTGGACACGCTCGGACAGGAGCGGACGACAACGACGGGGGAAGGCATGGGCAGCAAATGGAACCGGGACGTGACGCCTTCGGAAAGACTTCTGGCACTCTATTCCATGCTGCTTTTCAGCGGCAGGACGGTCAGCCTGACGGAGCTTGCCCGCGAGCTTGACTGTTCCAAGCAGACGGTGCGGCGTCTCGTGGATCAGCTGGAAGCGTCGTCTTTCGGCAAACTTCTGCGCGGCATGCGCGGGCGCGAGGTCACGTATCATTTGGAGCGGCCCGCGACGCTGCCGAAGGTAAGCCTCGATCCCGAGGGATTGCAGCAGCTTGCTCTGTGCCGCGCCTTTTTGTGCCATCTTCTGCCAAAGTCCATGCAGAAAACCATGGATGCCGCGCTTCTGCAGGCATCGGCACTTCTTCCGGAGGGCGAGACGCTGGGAGATGCCGAGTGCATGGGGCAGGCGGCAGCGAGGGGTCCCATAGACTATTCTCCCTTTCAGCAGAGTCTGCGCACGCTCATGGACGCCATTCGGCAGGGCCGTGTGTGCGAGATCGGCTACCGCGCGACCTCCGGCGAGCGGAAGCGGCATTTCTTTGCGCCGCAGAAGCTGCTTGCCTACCATGAATCGCTGTACGCGCACGGATGGATGGTGGCGGAGGAGGGCGGGGCGGAACCGCTTTTCGAGTCCCCCACGAATCTCGCCGTTCATCGCATGACGGGCGTGCGCATGACGCGCCGAAGGCTGGAGGGGTGTCTTGAGAAAGGGGACGACAGGCAGGACTGCTTCGGCCTCATGGTCGGCAGACCCTTCACCGTGCGCGTGCGCTTTGACGCCTCGGCGGCGGTCTACGTGTCCGAGCGCACGTGGAGCCGGGATCAGAAGCTGACAAGGCACCGGGACGGCGGCGTCACGCTGACCATGACGGCCAGAAGCGAGGCCGAAGTGGTGTCATGGGTGCTGAGCTTTGCGGACGCGGCGACGCTGCTTTCCCCGCGTCGTCTGCGCGGGCGCATTGCGGAGACGGCGAGGCGCTTGTGCGCCGTGTACGACGGGGAGGCAAGGAACGGGGAAGAGAAAAGACGGCGGAGAGGGCCTGACTCGGGCGCGCGGGAATGCGCCGCTCCGTGCGGAAGCGTCCGCTGCGCGGCCGGGCCTTCCGACGGAGAGAAGCTCAGTAGAGCGGAACGTTGAAGTGCATGAGCTCGGGCTTTTCCATGATCCAGAACACGAGCAGGCACATGATGAGAAGGGCGTATTCGCCCATGCTTCCGGTGCTGCACAGACGCAGGGAAAAACGCTTCTTCACGAAGGGCAGCATGGGCACGCCGTGCGTGGTGCACATGTCGAGCAGCACGTGAGTGAGCGCGCCGAAGCCGAATCCCCCCACGAGGGCGTCGGGCAGCGGGCCGAGCTGTCCCGTGAGCGACCATGCCCAGATGGCCAGCCACCAGCCGAACCAGTGCGAGGAGCGGCGGTGCACCTGATTGAATTTTTTCTGCTGGAAAAAGGCGCGTCTTGCGGCGTGCTGATCCAGCATGTCCGGGGCCACGGAGCCGAACCAGGCGGCGGCCATGCCGGCAAGGGGAAGGCCCGCGGCAAAGGAGGCCATGAGAGCCATGGCCTGATGCGTGGTCCATTTCATGCGTCGTTTCTTCTCCTGTTCAAATCTTCGGCGGCGCGGCGTCGTCTTGCCTCGGCGGCCGTTTCGCAGGGCACCACGGTCTTGCCTATGGGAAAGAGCGCGAGCTCCGCAAGCTTGATGTGCTGCCAGGCAAAGGGCAGTCCCACGATGGTGAGGGCGAGGGCGGCGGCCGCGGCCACGTGGCCGAGCGCTATCCAGAATCCTGCGAGAACGAACCACACGGCGTTGCCCAGCATGCCGGGAAGCCCCGTGCCCAGATCCTTTTTGCCGTACAGCACCTCGCGGGAAACGGATTCGTAGCCGAAGGGCATGAAGGCAAAACCCGCCATGACGAAGCAGGCCCGGCCCCACGGCAGTCCCACGATGGAAAGACACGCCAGAATGCCGAAAAGAAGCCACAAAAGTGCCGTGAACCAGCCGCCGAAGATGATCCAGAGAATGTTTCCTATGACGCTCATGTGTTCCTCAACGTTTCCGATCCGCGACCGCGGAACGAATGCGCCCGAGCCGCGAGGAAGGAGTATTTTACAGGACTTGACGAAATTGCGCAAGAAAAAGAACGGGAAGGGCGGGTTCGGCGTCGGGAGGAGGCGGGCGCAGGGCATTCCGTCTGCCGGACGACGCGCCCTGTCTTAAGCGAGAGGCTCGGTCAGCTTTCTTCGTGCCTGCTTTCCCGGTCCGGATCGGGCCGTCCTTCCGCGGGAGCCTGCCGCCGGTTGCAGAGCGGGACGCTATGGCGTATGCTGCCTGTCATTCTTTCAACATTCCTCTCTGGAGAGATTTCCTATGCAGCGTACCAGCATAAGCGAAGCTCTGGCCTCCGCCGGGCCGCGCAGCGGCATCACCGTGTGCGGATGGGTGAGAACCCGCCGCGATTCCAAGGGATTTGCCTTTCTTGAGCTCAACGACGGCTCCTGTCTCAAGAATCTTCAGTGCATCATCGACGAGGGCACGCAGGCATGGAGCAGACTTGAAGGCGTGAACACGGGCGCGGCCGTCAGCGTTTCCGGCGATCTGGTGGAATCTCCGGGCAAGGGACAGAAGTGGGAGGTGCATGCCGACTCCATGCAGGTGTTCGGTCTGGCCGATCCCGCGACCTATCCCCTCCAGAAGAAGCGTCACTCCGACGAATTTCTGCGCACCATCGCGCATCTTCGCCCCCGCACCAACAAGTACGGGGCGGCGTTCCGCATCCGGTCCGAGGCGGCGCTTGCCGTGCACGACTATTTCCGCGGTCTCGGCTTCTACTACGTTCATGCGCCCATTCTCACCGGTTCCGACTGCGAGGGGGCGGGCGAGATGTTCCGCGTGACCACGCTTCCCGTGGACGGCGGTCCGAAGCCCGAATCCGGCAACGTGTTTGAAAACGACTTCTTCGGCAAGCAGGCCAGCCTTACCGTGTCCGGTCAGCTCGAGGCCGAGGCTCTCGCCTGCGCCATGGGCCGCGTATACAACTTCGGTCCCACCTTCCGCGCCGAACATTCCTACACGCCGCGTCATGCCGCCGAGTTCTGGATGGTGGAACCCGAAGCCGCCTTCAACGACATATGGGACAACATGGAGCTTGCCGAAGGACTCATCCGCCATGTGGTGCGCCACACCGTGGAAACGTGCGCCGACGACGTGGCCCTGTTCGACAAGTTCGTCGCGCCCGGTCTTCTGGACGGCCTGCGCGACATGATCGAAAAGAAGTACGCCCGCATTTCCTACCGCGACGCCGTGAAGCTTCTTCAGGAGAGCGGGAAGAAGTTTGAATATCCCGTGTCCTTCGGCACCGATCTTCAGACCGAGCACGAGCGCTTCCTCGCCGAGGAATATTTCCGCTCGCCCGTGACGGTGTACGACTATCCCAAGGACATCAAGGCGTTCTACATGCGCATGAACGACGACAACGAAACCGTGGCCGCCATGGATCTGCTCGTGCCCCGCATAGGCGAGCTCATAGGCGGCAGCCAGCGCGAGGAGCGGCTCGACCGCCTTGTCGCGCGCATCGACGAGCTGGGCCAGAAGCCCGAGGATTACTGGTGGTATCTTGATCTGCGCCGTTTCGGCAGCGTGCCTCATTCCGGTTTCGGCATGGGGTTTGAGCGCATGATCATGCTGCTGACCGGCATTGCCAACATACGCGACGTGCTGCCGTTCCCCCGCACCACGGGATCTCTGGAGTTCTGATGAGAGTCATGACCGAACGCCGCAGGGCGAAGATTGAAAAGGTGCTTTCGCAGCGCCAGAAGGGACTCACCCTTGTCATGGACAACGTGTGGGACCCCCACAACGTGTCGGCCATCTACCGCAGCTGCGATGCCTTCGGCGTGCCGGAAGTGCACCTTTACTACACGCAGTGCGCGTTTCCGCAGCTCAGCCGCAAGACTTCGGCCTCGGCCTTCAAATGGGTGAACACCATCCGTCATTCCAGCAAGGAAGAGCTCATGGAGGCCCTGCGCGCCCAGAACATGCAGGTGCTCGCCACAAGCTGTTCGCCCGCCTCCCGCCCCCTTGCCGACTACGACTTCACAAAGCCCACGGCCATCATCATGGGCAACGAGCATTCCGGCGTGTCGCCGGAGCTCGTGCCGCTGGTGGACGGGGAGGTGTACATTCCCATGTACGGCATGGTGCAGAGCTTCAACGTGTCCGTGGCCTCGGCCCTCATGCTGGCCGAAGCCTCGCGGCAGCGCGCCGTGGCGGGCATGTACGACCGCAGGCTCTGGACCGACGAGGAATATGAAACGCGCCTGAACGCCTGGCTTGAAAAGGCGTAGCGTCCGCCGCCGGAAGGCGAAGGCCTTTTCCGGCACGGCGTGCGGGCCCGCTTCCGTTTCGGAACGCGGGCCTTTTTTGTGCTTCCGCGCACTTTTCCGCGTCATTCCCTCCCGCAGCCCATTGCCAATGGAGCGCCCCCGGGATAGAATGCGTATGTTTTGTGACGAATGCCTTTCAGCGGAGAGTTCATGCTGTTCGACGACATGCGGTCCCTTCTGGCGCGGGCCGAAAACATCGCCATCATAGGAGCCAAGGACAAGCCCGGTTCGCCCGTGGATCATGTGGGGCGCTACCTGCTCAATGCCGGCTACAACGTTCAGCCCGTGCATCCCGTCCGCCGTCAGGCCTGGGGCATTCCCACCGTGCGCAGCATCACGGATCTCCCCTCCATAGGTTTTGCGCCGGACATCATCTGTCTGTTCCGCGCGCCCGCGTACTGCGAGGCGCACGCCCGCGAAACGCTCGCGCTTCCGCGTCTGCCCATGATCTTCTGGATGCAGGAGGGCATACGTTCTCCCGAGGCGGGCAGGCTCATGGCCGAAGCGGGCGTCAAGGTGGTGGAGGACCGCTGTCTTGAGACCGTGCACGCCGCGCTTTTCGACGATGTCACCGAAACGTTTTCCTGCACGCGCTGCGGCAAGTGCTGCGAGGGCCGCGGCGGCATCGTGGTGGGGCCGCGGGATCTGCCGCGTCTCTGCGCGCATTTTCATCTTCCGGCCGACGAGTTTCTTGCCCTCTATACCGAGAACATGGGCGGCAAGCCCGTGCTCAAATGCGGTGAGGACGGCTTCTGCATGTTCTTCCGCGCCGGAAAGGGCTGCGGAATCCATCCCGCGCGTCCCGCCGTGTGCCGCGCCTGGCCGTTCTTCCGCGGCAATCTGGTGGATGCGGTGAGCTTCGACATGGCCCGTGAGGACTGCCCCGGCATACGGCGCGAGGCCTCGCACGAAGCCTTTGCCCGCGAGGGCTTCCGATATTTGAACGACTATCATCTGCGGGCCCGGGACGTTCTGCGCGAGGGCCGCGCCCTCATTGTGGACGAGAGCGAACTGCCGTCCGGGGCGAAGGACTGACATTTTCCTTCCCGGTTCCGGGAAGGGGCCGCCCAAGCGCGGCATGGAAGGGGTGGCCGCGGCGTCTTTTCGGACGCGGCGGACGGAGGTTGTTAACCCGGGGGAGGTCGCCCGTGCGACGGCTTCGCTCAGCATGAACGCAGCGAGCGTTCACGAGGAAGTCCGAGGGACGCAAGGTCCGCGGACGTTCACGCGCGCAAGCGCCAGAGGATTCTGATGAACATTCTGATTTTTGGCCCCAACGGCAGCGGCAAGGGCACGCAGGGCGCCCTTCTCATGGAAAAATACGGCATTCAGCACATCGAATCCGGGGCCGTTTTCCGTCAGCACATCGGCAACGGCACGGAACTGGGCAAGAAGGCCAAGGCCTACATCGACAAGGGCGAGCTCGTGCCGGACGAAATCACCATTCCCATGGTGCTGGACATCCTCAAGAGTCAGGGCAACAAGGGCTGGCTGCTGGACGGCTTTCCCCGCAACATGGAGCAGGCCCGCAAGCTCGACGAAGCCCTCAAGGCCGAAGGCATGAAGCTCGACTACGTGGTGGAAATCCTTCTTCCCCGCAAGGTCGCCCGTGAGCGCATCATGGGCCGCCGCCTCTGCGTGAACAACAACAACCATCCCAACAACATCTTCATCGACGCCATCAAGCCCAACGGCGACGTGTGCCGCGTGTGCGGCGGCGCGCTGAAGACCCGTGCCGACGATCAGGACGAGGCCGCCATCAACAAGCGTCACGACATCTACTATGACGAAAAGAACGGCACCCTCGCCGCGGCCCACTACTTCAAGGATCTGGCCGCCAAGGGCGACACCACCTACATCACCCTCGACGGCAGCGGCACCATCGAAGCCATCCGCGAGGAACTGCTTTCCAAGCTGAAGTAGAGCTTCGGCTTTTTGCAGGCATCTTGCAGGGCCGGAAGGAGCGATCCTTCCGGCTCTTTTCGTGTGCGGGCATGAAAAAAGGGCCTCTTCCGCAAGCTCGGAAGGGGCCCTTCTGATCAGATGAACGTCGCCGCTACTTCACGCAGGCGGCGGGCTTCGGGGCGCTCAGGCTGCCGGTTCTCGTAAAATGCAGGAACAGCGCGAGGCAGCAGAGGGAAACCACGATGCCGATGATGGTGGACGCTTCCATGGACAGGCTGAAGCCGATGGGAGCGTAGCAGATGTAGGCCGTGCACACCGTGGTCATGAACACCGCGGGAATGCTGGTGATCCAGTGCAGACGGCCGTGTCTGGCCAGCCACACGGAGAAGGCCCACAGGCTCACGCAGGACATGGTCTGGTTGGCCCAGCCGAAGTATCTCCAGATGATGGGGAAATCGAGCAGGGTAAGGGCCACGCCGCCGCAGAACAGCGGAATGGCGGTAAGAATGCGCTTCGTGACGCTCTTCTGGTCGATGTGGAAGCGGTCGGCCAGCATGCCGCGTGCGGCACGGAAGGCCGTGTCGCCGGTGCTGATGGGCAGAAGCACCACGCCGAGAATGGCGAGAAGTCCGCCCACGGGGCCGAGCAGGGTGATGGCGATCTGCTGCACCACAACGGTAGGCGCACCCTTGGGACCCATGGCCGCGGAAAGGGTGGCGGCGTCGGGATAGAAGGAGAGCGCGAGGGTGGCCCAGATGAGACCGAGCACGCCTTCGGTGATCATGGCGCCGTAGAAGACGCGGCGGCCCTGCTTTTCATTGGTCATGCAGCGGGCGCGCAGCGGGGACTGCGTGGCATGGAAGCCGGAAATGGCGCCGCAGGCGATGGTGATGAACAGGATGGGCCACACCGGCGTGCCGGAAGGATGCACGTTGGTGAAGAAGTCCGTGTTGGGCAGTATGGTGTATCCCTTGACGAACAGCGCCACGATGAGTCCCAGGGCCATGAAGATGAGCATGACGCCCACGATGGGATAGAAGCGGCTGACGATGCGGTCAAAGGGAATGATGGTGGCCACGAAGTAGTAGGCGAAGATGAGCACGCTCCACGCCAGCGTGGGGGCCGACGGGAACAGATTGGTGAGAAAATGCGGGAACAGGTTGGCCAGCAGGGCGGCCGGAGCCAGCACGAAGGTGGCTCCCACCATGACCATGAAGATGACGGTGAAGCATTCCATGAAAATTCGTACGCCCGAGCCAAGGTTGCGGCCGATGATCTCGGGGTAGCTGATGCCGTCTTCCCGTATGGAAATCATGCCGGCGATGTAGTCGTGCACCGCGCCGGCGAAAATGGAGCCGAAGACCACCCACAGCAGGGCCACGGGGCCGTACAGCGCGCCGAGAATGGTGCCGATGACGGGACCGAGGCCGGCGATGTTGATCATCTGGCTCATGTAGAGCTTCCAGAGGGGCATGGGTTCGAAGTCCACGCCGTCCCTCTTGGTCATGACGGGAGTTTTCCGGGACGCATCGGCCCCGAACACGCGTTCCACAAAGGCGCCGTACACCGCGTAACCTGCAATGAGCAGCGCACAGCAGCCGAAGAAATAAAGGGTGCCAAACATAACAGTTCCGGCTTTCGCCGGTCCTCCAGTGCCCTCTCCGAAGGGCTGGTTTGTCCGCGACGCTCTGCGGCCGCGGAAAAAACAATATCGTTCCGTCCGGGGAAAAGACGGAGCAGGGATGACCTGAAGGCGAATGCGGGCGGACGTTTTCCGCCGCGGAATCCCGACAGGCGTACCCGGCCTCTGCCGTGCCGTGCAGGGAGAACCGCAATTCCCTGCAACGGAGGAGGTTTTGAACCTTGCTCCTGCGGAGCAGGATTGTCAACCTGCTAAATTTGATACTTTTTTGTTTTATTTTTTGCGCTTTTTTGAACATTGTGCCGAACAGGATCGTCATGCGCGAAGCGGGACGGTCCGCAGGTCCGAAAAACGGGAGACATTTTGCCTTGTTCCGGCTTGCGGCATGAAAAATGGATTGACAGAAGGCTGCGCCGATGAAATTCTTTTGGTGAGCCCCTTGTGCTTCAAGGGTGCGGTACGGTTCCGGCCTTCGTCGGCCCGGCCTTCCGGCGCGCGACGCCGGCCACGGACTGAAACAGCACTGGTTCAAGGAGATTGTCATGAAGTTTGATCTGGTCATTCATGTGAACACCAACGATCCCAACGTATTCAAGCTGGCGTTCAGCCAGGCCGCCAACTACAAGAAGGAAGCGCTGCTCAAGCGCCATAAGATTTCCCCTCAGGACATTGCCGCCAAGGCCGGATTCATGGCACTGGAGGAGCCGGAAACCTTCAAGCTCGTCATGGTCGTCAACGGTCCCGCCGTGCAGCAGCTCGTGAAGGAGAACACCGAACTTCTGGGCAAGGCGCAGAACGCCGTGGCCAACGGCCTCAAGATTCACGTGGGGCAGTGCGCCATGAATTCCTACCATGTGGAAAAGGACATGCTCTGGTCGTTCGTGGAAGTGGTGCCTTCCGCCACGCTTGACCTCGTTCAGCTGCAGAATTCCGGCTTTGCCTACATGAAGGTGTAGTTCCGGGAGAACGTGAACGGTACGGGCGGAGGAGCGCGGCTCTTCCGCCTTTTTTCGTGCCCTTTCCGGGGCGCTCCCCGAAAGGGGGCGTTCTCGGGATCACGACGGGGCGGCGGGAACGCGGAGGGAGAGCCGTCCCGGAGGGTGACGCCAGGCCGGATGCTTGAGAGAAGGACGGCGTTTCTGTTTTTGCAGGAGAGAAGGACATTGCCTTCTTGCTCGGGCGAACGCAGGGGGCGCGCTGTTTGTCGGCTGCGCAGCGCTTCCGGCCTTCGGCAGGACGGCCCGAAGAACGCAAAAAGGGCGTCGCTTCCGAAGAAGCGACGCCCGCATGGTCATGACGGTTCAGGCTCAGGCGATGGAGGAGCCGCTCGGCGCGTCGGCCGTGAGCAGGGAGAGGCCGCCGTCGAATTCTGCGGTGAGGATCATGCCCTGCGATTCAAGGCCGCGCAGCTTGCGGGGCGGCAGGTTGGCCACCACGACGACCTTTTTGCCCACAAGATCCTCGGGCTTGAAGTGGGCGGCGATGCCGGAGACGATCTGGCGCGGCTTTTCCTCGCCGAGGTCCACGTCGAAGCGCAGCAGCTTGTCGGCGTTGGGATGCTGTTCCGCCGCGAGAATGGTGCCCACGCGCAGATCGAGCTTCTGGAAGTCGGTGAACTCGATGGGAGCCTTGGGGCCGGTTTCCGCGGGGGCGGGCTTGGGTGCGGGCGCCTTCTTTTCCTTCTTCGGCTTGGCGGGCGCTTCTTCCTTTTCCATTTCCAGGCGGGGGAAGAGGTTGGAGGCGGAGGCGATTTCAAGGCCGGTGCGCAGGTGCATTCTGTAGTGCAGCACGTCGTTCAGCGCG
>NZ_CAJJIC010000090.1 GCF_905187505.1 uncultured Mailhella sp.
GGGGAAGGAGGAAAGCCCTTTTTCAAAAGGGTTTCCTCCTTCCCCCGCCAGATCTCATTCTGTCTTTCTACTTGCCTCCGTCGTCGCCGACCTTGAGGGCGGCGAGGAAGGCTTCCTGGGGCAGTTCGACGTTGCCCATGCGTTTCATGCGCTTTTTGCCTTCCTTCTGTTTTTCGAGGAGTTTGCGCTTGCGGGTGATGTCGCCGCCGTAGCATTTGGCGAGCACGTCCTTGCGGTAGGCGGACACGGTTTCGCGGGCGATGACCTTGTTGCCTATGGCTGCCTGGATGGCGACCTCGAACATCTGGCGCGGGATGGTGCGCTTGAGTTTGAGGGCGAGGGCTCGGCCGTAGGGGTAGGCGTTGTCTCTGTGCACGATGACGGCGAGGGCGTCCACGGGCGCGCCGTTCAGCAGTATGTCGAGCTTGACGAGGTCGGATTCGCGGTAGTCGATGGGCGTGTAGTCCATGGAGGCGTAGCCGCGGGTGCCGGACTTGAGCTTGTCGAAGAAGTCGAACACGATTTCCGCGAAGGGCATGTCGTAGGTGATGACGGCGCGGTTCGTGGTGAGGTAGCCGAGGTTCTGCTGAATGCCGCGCTTTTCCTCGCAGAGCTTGAGCACGTTGCCCACGAATTCCGTGGGAACGTGGATGTCCATGCGCACATAGGGTTCGTAGAGCGCCTTGATCTTGGAGCCGTCGGGGAACTTGGCGGGGTTGTCGATGGTGAGGGTCTTGCCGTCGGTGGTGTCCACCTTGTAGATGACGGACGGCGCCGTGGCTATGAGCTCCACCTGAAATTCGCGTTCAAGGCGTTCCTGAATGATCTCCATGTGCAGAAGGCCGAGGAAGCCGCAGCGGAAGCCGAAGCCGAGGGCCGAAGAGGTTTCGGGCTCGTAGGAGAAGGCCGCGTCGTTGAGCTGGAGCTTTTCGAGGGCGGTCTTGAGGTTTTCGTAGTCGGCGGCGTCGGTGGGATAGAGGCCGCAGAACACCATGGGCTTGACTTCCTTGAAGCCGGGCACGGCCTCGGCGGCGGGATTGTCGCGCAGGGTGATGGTGTCGCCCACGCGGGCGTGGCCGAGTTCCTTGATGTTGGCGCACAGAAAGCCCACCTCGCCGGCGGCGAGTTCCTTCACGTCCACGGCGTTCGGCGAGAACACGCCGAGGCGCACCACTTCGTAGTCGCGGTCGCCGGCCATGAGGTGGATGACGTCGCCGAGCTTCAGGGTGCCTTCCATGATGCGGAAGAGCACCACGACGCCCTGGTAGCTGTCGTACCAGGAGTCGAAGATGAGGGCCTTGAGCGGTGCTTCGCGGTCGCCTTTGGGCGCGGGCAGGCGGTGCACGATGGCGTCGAGCACCTTGTCGATGTTGAGGCCGGTCTTGGCGGACACGTCCACGGAGTCGGTGCAGTCGAGGCCGATGGTGTCCTCGATTTCCTGACGCACGCGGTCGGGATCGGCGCTCGGCAGGTCTATCTTGTTGAGCACCGGGACGATTTCGTGGTTGTGATCGAGGGCCATGTAGACGTTGGCAAGGGTCTGCGCCTCAACGCCCTGGGTGGCGTCCACCACGAGCAGCGCGCCTTCGCAGGCCGCGAGAGAGCGCGACACCTCATAGCCGAAGTCCACGTGTCCGGGGGTGTCGATGAGGTTCAGCACGTACTGCGTGCCGTCCTTGTCGGTGTAGGGAATGCGCACGGTCTGCGCCTTGATGGTGATGCCGCGTTCGCGTTCCAGATCCATCTTGTCGAGATACTGGTCGCGGGCTTCGCGGGCGCTCACCACGCCGGTGTATTCCAGAATGCGGTCGGCAAGGGTGGACTTGCCGTGGTCGATATGGGCGATGATGCAGAAATTGCGGATTTTGTCGAGTGAGGTCATGCGTCTCTGGGGTAGAAGTTGACGGCGTCTTTCACCGCGATGGCGACATGGTAACGCGCGGGGCGGTCATGTTCAAGCGTCCGTGGCTGAACGAAGCGTCATGCGGCGCGCTGCCGCCCGTGTTATTTTTGCGTGCCGAAGCCGGGAATGGACAGCTTTTTTTCCAGCTTTGCCAGAAGCCAGGTGGCCGCGCTGACCATGACAAGGTAGTAGCACGCCGCCACGAGATAGACTTCCGTGGGACGGAACGTGCGTGAAACCAGCACTTTGGCTTCGCCGGTGAGCTCGATGCACGTGACGATGTATGCCAGCGAGGAGTATTTGATGAGATAGATGATTTCATTGCCGCAGCCGGGCAGGGCGCGACGCACGGCCTGCGGCACGATGACGGACCAGATGGTCTGCCAGCGCGTCATGCCGAGAGCCTGCGCAGCCTTGATCTGTCCCTGTCGTATGGAGAGCAGGGCGCCGCGCACGTATTCCGACTGGTAGGAGGCCGTGCACACGATGAAGCCTATGAGCGCGGCCGCGTAGGGCGAGAGATAGATTTTCACGCCGGGCAGACTGGGCAGGCCGAAATACAGGATCATGAGCTGCACGGTGAGCGGCACGCCGCGTATGACGGCCACCACCGCATCGGTGCCCCGGCGCATCCAGGGCGTGCCGAACACGCGCATGACGCCCATGACCACGCCGATGAAGCCGCCGATGAGCGAGGCGGGAATGATGAGCTGAAGACTCATCATGAGGCCTCTGTCCAGATAGGGCATGACGCGCCCGGTAAGGAAGTTCATGTCGATGAGGTCGAGCATGGTCAGTTCTGCGCCTCCTGCGAGGGAGCTTCGCCGCACAGTTCCAGAAGCCTGGTGCAGAAGTCCTGCGTGCGGGTCTGCGCGCCCGGAGCGAGCAGCTCTTCGGGAGAGCCCTGTTCGATGACGCGTCCGGCTTCCATGAACAGTATTTCCGTGGCCACGGCGCGGGCGAATTCCATCTGATGGGTGACCATGATCATGGGCATGCCGTGAGCCGCAAGATCGCGTATGACGGTGAGCACTTCGCCCACGAGTTCGGGATCGAGGGCGGAGGTGGGTTCGTCGAGCAGCAGAATGGTGGGATCCATGGCCAGAGCGCGGGCGATGGCCACGCGCTGCTTCTGACCGCCGGAAAGCTGGGCCGGGTAGAGCTTGGCCTTGTCCTCAAGGCCCACGCGGGCGAGTTCCACATGGGCGCGCTCAAGCGCGTCGGCGCGGCTCATGCCGCGCACCTTGCGCAGGGCGAGCGCCACGTTGCGTTCGGCGGAAAGATGGTCGAACAGGTTGAATTCCTGAAAGATCATGCCTACGTGCTGGCGCAGGTCGTAAAGTTCCTTCGTGTTCTTGAAGTCCACCTTGCGCTCGCCGAGCCAGATTTCTCCCTGATCGGGTTCGAGCAGGCAGTTGATGCACTGCAGAAAGGTGCTCTTGCCCGCGCCGGACGGGCCGATGAGCACCTTGACGTCGCCCGGCCTCATGCTGATGGAGCAGTCGTCGAGAATCTTGCGGCCGGTGAGGTATTTGGTGAAGTGTTCCGCGCGAAGAATGGGGGTGTCGTTCTTATGAGCGTTCATGGTTTCTCCCGGCATCACATGCCGGCGTTGCTGTAGCCGGGAATGCGGGCTTTTCGTTCGAGGCGGCGGAGCAGGGTCACGCCCGCCATGGTGATGGCGAAATAGATGAGTCCGGCGGTGATGTAGAGGGGCAGGTGCTCGTAGGTGCGCGAGGCCACGAAATGGGTGCGCGCCATGATCTCGGGCGTGCCGAGGGCAAAGCACATGGCCGAGTCCTTGAGAAGAATGGAATATTCGTTGGACCATCCGGGAATGGACAGTCTGAGTGCCTGGGGGAGAATGACGTGACGTATGGTCTGAAAGTCCGTCATGCCGAGCGCACGGCCCGCCTTGAGCTGGCCTGCCGGAAGGGACATGATGGCCCCGCGGAATATCTGGGACTGATAGGCCGCGCTGGTCATGCCGAGCACGATGCATGAAGCTCCTATGGTACCCACGTCCAGTCCCATGAGGCCGAACAGACCGTAATAGAAAAGGAAAAGCAGAAGCAGGACGGGAACGCCGCGGAAGAACCACACATAGAAGCTGACCAGAAAGGCGGCCGGTCTCGGAGCGTAGACCTGCGTGACGGCCATGGGCACGCCGAGGCAGAAGCCCAGAGAGAGCGCGCCTATGACGAGAACGACGGTGACCAGCGTTCCTTCAAGAATGTAGGGGAAGGCTTCGATGATGGTGGAAAGAATGTGCACTGTTGAATCCGGTATGGATGAAGGGCTCATGAAGGACGTCGGACGGGGAACCCGCAAAAAAAAAGCGCCCTGCATGAGCGCGCGCCCGACCGGAATGCGGACAGGCGCGGAAGGGGCAATAAAAAAAGGAGACCGGAACAACCGGTCTCCCCGGTCCTGGCGTATTACTTGGCGAGGTACTTGGCCTGAAGTTCCTTCCAGTAGGGATCGGCCTTCAGCTTGCGGTAGCCTTCGTTCACAAGGTTGAGAAGGTCCTTGTCGTCCTTGCGGATGGCCACGGCGAAGTTGTCGTCGGGAGCGAAGGTGCCCACGATCTTGACGGGCTTGCCCTTGTTGATGGCGTCGTTGGCGGGCGCGCTGTCGAGGGCTATGGCCTCGATGCGGCCGTTGAGCAGGTCTTCCACGGCGAGAGGCGCGGAATCGTAGAAGCGCAGCTCGTAGCTGAGCTTTTCTTCCATCTTCTTGGTTTCGAGCAGTTCATGCTCGTTGGTGCCGCGCTGCACGCCGAGCTTGGTGGGGCCGTGGATGGCCTGATCGGCGGTGAGCTTGGAATCGGCGGGAACCAGGATGACCTTCTGGATGGAGTAGTAGGGCTCGGAGAAGGCCACCACGGCGGCGCGTTCGGGAGAAACGCTCATGCCGGAGCAGACCATGTCGATCTTCTTGTTCATGAGGGCGGGCACGATGCCGTCCCAGTCCATGGGCTGATGCGTGACTTCAAAGCCCATGTGCTTGGCGATCCAGTCCATGGAATCCACGTCGAAGCCGGCGGGCTTGCCGTCTTCGCCGACGTAGGCGAAAGGAGGATAGTTGGCGTCGATGCCGTTGACATAGGTTTTCGCCTGGGCGCCGACGGCCATGCAGAGCACGGCGAAGGCCGCAAGGATGCAGGAAAGACGTTTCATGTGAGCCTCACGAAAAGATTGAAAGTGATGATTTTCCCTGCGAGGGAATATATAAAAAAAAAGACCGGCAGGCAATACAAAGCCCGGGCGGAAGCGGCGATGGCCGCGTGTTTTGCGAGGTCGCGGGAAGAAGGCGCAGACGCGGGACGAAAAAAGGCGGCGAAGAAGCGCCGGATGCGCTTCGTCTTGCGCCGCGCCTCGGGGCGGGCCGAAGCCGGAACTGCGGCAGCAGGCTTCGTCATCCGTCCGCGCGGTCCGGGGAACGACGCGGGCGGACGGCGGATCAGTCGTTTCCGGCTTCGGCCTTGGTTCCTGAGAGCTTTTCCTTTATCCATTCCGGCACGGCCACGGGACGACCTTCGCGGTTGACCACGGCGTGCAGGGTCATGCCTTCGCACAGAAGCTGCGTGCGGTCTTCGTTCCAGATTTCGTAGCGGAAGCGCACGGAGGCGCGCCGCCACTCCACGATGCGGGCGCAGATCTGCACGCGATCGTCGTAATGCGCAGGATGACGGTAGCGGCACTCCACCTCGCGCACGGGCAGCATGAAGCCCGCTTCTTCTATCTTTCCGTAGCCGAGTCCGGCTTCCCGGCACATCGCGCCGCGGGCTCTTTCAAAAAAGTGAATGTATTCGGCGTAGTATACGACGCCCATGGCGTCGGTCTCACCGTAGGAAACGTAGTGTGGAAGCCATGTTTCGGCAAAGGTTTCTTCCATGAGGCTCCATCCTTGGAATTGGAAAATGGTGGGGGACGGCCGGGGACACGGGCGCGTCGGGAGCGCTTTTCCGAAGCTCCGGCAGGTGAGGGAAAACGGGCGTTTTTCTGCCCGCTTGATGAAGCGGAGAGCGACGGCTCTGCCGGGCGTTCTTCGTGCAGAACAAACGCGCGCCTTCCCCTGAAGAAAGGCGCGCCTGCGGACGCGGGCGTGGCCGGTGCGGAAGCGCGCGGCCGGTCCCCGCGGGGATGGCATACCGCGCGCTTTGCGACTACATGCCCTTTTTGACCAGAGGGCCGCTCGGGCACTGGCAGATGGGCATGATCTCCACGCGGTTGATGTTGATGTGGGCGGGGCGGTGCGTGACCCAGAACACGGTTTCGGCGATGTCCTGCGGCGTGATGGGGCTCGTGCCCTCATAGACGTTCGCGGCCTTCTCCGTGTCGCCGTGGAAGCGGACGATGGAAAATTCGCTTTCCGCAAGGCCGGGTTCGATGTTGGTCATGTGCACGTTGGTGCCGAGAAGGTCGGCGCGAAGCGACAGGCTGAACTGCTTCACGAAGGCCTTGGAACCGCAGTACACGTTTCCGCCCGCGTAGGGGTAGTTGCCCGCAATGGAGCCGAGCATGACGATGTGGCCGCGGTTGCGCGCCACCATGCCGGGCAGAACGGCCCGCGTGGCGTAGAGCAGGCCCTTGATGTTGGTGTCGACCATGGCGTCCCAGTCGTCGAGATCGCATTCCTGCGCGGGGTCGAGTCCGAGAGCCGCTCCGGCGTTGTTCAGCAGCACGTCCACGTCGCTCCACTCGCCGGGCAGGTTGCCCAGGGTTTCCATGACGGCGCTTCTGTCGCGCATGTCGAGAGGAAGGGGCAGGAAGGCGTCGCCGAGCTCCTGATGCAGGGCGTCGAGGCGGTCTTTCCGGCGGCCCGTGCCGGCCACATGCCAGCCTTCGGCGGCGAACAGGCGCGCGGTGGCAAGGCCGAAGCCCGAAGTGGCGCCGGTGATGAGTATGTGCTTGGACATGGAACACTCCTTGCTTGGATGAATGAACGGGAAAACGATAGCCGTTTTGAAAGGTCAAGGCAACAGAATGTCGCGGGAAGGGCCGCTTGTGCGCAGTCGAGGGGAAAGGCTCCTCGGCCGGAGAACCGGCCGTGCTCCTTGTCGAACGCCCATGTGCCGGGACGGAAGGAGCAGAAGGGACGCGGAGCCGCACGACGTGCCCGGCGACGGGCTCGTGAACGGACGGCGCGCGCAGGGAATGCGGAGCGGGGCCCGCGATCTTCGACCTGCCGAAAGTCCCGTCGGGGACGCGGAAGGCCTTCCGGGGCAAAGGGAGAAAAGAGGGCCGTCCGACGCGTAAGGCCCCGGAAAAAGCGGCGCAGCCGAGGGCGGAGGCGTGCTTGACTCCGGGAGTTCACGTCATTAAAAGAAGGGGTTCCGTCGCAGAACGGAAAACTTTCATACCCAAAGAGATGATTGTCATGGACAGCAGCAACAACCATGATACGACGCTCGCCGAGCTGGAGAGAGTCGAACAGGAAAAACTGGAACAGGAACGTCTGGCCGCCGAAGAAGCGGCTCTGGCCGACGCAGCCAAGAAGAAGGCCGCCGTGTCTTCGGTGCTCTGGTCGGCGCTTCTTACCGTCATCAAGCTCATTGCGGGCATTTCCACCAACAGCCTCGGTCTGCTTTCCGAGGCGCTGCACAGCACGCTCGACTTCGTGGCCGCAGGCATCACCTGTCTTGCGGTGCGCATATCTTCGCAGCCCGCGGACGAGCGGCATCCCTACGGACACGGCAAGGCGGAAAGTCTCGCCGCTCTGGCGGAAACCGTGCTCCTTCTCGTGACGTGCGCGTGGATCATCATCGAGGCCGTGGAGCGACTCTTCTTTGCCGCCGGTCCCGTGGAGCCTTCCTGGTGGGCCTTCGGCGTGGTCATCATTTCCCTTGCCGTGGACATAAGCCGTTCCGCCATGCTGCGCAAAGTGGCCAGAGAGCACAAGTCGCAGGCTCTTGAGGCCGACGCCATGCACTTCACCACGGACATCTGGTCTTCGGCCGTGGTTCTCGCCGGTCTGACCTGCGTGGGCCTCGCCTCGTTCGTCGATCATGAGTCCGTGCTCTATCACGCCCTCACCAAGGCCGACGCCGTGGCCGCTCTCGGCGTGGCCGCCATCGTGCTCATGGTGAGCTGGAACATGGCCCGCAACGCCGTGCTCACCCTCATGGACGGCGGCATGAGCGAACAGGCCCGTCTTGTGCGCGCCGCGCTTGCCGCCAACGCTCCCGCCTACGCGGCCCGCAGCGTGCGCGTGCGGGAAAGCGGAGCCAGGCACTTCGTGGAACTCGTGGTGTCCGTTCCCTCCGATCTGCGCGTGGACATGGCGCACGAGATTTCCACCATGCTTGAAAACGTGGTGCGCGGCGTGCTGCCCGATGCCGAGACCACGGTGCACATGGAGCCGGAAGACGAGAACCACCGCGACTTCTACGCCACGTCCTACCGTCTGGCCTCCCTGCACGGCCTCATGATCCACAATCTGCGCCTCGTCGTGCAGGACGACGGCATGCACGTGGAAGTGCACATTGAACTTCCCGACGACATGCCCCTGGCCGAAGCCCACGAAAAGGTGACGGCCTATGAAACGGATCTGCGCCGTCGCGTGGGCGCGGTGTACGTGGTGTCGCACATGGAGCCGCGGGGCGGTCGCTCGCATTCCGACGCCGAGCCCGTGAGCCTTGAGCTTGCCAGGAAGGTCGTGGACAGGGCTCTTCAGGATTCGCCGCTGCGCGATCCCCATCATCTGCACGTGTATACCGGCGACGAGGGCACGACGGTGACCTTCCATTGCCGTTCCGACGCGGCCACCGTGGGCGAAGGTCATGCGCTGGCCACGCGCCTTGAGGATGAGATTCGCACCGCGCTGCCCGGCGTGGGACAGATCGTCATCCACGTGGAACCCCAGCCCGTCAGATAAGCGTCCGTGCCTTCCTTCGTGCAACATATCCGGGGGCCGTACCTCGGCGTGCTCATGCTGCTCGTGTCCATCACGTCCACGCAGCTCGGCACCTCCGAGGCCAAGTTCCTCATGATGAAGGTGGGGCCGGAAGTCACCGTGGCCCTGCGCCTTGCCTGCGCCACCCTTCTGCTTTTCGTCGCGCTGCGTCCGTGGCGGCATCTGCCGCGCCGCGAGGAGTGGAAAAGCGTGCTCGTGTACGGCGTGGCCATCGCCTTCATGAACGGCTGCTTCTATCAGGCCATTGCCCGCATCCCGCAGGGGCTGGCCGTGGCCGTGGAGTTTTCCGGACCGCTGCTCGTGGCCGTGTGCTCCTCGCGCCGCTGGACGGACTTTCTCGGCGTCATTCTTGCCGTGGCCGGGCTTCTGCTCATTCTGCCTTGGTCGGGCCTCGGCTCCGGCCTCGATGTCACGGGCTTTGCCTTCGCCCTTGCCGCCGCCGCAGGCTGGGCCGGCTACATTGTGTTCGGCCGTCGCGCGGGAGTGGGAGGGGTAAGCGCCGCCGCCTGGGGCATGCTGGCAGGAACCTTTGTGGCCGTTCCTTGGGCCGTGATTTCGGACGGAACCCTTCTTTTCCGCCCCGACGTCATTGCAGACGTTCTGCCTCTGGCCTTTGCCGTGGGCTTTCTGGCCTCGGCTCTGCCGTACGGCCTGGAAATCGTGGCTCTGCGTATTGTGCCGCCGCAGGCCTACGGCGTGCTCATGAGCCTGGAACCGGCCGCCGCCGCGCTGTTCGGATTCCTCATTCTCGGCGAGGTGCTTTCGGCCCGGCAGTGGTGCGCTCTTGTTCTCGTCATTGCCGCTTCGCTGCTCGTCATGCGGAAGGCGGGGGACGCGTAGCGTTTCCCGCGGACCGGAGCGCGCCGTCGCTCGGCATGGCGGAAAGGCGGCGGCCGAGGCGTGTGCTCCCCAAGGTTTCCGACTCGCGTTCTTCAGAGAATCTCCGGGCGGAGAGGAAGAAAACGGCGTTTCGCATGCCGTTCTTCAGTGCGCGGGATGATCGATGAACGAGAAGGGCGCGCGGAGAGTCGGAAAGCGAGGTCTTCGTTGCCGCGCCCTGCGCGGGGGCTGAGCGAGCGGCGTT
>NZ_CAJJIC010000091.1 GCF_905187505.1 uncultured Mailhella sp.
CTGGCCGATGAAGTCCTGCAGGTAGACCATGAGGGTCTGCGTCTTGTTGCCCACGCTCTCCTGGTAGTTGGTAAGACTCTTCAGGTTGTAGTCCCACTGGTCGGCGCTGTGGGCGTTGTCATTGCCGTCGGTGTCGAAGGACAGTCCGCGATCGTTGAAGAACGTGACCATTTCGCTGGGCATGGTGGTGCACTTGCCGCTGGTCTTGGCGTCGTTCTGGAGCTTTCTGGCCTGTTCGATCATGTCGGCGCACAGTTCCTGCTCGTTCTGAATGTCTTCTATCTGCTTCATGTAGTCTTCGGCCTGGGCCTTGCAGATTTCGGACTGCGCGAGCTGGAGCTTGGCGAACATCATCTGCACGCTGCCGGTGGGACCGAGGTCGATGGTGTCCATGATGGAGGAGAGGGCACTTGTATTGTTGACCTGAGACATAATGGTATTTCCTTGTGAAGTAAGAAAGCCGGTCGGAGCAAAAGAAGGCGGGGTCAGACAATCATGGCACCGCGGCGGGAACGGCCGGCAGGAGCGGACGAAGACCCGGCGGAGAGCTTTGCCCGGGCGGCTCTGGCTTCGCCTTCTCGCCTTGCTCTTTCCATGGCGTCGGCCATGGCGCTTCTGAGCTCGGGAGTCACTTCCGATTCGGCCACGGTGACGGTTTCAGTTTCGGGAATGCCGAGAGCCTTCTTTTGTTCGGCAAATACACTGTTGAGTCGGGAAAGTTCGTCGGCCAGACGGGCGATTTCCTGTTTCTGATTTCTGAGATCCTGCTCGGTGAAAGCCATGTTCAAGCTCCTTCAAAATGGATGGGGGGGAAGGCAGAACTTCTGCCGCTGCGCGGCACTTGCCATAATTTATGCAAAAAACGTGCCAAGCATTGACTTCCCGAAGTTTTCCGGCAAAAAGAAGAAAAAGGGTGGAGAAATTTTTGAGTGGATGCCAACTTTTTTGGCGAAGGTGGGAACCGTGTTGCCATGCCTGTTGCTTTCCGTCATACTACCAGAGCCCTCAGGGCGTTGCAACGGTAAAAACTTGCGGCTTTGCAGATAACGTCTGTTATGGCATATTTTTTGCATGGATATGTAATATAGAGGAGCGCATGTCATGGCTATAGATTCCATATCCGGGTCCTTTCAGACGGGAGGAACCATACATCAGGCGGAAAGTTCTGCAGTGCGCGGCAGCTTCATGGGAAATGCCGTAGTGCAGGTTCCTTCTCCGGAATCTCTGCTTGCTGATGCCGCCGAGGAGCTTTCCTTTTCTGCCGACACTACCGATGATTTTGAACTGGAGGAGCGCAAGGAGCGAGACAGGATAAAGAAGTCCGAAGAGGAGCGCATAAAGCTGTATCAGGAGCTCATGCATGAGGCCGGCAAGAGCGAACAGCTCGGCAGCCTGCGCGACAGTCTGCGCAGTCGTGCCGACTCTCGGCGTGCTCTGGACAAGGCAAGGGAATATTTTCCTGATCCTTCCGATGCATGGGCGGCCCTCATGCAGATGCGGGAGGAGCTGCGGGCGGAAGGGGCCGACAAGGCGCTGCTCGACGAAGTGGAGACCGCTCTTGCCGAGATGGACGAGAAGGAAGGGCCCGCGATACGTGCCGGCATTCAGGGCGCGCTTGCTTCGGCCGGATTTGAGGATCTCGGCGGCAGTGATGCCATGCGGGACTTCTATCGTCGGACGGCATGCGAGTTTTCTTCGGTGAACGAAGTGTTCGCTCATGTCATGGAGCAGTACGGCGGAGACTTCGACAGAGCCATGGATTTTCTTTTTTCCGCGCTCAGCGCCGACATGGCTGCCGATGTGCCCAGCATGGGGCTGCGGCATTTGGAAAGCGTGCACGACACGCTCGGCAAGGTTCGTCTGACGCAGAGCGCCTATCGTCTGTGCGAGTCCATGATGGAACGCTGGAGCCGCGTGCACGGGGTAAGGCCCGGGGCAGGATCGCTTACGTCCATGGAGCTGCTCGGCGACATTGTGGGACTCAGGGAAAAGCGCTTCATCGGGGCTGCACAGATCGACGGCATTCTTGCCAAGGCCGGAGCGCCTGATATAGAAAGAGAGGTGCTTTTCCTGCAGGAGCTTCTGAGCACGGCACGAAAGTTTCCCGTGGCGCTTTTCGACGACGAGCAGGGCCGCATGAAGATTCTCGATGCCGTTCAGGAGTCCGTGGACCGGGCCATAGAGCGCGAAGACGAATACCTGGCGAGCCAGGAAGGATGACGGCCATGCTGGACTATGAAATTGAAGCCTTCGGACGCAGACTCGGACTGGACTCCCTTGTCTTTTCTCCGCAGGGAGTCGCCTGTCTGAACATAGAAAACGTGGGCAGTCTTTATCTGGAAAAATCGGAAGGACGCGGGAGGGGCGAGCTGCTTGTCTATGTTTCCGCGCCTCTGCCCGTGCCGGACAACGGCGCGACGCGGCGTCTTCTTGAGATATGCGACTACAGGCACGGCCATGCGATGCCGGTCTTTGCCGGAGCTTTTTCTGGCCGTGCCGTGCTGCTCACGCGCATGGAGGAATCCACCGTTACGGCTGCGGGCATTGAAAATGCGCTCCGCATGCTGACGGATCTGATGCGCGGTGTGCTCTGATGCCGGGCGCGCACCTTTGTCCGGCTTCCGTCGGAAACGTTTTCAGGAGCATGAACGATGCCTTCACCCATTAATCTTCTCGACGCTTCCCTGGGCATCCAGAATGTCATGGACATGCCCGATTCCGGCAATCTGCCCCGGGCGAGGGAGCTTGCTTCCAACGCCCTGAACGAGCCCGGCCTTGAGGAGCTGTACGCTCCGAACAATGCCTGGCAGATCATGGAGAGAGCGCTGTGTCCCGATGTCGGGGACGGCTCCATGCTGAGTCCGGAAGTCTTTTCCGAAACGCTGCAGTCCTGCGTGAGCGATCTGGAAGGGATCGCCGATCCGGTCGTTCAGGACATGGTCTCCAGAGAGCTCCGGCCTCTTCTGCAGAACGGTCAGCTTCTGCAGGCCTATCTCGGGCTGATGATAGGAGGCTGACATGCCGGTGCTGAAGGAACGTCAGAAACGTGCGCTTCACGTGCTTGCATACATGATGCTGCGCATGGGTCAGGAGGAGCGGGCGGGGCGCATCTACGCCGCCCTTGCCGGCCTTGCATCCCCAGAGAATCCCGATCGTCTGGCGCTTGCGGGAACGGCGGCCGTGGCCATCAGCGAGGGCAGGGGGGCAAAGGCGCTGGAGGCTCTGCGCGGAGCCATGGGCGGAGCCGCGCTTTCCTCCCGACAGGCCGTGCTGCATCTCATGAAGGCGCAGGCCTTCTGGCTGGAGGGCAGAAAGGAGGAAGCCCGGGCTGCTCTGGATGAATATTTGTTTCTTTCCGGGGGAGGAAAAAGCGTATGAGCGTCATGGAAAAGGCCTCGCTCGGGGTCAGGCTGATGACCCGTCACAACGACATAACCATGGTCATGCTTCTGGTAGTCGTGGTGGCGCTTATGATAGTGCCTCTTCCTACGCCTCTTGTGGATACGCTCATCGGCGTGAACATGACGCTCTCGTTCCTCATGCTCATGATGTCCATGTACGTGAAGACGGCGCTCGATTTTTCCTCGTTTCCCACCATGCTTCTGTTCACCACGCTCTTTCGCGTGGGGCTGAACATCACGACCACGCGACTTATTCTGCTGCAGGCCGACGCCGGTGAAATCATTTTCACGTTCGGCGACTTCGCGCTGGGCGGCAACTTCGTCGTGGGCGCGGTGGTCTTCATCATTCTGACCATCGTGCAGTTTCTCGTCATTGCCAAGGGTGCGGAGCGCGTGGCCGAAGTGGGCGCGCGCTTTACCCTGGACGCCATGCCCGGCAAGCAGATGTCCATAGACGCCGACATGCGCGCCGGAGTCATCGACATGGAGGAGGCGCAGAACCGGCGCAATCGCGTTCAGCTCGAAAGTCAGATGTACGGCGCCATGGACGGCGCCATGAAGTTCGTCAAGGGCGACAGCATTGCCGGCATGATCATTGCCGTGGTCAACATCGTGGGCGGCACCATCATCGGCATCACGCAGCACGGCATGACGGCCGGCGAGGCCATGCATACCTACGGCATTCTCACCATCGGCGACGGCCTGGTTTCGCAGATCCCGTCCCTGCTGGTTTCCATTTCCGCAGGCATTCTCATCACCCGGTCCGGCGACAGCACCGACAACGTGGGCGCGCAGATAGGACAGCAGTTTTTCGCTCAGCCCAAGGCCTTGCAGATGGCTGGCGCGCTCATCTTCCTTTTTGCGCTCATTCCCGGATTCCCCAAGCCGCAGCTGTTCACGCTCGCCTTTGCCGTGGGAGGGTTCGGCTATGTGCTGGAGCGTCTTGCCTCGGTTCCTGAAAAGCCGGACGGCAAGGCGGAGCTTTCCCGTTCGCTCGCACCCGCCGCGGAGAAAAGGAAGCCTCGTTCCGCCTCCGGGCCTCAGGACGATTTTTCGCCCACGGTGCCCATCATTCTGGACATCGCTCCCGACATAGGCGAGTCCATGGATTACGATTCGCTCAACAACGAGCTGTCCAGCCTGCGCCGTGCTCTGTACTTCGATCTCGGCGTTCCCTTCCCCGGCATCAACATCAGACCGAACGCTTCGCTTCCCTCGCTCGGCTATGTGCTCAATCTCAACGAAATTCCCATGGCCCGCGGAAAGATGGAAAAAGGCATGGTCATCGTGAGGGAGAAGAAGGTCAATCTTGACCTGCTCGGCGTCATCTATCGCGAAGGGGAGCCCTTTCTGCCGGACATCGAGCCCTTGTGGGTGAATGAATCCGACGTGGAGCGTCTGGAACAGGCCGGCATAAGCTGCATGACTCATGCCCGCATTCTGGCCTATCATCTTTCTCTGCTGCTTTCCCGTCATGCCTCGAGTTTTCTCGGCATGCAGGAGAGCAAGTATCTGCTCGACCGCATGGAGGAGAGGGCTCCCGATCTTGTGCGCGAGGTGACGCGTCTTCTGCCCGTGCAGCGCATTGCGGAAATCTTTCAGCGTCTGGTTCAGGAGCAGATTTCCATCCGGGACCTGCGCAGCATTCTCGAGGCGCTCATCGAGTGGAGTCCCAAGGAAAAGGACGTCGTCATGCTCACGGAATACGTGCGCAGCTCCCTGAAGCGTCAGATAAGCTACATGTACTCACGCGGACAGAACATGCTTCCCGCCATCCTCATGGACCCTTCTCTGGAGGAGACCATTCGAAAGGCCATACGGCAGACTTCCGCCGGAGCCTTTCTGTCGCTTGATCCCGACACTTCCCAGCGCATCGTGAAGGCTGTGGGCGAGGCTGCGGGCAAGTACCGGGGCAGCACGCAGAAGCCCGTGCTCATGGCCTCCATGGACATACGCCGCTATGTGCGCCGTCTCATCGAGTCCAAGTACTACGAGTTGCCCGTCATGGCCTATCAGGAAGTGACTCCGGAAATTTCCGTGCAGCCCGTCAGCCGCATCCGCATATAGGGGGGAGGCGTGAACAGCATTGCCATGGACTATGCCTCTCAGGCCCTTTATCTGGTGCTTGTGATTTCTTTGCCTCCCATTGTCATCGCCTCCGTCATAGGTATAGTTCTCAGTCTTGTGCAGGCGGTGACGCAGCTGCAGGAGCAGACGCTTTCCTTCGGCGTGAAGCTCATCGCCGTGGTGCTGACCCTGTTTCTGCTGGGAGGTTGGATGTCGGGGGAAATACTGCGCTACGCCGATGAAATCTTTACCCGTTTCTATCTGCTCTGAGAGGACTGCGCGAGCGGAAGAAGCGTCGGCTGGAGGACGCTGAGTGTTGGATACCGGTCTGTTCTGGGGATTTTCGCCGCAGCAGCATCTGCTGGCGTTTCTTCTGGGAACGCCGCGGCTGTTCATGCTGATGCAGACGGCCCCGTTCATGGGCGGCACGCTGGTGACCGGACAGCTTCGCTTCACCATCGTGCTGGCCTGCTATCTGGTGCTGCACCCCATGCTGCTCGGACAGCTTCCCGCATGGGAGGGCCTCACGCTTGCCTCCGGCCTGCACGTCGGTGTGCTCATCGCCAAGGAAGTCTTTCTCGGCATGCTCATGGGCTTTCTTGCCGGCATGATGTTCTGGACTCTTCAGTGCGCAGGGTTCTTCATCGACAACCAGCGCGGTGCGGGGCAGGCGACGGAAACCGATCCCCTGGCCGGGGAGCAGACCTCCCCCACGGGCTCCTTCTTTTTCCAGAGCGCCGTGTACGTGTTCTTTTCCACGGGCGCCTTTCTCACCTTCCTCGGCGTTGTCTATGCCGGATACGAGTTCTGGCCGGTGACGAGCGTTCTGCCCGCGGCGTTCTTCAAGAATCCCTCGCTGCCGCTGTTCTTTGCGCAGAAGGTGAGCGACCTTGCGCTGGACATGATGCTGCTCTCCGCCCCCGTGGTGGTCGCCTGCCTGCTGACGGACATTTCTCTCGGACTCATCAACCGTTTTGCCTCTCAGCTCAACGTGTACATTCTGGCCATGCCCGTGAAGAGCGGTCTGGCGTCCCTGCTGCTCATTTTCTATTTCAGCATGCTCATGACCGGAGCGGTGAGCATGTTTGATTCCTTCGGCTCGGATTTGCGCTACCTGCGGGTACTTTTGCCATGAGCGACGAAAAGACGGAACAGCCTACACCAAAACGGCTGCGCGAAGCCAGAGAAAAGGGCGACGTATGTCGAAGTCAGGACATCGCCCCGGCGCTCACCACGCTGGCCGTGGGGGTGTATCTTGCCGCCAACGCCCGAAATATTTTTGCATTGCTGCGCGACATGGTGGCGCTGCCCATGGATTTCATGACGCTGCCCTTTGAGGAGGCCATGGCCAAAGTCGTGCCGCTGGTCATTCAGTCTTCGGTCATGCTGGTTGCGCCTGTGGTCGGTCTGGTCATGGGCGTGGCCTTTCTGGGAACGCTTGCGCAGACGGGCGTGCTTTTCGCCGTCAAGGCGGCCATGCCCAAGCTGGAAAGTCTGGATCCCAAAAAATGGTTTCAGAAAGTGTTTTCCATGAAGAACCTGTTCGAGCTCGTCAAGAATCTCATCAAGGTCGGCGTGCTCGGGGGCGTGGTGTTCTTTATTCTCAGCCGCTATCTGCCTCAGCTTTTCCGAGTGCCGGAAGGAGGCATAGGGGCCATGTGGCGCGTGACGGGAGAAGCCGTGAACGATCTTGTCGTCACCGCCGCAGGGGCGTTCTGCGTCATTGCGGCGCTGGATTATCTGTACCAGCGGCACAAGTACAATCAGAATCACATGATGAGCAAGGATGAAGTGAAGAGGGAATACAAGGAGAGCGAGGGCGATCCGCACATCAAGAGCAGGCGCAAGCAGATGCACAAGGAAATGATCGCGCAGAACTCCCTTGACAACGTAAGAAAGGCGAAGGTGCTCGTGACCAATCCTACACACTATGCCGTGGCTCTGGACTACGAAAAGGGCAGGACCCCTCTGCCGGTTATTCTCGCCAAGGGAGAAGGACTGCTTGCAAAGCGCATGATGGACGTGGCAAAACAGGAGGGCATTCCCATCATGCGCAATGTTCCGCTGGCAAGGGCGCTGTTCCGTGACGGGACGGAAAACGCCTATATTCCTCAGGACCTCATAGGGCCCGTGGCGGAAGTGCTGCGCTGGGTGCAGAGTCTGGAAAGAAAGTAAGGAGAGTGTGGCATGGAAAACAAGGGAACGGACAGTCTTCTGCCGCTGCTGACGGATCTTTGCGGCGAGCTGGCTCTGGGAAAGCATGCCGACACCGACAGGCTTTTTGATCTCACCCGTACGGGGGCCGCTCCGGATGAACTTGTGCGTCTTGCCGAGGCCTTCGGCATGATGCTGGTGAGGGTGGAGGCCAGAGAATTTCAGAATTCGCAGCTCATTCAGCAGCTTCGGACAAAAAATGCCGAACTTGAGGCTCTGCACAGGGTGCTTGTCCAGAAGAACGACGAGCTTCAGAAAAGCGTGGAGGCGCTGTACTCGCCGGGAAACGGCATCATAGGTCAGAGCGAACCCATGCGACGTGTGTTCGATCTTGCGCGTTCCATCGCCAGACGCCCCATCAATACGCTCATCCTCGGGCCGACGGGCACGGGCAAGGAAGTTCTGGCCCGTTTCCTTCATCATCAGTCTCCGCGCAGCCGCGGTCCCTTCATTGCCGTGAACTGCACGGCCATTCCGGACACGCTGTTTGAAAGCGCCATGTTCGGCATAGAGAAAGGCGTGGCCACGGGAGTTTCTTCCCGGAAGGGCCTTGTGGAAGAGGCGAGCGGAGGTACGCTTTTTCTGGACGAGCTTGCCGAAATGAGCCTTGCCAATCAGGCCAAGCTTCTGCGCGTGCTGGAGCAGCGTGAAGTGGTGCGCGTGGGCAGCGCGCATCCCGTGCCGGTGGACATTCTTCTGGTTTCCGCCACCAACGTCAATCTCGAGGAAGCCGTGAAGGAAGGGCGTTTTCGCGAGGATCTTTTCTATCGCGTCAACGTGGTGGAACTCAAGCTTCTGCCTTTGTGTGAACGCGGGGACGACATAGTGCTGCTGGCCCAGTCCTTTCTTGAACGGTTCTGCGCCGAGATGGGCCGGGATCGGCTTTCTCTTTCCGAGGCTGCTCAGGGGCTTTTGCTGCGCTATGCGTGGCCCGGAAACGTGCGCGAGCTGAACAATGAGATGAAGCGCGCCGCGGCGCTGACGCCCGGCAACGTGGTGGAGCTCAGGAATCTTTCCTCCCGCATTCTGGAATCGGACGCCGGGCGTGAATATCTGTGCCATCATGAGGAAATCTCGGAAACGGAGCGGTCCGCCATGCCGCTCAACCTGCAGAAGGCGGAGGCCATGCTCATTCGTCGCGCCTTGGAACAGGCCGGAGGGCGCAAGGTGAAGGCCGCCGAACTTCTGGGCATCACCCGCGAGGGGCTGCGCAAGAAGCTTCAGCGCATGGCGGAGGAAAACGCATGAATTTTTCCCTGCGAAGCAAGCTTTTTCTGCTCGTCGGAGCGGCCATCAGCCTGGCGGCCGTTCCCATCATTCTGTTCAGCCGTTCAAGTCTCATGGAAAGCGGCATGGAAAGGGAGCGGGAAGCCTTCGTCAACACCGTCATGCTTGTGGAAGACAGCCTGAGCGTCAGATATCTCAACTTGCTGACTTCCGAGGTGGAATCGGTGCTGCAGTCGAAGAAGGATCTTCGACAGTACGCCGCCATGATGCGCGACATGCTGCTTTTGGAGAGCGACAGGCAGGAGGAGGACAGCCTTGCACGCTGGAAGGGCGTACTGGATGCCGAAGCGCTGCATCTGGCTTTTTATGACCTTGCAGGTCGCCCCGTTCTTTCGGGACCCATGACGGATAGCATCATGGAAGAAGGTCGGCAGGATTTCAAGGGACAGTCCATGCGTTCCATGCTGAGTCATCGCGATTCGCTGAACGACGGACAGTTCGCCGTGGTCCGGGTTCCCGACGGCAACGGCCAGGAGATGCCTGTGCTGGTCTGCTTCATGCCGGTAAGAAACCGCGGTACGCTGGTTCTGGCCGCTCCCGTGGCGGATGCCGAAAAGAGTCGTTTCCGCCTGGAAAGACTCATGGTGCTCGGCATTCAGGAACGCCTGGATACGCTGGAGCTGAGCCGGGGAGCCTCCATATCCATCATTTCCTCCGACGGGAGAGTCCTTGCGGGCAAGGGAACGCATATGCCCTTGTCTTCCGTTCCGCCG
>NZ_CAJJIC010000092.1 GCF_905187505.1 uncultured Mailhella sp.
CGCGCCCGTCTCTTGCATGAATAGAGGTTTCAGGCGATCTCGCCGGATCAGGACGTGACGCCATGTTTTTCGGTGCAGAATGCGTCGGCTGCCGCTCGTGCGACGGCGTCGGAAAAGAGGCTCCTGGCCGAGGCATGACTGTTCACGTTCTCTTTCTGCCCGAAAGTCCGGGACTTGAGCGACAGGAGCGTTCAGAAAGAGCGAACTTCGTTTAAAGAGCGAACTTCGTTTTTTGATTTGCGTCCGTTGTCCATGACTCAGCCGGAAGTCCTGTCCGTGGGCGTCTGACCGTGAGAAAGGAGGGGAGGACGCTTGTCTGGCGATGTCCTTGGAAAGAGCATAAAAAAAGGCCGCCTCCCGCAGGAGCGCGGCCCTTTCTGTTTTCATGCGGTGAAACGGCGCATGCCGTTTCACCGGTTACCTGGCTTCAAGGAAGGCCTGATAGGCCATCTTGCTTGAATAGATGTCGGGCACGGAAGAGAGTTCGAAGGGGCTGTGCATGCCGAGAAGGGCAGGGCCGGCGTCCACCACGTCCATGCCGTAGGCGGCAAGGAACAGAGCCACGGTACCGCCGCCGCCCACGTCCACCTTGCCGAGTTCCGCAAGCTGCCAGGGGATGTTTCTGGCGTCGAGCACGCCGCGCATCCAGCCGAGGTATTCGGGATGAGCGTCGTTGGCGCCGTACTTGCCGCGGGAGCCGGTGAACTTGCAGAAGGCCACGCCGTAGCCGAAGAACGCGGAGTTCTTGAGCTCATGACGGTCCTGCCAGTCGGGATCCACGGCGGCGTGCACGTCGCCGGACATGGCCCTGGTGTTCATCATGATCCTGCGGAAGGGCGTTTCCGGTTCCCAGGCCGCGGCCATGTCTTCCACGCAGTACTGGAAGAAGCGGGAGCTTGCGCCGGTGGAGCCGTCGGAACCTATTTCTTCCTTGTCCCAGAAGATGAGGCAGCTCGTGTACTCGGGGTCTTCGGCGTCGAGCAGGGCGCGCAGGGCCGTGTATACGCAGATGCGGTCGTCCTGTCCGTAGCCGCCCACGATGCCCTTGTCGAGCCCCACGTAGCGGGCGGGACCGGCGGGCACGGCTTCAAGTTCCGCGGAAATGAGATCGTCTTCGCGGATGCCGTACTTTTCATGCAGAAGCTGGAGAACGCGGGCCTTCACGGCTTCTTTGGGAGCCTTGTCGTCTTCGCCGTCGGCAAGCACGGGCTCGTGTCCGAGAATGACGTTGAGCTTTTCGGCGTCGAAGGCTTCGGAAAGCTTGAGTCCTCCGTCCTTGTGGGCCAGATGCGGCAGAAGATCGGCAACCGTGAACACGGGTTCGTTTTCTTCCTCGCCGAGGCAGACGCGGATGACCTCGCCGTCCGACTTCACGATGACGCCGTGCAGTGCCAGAGGACGGGCGAACCACTGATACTTGCGCAGGCCGCCGTAGTAGTGGGTCTTGGCCTGACCGACGCCCACCTGCTCGATGAGCGGATGCTGCTTGAGGTCGAGCCGAGGGCTGTCGGTGTGGGCGCTGATGAGGCGTATGCCTTCGGAAAGGGGCCTGCGTCCGCGACGGGCCACGAAAATGGCCTTTCCGTGCAGGGCCTGCCAGCCCCTGTCGGTGCCGAAGCCTTCGACGTAGCCGGCATCCCTGAGTCTGGCAATGACGCCCTCCACGGCTTCGCGTTCGGTTTTGCATTCGGAAATGAAGCGGATGTAGTCGTCGGCCAGAGCGCTCATGGCCTGACGGTCTTCGGCCGAGCGGTAAACTTCCCAGCCGGATTTGGAAGAAGAGGCAAGTTCGTCCATGATGACCTCGAAATGATGTTGTCTTTGAGCGTTGTTCTCGTGAAAACGCAGGGGTTCGGAAGTCTGTTTTCCCTTTGCGGCAGAGGTTGGGCGTTCTGCCGGTCGTTATGGATGCCGTCCGCACGGGGCGGCGATGTTCCTTATCAATATAAGCATGCGGCGGCGTTCGTGAAGAGGGTTCAGCTTCCGATTCCGTCGAGGGCGTCCTTCAGCACCCGGGCGACGTCGGGAAATTCGTCGTCGTCCATGGTACGCGGATCGAGCTCGAAGCTTGAGCCGTCCAGTCTGCCCACAAGCGGAGGATTCGTGGAAAGCAGGCGCATTTTGAGCTGCCTTGCGGAGCAAACGGAGGGATGCACGCATACCAGCGTCGTCGGCATGCCCTGTTCGGGAAAGGAACCTCCGCCCACGCGGGAAAAATCTTCCTTCAGCGAGCAGGAGGCACGACCCTCCAGCGCCCCTGAAAGCATGTCCCGCAGAGATTCGGCCCTGACTTTCAGCGTTTCCGGGTCCATGCTCATGCGGCGCACGGTGGGAATGGCTCTGCGTGCCGTTTCCGGGTCGCGATAGAGACGGAGCGTGGCCTCCAGCGCTGCCAGCGTGAGCTTGTCGCAGCGAAGCGCCCGCAGCAGCTGATTTTTTTTCATCCTGTCGACGTATTCCTTTTTCCCCACGATGATGCCGGCCTGAGGTCCGCCGAGCACCTTGTCGCCCGAGAACGTGACCACGTCCGTTCCCTGACGCAGCACTTCGGGCACGGTGGGCTCGTCGTGCAGTCCCCAGCGGGAAAAGTCCATGAGACTGCCGCTGCCGAGATCCTCCAGCATGGGAAGGCCGTGGGCGTGGGCGAAGTCGGCCAGCTCGTTGGCGGGAACGCTCGAATGGAAGCCTATGATGCGGTAGTTTGAAGGATGAACCCAGAGCACGGCACGGGTGTTTTCCGAAAGCGCGCGTTCATAGTCGGCAAGATGGGTACGGTTCGTCGTGCCCACTTCCCGGAGGGTCGCGCCGCTTCGCTCCATCACGTCGGGAATGCGGAAGCTGCCTCCTATTTCCACGAGCTGGCCGCGCGAGAGCATGACTTCTCCGCCCTTGCACATGGTGTCGAGCATGAGCAGAACGGCGGCGGCGTTGTTGTTCACCACCAGCGCCGCCTCGGCGCCCGTGAGAGAGCAGAGCAGCTCTTCCACAAGGCTTATGCGGCTGCCGCGTTCGCCCGTTTCAAGATCGAATTCCAGATTGCTGTAGCCGGACGCGGCGATGCGCACGGCTTCCCGCGCTTCTCTGGCCAGCACGGAACGTCCGAGGTTGGTATGGACCACCACGCCCGCGCCGTTGATGACCCGGCAGAAGCGGGGGCGGTCCTTTTTCTCCACGACGGCCTGAAGACGGGGACGGACCCGCTCCGGACTCAGCGCGGCTTCATCCGTTATGCGTCCGGAACGTATGTCTTCGCGAAGCTCGTCGAGCACGGCGCGGCAGCTTTCCAGCAGCACGCTGTGCGGTGTGGCGGCAAAGTCTTCCTCCAGCCAGCGGAGGCAGGCGTCCACCGAAGGAAGCGAGCGGAAAAGTGACGACATGAATGCTCCTGTGATGAGGGAAAGACGCCCTGCCGGAAAAACGTTTCCGGCGGGGCATGGGGGCGTTGTCGCGACAGGGCGGCGGTTATCCGGCCTGGCGGGAAACCTTCAGCAGCGAAGGCCATATGGTGAAGAGTTCCGAGAGCAGATACAGGGAACCGCACACCAGCACGGGCTTTGTGCCCGCGGCCTTTCCGGCGGCGGAAAGGGCGTCTTCAAGCGAAGGCTCGGCCGTGGCGGACTCGCCGAGCAGACGTGCAAGATCGGCGGCTTCTGCGGCCCGGGGATTGTCCTTGATGGTGGGCACGAAGAGGGGCGCAGAACCGGCCACCTGCTTCATCAGGGCAGTGAGCTTTTCCGGCTGCTTGTCGGCAAGGCAGGAGAACACCACCGCACCGGGACGCTCTTCTTCGCTCATGGAGGCCACTGCCGCCATGAGCGCCGTCATGCCGTGAGGATTGTGCGCGCCGTCCAGCCACATGGCCGGGTGTCCTTCTCCGGCAGGAGCGAACTGAAGCCTTCCGGGAATGAACGTCCTGCTGAGACCGAGAGCAATGGTGTGCGCATCCGTCTTCCAGTGATGGCGCTGGCAGAGCATGACCCAGGCAAGAACCGCCGTCTGGGCGTTCATGCGCTGATGGGCTCCGCGCAGACCGAGCGTCACGTCGTCGGGCAGCACGGAGCAGGCTTTGAGCTCGTCAGGCAGGCATTCCCACAGAGCTTTGCCCGCGGGACTGCCGTCGCATCCTTCAGGCGTGGGGCAGCAGCACAGCGGAATGCCGCGTTCCTGAGCCTTGGCGAAGAGAATGTTGCGGGCTTCCGGCTCCTGCGGCGCACTGACGGCCACGGAAACGCCGGGACGCAGCGCGTCGGACTTGTCGTCGGCGATGGCGGCAAGCGTGTCGCCGAGCACGTTCAGATGATCCATGCCCATGGGCGCGAAGCACACCATGTCCACGGGAAGCGCGGTGGTGGCATCGTAGCGGCCGCCGAGTCCGGCCTCGAAAATCATGAGATCGCTTTCGCTGGTCTGAAAGGCGGAAGCGGCCATGACCGTGAGAAGCTCGAAGTAGGTGAGATCCTTTTCAGCCTGCACGGCGTTTCCGGCAAGCGCAGGCCACACGCGGCGGGGCAGCATGGTGTGATTGAGCTGAATGCGTTCTTCCGGCCACACGAAGTGCGGCGAGGTGTAGAGCCCCACGTTCATGCCGTGAGCCATGGCTATGGACTGAAGAAAGACCGACGTCGACCCCTTGCCGTTGGTGCCGACGATCTGTACGGCCGGACAGCGGAATTTGTCGAGTCCGAGAGCGTGCAGCGCGCGTTCCATGCGGCCGAGGCCCATGTCCATGTGAAAAAGCCCGAGAGAATCAAGGTGGCGCAGCACTTCCTCATAGGAATGGAAGGGCGCGGACTCGGGCAGCATGCAGCAGGAGGGAGTTTCACTCATGGGCGGCTTCTTTCTTGGCTTTGACGGCGGCGCGCAGCCACTCGTACCAGGCTTCCAGACCTTCATGATTGCGGCAGGACACTTCCATGACGGCAAGATCGGCGTTCAGGGCGCAGGCGTGGGCGCGGGCCTTCTTCACATCGAAGTCCACATAGGGAAGCAGGTCGATCTTGTTGAGAATCATGGCCTTGGCCTTGTGGAAAAGGTAGGGATATTTCTGGGGCTTGTCGTCCCCTTCTGTCACGCTGAGCAGAGCTATCTTGGCGTCTTCTCCGCAGTCGAACTCCGTGGGACAGACGAGATTGCCCACGTTTTCTATGAAGAGAACGTCCAGCCCCTCGCAGTCGAGGGACTGAAGGGCTTCACTTACCATGCTGCTGTTGAGGTGACAGCCGCCTTCGGTGTTGATCTGCACCGCCTGTGCGCCGGAAGCGGCCACGCGTCTGGCGTCGTTGTCGGTCTGGAGGTCGCCTTCAATGACGGCCATGCGGAATTCTCCCGCCAGATCGTTCAGCGTGCGTTCCAGAAGCGAGGTCTTGCCGGATCCGGGAGAGCTGATGAGGTTGAGGACAAGGGTGCCGCGGCGTGCGAAGTCGGCGCGAAGGCGTCCGGCTATGCGGTCATTGGCCTCCAGTACGTTGCGGACAACGGGAATTTCCATGATGTGCCTCGAATTGTTCAGAATGTAACGGATGGGAAGAAGTCGGTGTCACTCCGCTTCCAGATGGTCGAGAAAGATGCCTTCTCCGCCGACGACGCTGAAGGGGACGGTTTCGCCGCAGGAGGGACAGGGCGCATAGAGAGCGTTTCTGTCGTCGGGGGTGAATTCGTGGCCGCACAGACAGCAGGAAAGGCGCAACGGCTCTTCCACAAGTTCGAGCTTCGCTCCCTCGTCGGGAGTGCCGGTCGTCATGGCTTCGAACGCCATGCGCATGGCGTCGGGCTGTACCTGATCCAGTACGCCGTGCCGTATGCGCAGAAGAGTGAGACGGTGTGCTCCGTGACGGGAGAGTTCTTCCCGCGCTATGTCCATGACGCTTGCCATAAGGGAGAGTTCGTGCATGGGAATGGTCTATAGGAAAAAGGCCTGACCGTCCACCGTGGCAGAATTTTTCACATGGCCGGGCGGCTTGTCATGGCCACGGAATCTCGGCTATAGAGGTGGTAAACAGCGCTCCGCAATGCGGGGCATGAGAGGATGACATGGGCAGAACTTTGCGTCTTTTCGCCTGTGCTGCGGCCATGCTGGTCGCGGCTGTGGGCGTGGCCGCCTTTTTAAAGGATGAACCCGGCTATGAGGCCGGACGTTCGGAAATATCGGGCAAGATCGTAGGCCTTACGGAGTTTCAGTCCGGCAGGGGAGAACCTTCGGCTTCCGCGGAAGACGGCCGGGCTCGGTCGTTGCAGTCGTCATCGTCCGTGAGCGCGGACGACGGTCGTGCTCCGGAGGCATCCTCCCCGAAGAAAGAGATGACCGGGTCGACCTCCGCTCCCTTTGATACGAGACCGGCAAGCGTCGAGACCGAAAGGTCGTCGGAGACCGCGATGGTTGCAAAGGCGGAGAGGTCGGAAGGCGCGGCGGAAAAAGCATCGGCTTCCGTCTCTGCCCCGGCTGCAAAGGAAAGACTTGATGCCGCCCCTGCGGAAGAGAAGAAAGGCGCACCGGCGAAGGCGGAAAAGCAGGAAGCCCCGGAAAGTCGGCCGTCGGAGGCTGTGCCGGGTCAGGCGGAAGGCAGTTCTGAGGGAAGAGCGGCGGAAAAGGCTGCGAAGGAATCCGGACAGGACGGCGCCGCAGCGGCGGAACAGTCCGGGCAGACGTATGAACGCGTGGTGACTTCCGCGAAGTTTTCCATGCAGGGCAGTCAGATCAAGCTGACACTGCAGGGCAACGCGCCCATGGTGGGGCATTATTTCACCCTCGGCGATCCCGATCGCGTGGTCCTCGATCTTGCCGGAAATTGGGAAGTCGACGTGCCACGCGTGCCGAGCAACCGGCTCATTCAGGCCGTCCGGGTGGGACAGCATGACGACAAGACCCGCATCGTCTTTGACATGAAGACCACGGGCAGGGCTGCCCTCGTTCCCCTGAACCGCAATGCGCTTGAACTGCGCATCCAGTAGGACGACGGCATGAACGTAAACGGCAGACATTACCGTACCATATGGACGGAAGGGCAGGGCGCGGACGAGACGCTCCGCATCATCGATCAGACGGCCCTTCCTCATGAGTTCAGAACAAGGGCTCTCGGCAGCGTGGACGAGGTGTGCAGGGCCATGCGCGACATGTGGGTGCGTGGTGCCGGGCTCATAGGCGCCACGGCTGCGTGGGGCGTGTGGGTGGCCGCCCGCACGGCGCCGAAGGACGATTTTTGCGGCTTCGTCGCCAGGAGCATGGACAAGCTGCGCGCCACGAGGCCTACGGCAGGCAATCTTGTCTGGGCTCTTGACCGTCAGAAGAAAGTCATGGCGGGACTTTCCGGCGAAAAGGCCGTTCGCGCCGTCCGTGCCGAGGCTCAGGCCATTGCCGACGAAGACGCGGATTTTTGTCGCCTCATAGGAGAGCATGGTCTTTCCATCATTAAAGAGGCGGCGGCCCGGCATCCCGGGCGGCCCGTGAACATACTCACGCACTGCAATGCCGGCTGGCTGGCCTTCGTGGATTACGGGTCTGCGCTCTCTCCGGTGTATGCGGCCTTCGATGCCGGCATTCCCGTGCATGTGTGGGTGGACGAGACGAGGCCCCGCAATCAGGGCGCAAGCCTCACGGCCTGGGAGCTGGGCAGGCACGGCGTGCCGCATGATCTCATAGCGGACAATGCGGGCGGTCATCTCATGCAGCACGGCATGGTGGATCTCGTCATCACCGGGGCCGACAGAGTGACGCGCTGCGGCGACGCGGCCAACAAGATAGGCACCTATCTCAAGGCGCTGGCCGCCTTCGACAACGGCGTGCCTTTCTATGTGGCGCTGCCGTCGTCCACGTTTGACTTCGCACTGCGCGACGGCGTGCGCGACATCCCCATCGAGGAGAGAGGCGCCGACGAGGTGCGCATGATTTCCGGACTTTCGGAGCGGGGGAGGGTGGAAGACGTGCTGATCTGTCCCCCGGACACCACGGCCCGCAACTGGGCCTTCGACGTGACCCCAGCCCGGCTCATTACGGGACTTATCACCGAACGAGGCGTGTGCAGCGCGTCGGAGCAGGGGATTCTTTCCCTGTATCCGGAGCGGAAAGACGCCTGAGGATGGACGCATGAGCGAAGAAGAAGGATACGTCAAATACCGCTGCGTGCATGAATACGGTCCGGCTCCGGAGCATCCCGGGTGGACCGCTCTCAATGATCTTCGGACCGATCTTGTTCGTGCCGGACTTGTGGGGCGGCTTGAAAACGGTGTCGGATACGGGAATCTTTCCCTGAGGGCAGGGAAGGGCTTTGTGGTCACGGCCACAGCCACGGGACATATTCCCGTGCTCGGGCCCGAGCATTACTGCCTCGTGACAAGGTGCGACATCGACGCCAATACCGTCTGGTCGGTAGGGCCGGCGCAGGCCAGTTCCGAATCCATGACCCATGCGGCCATATACGAGGCCTCTCCGGTCACGGGCTGCGTCATTCATCTGCACCATGCCGGACTTTATGATCAGCTTCTTCGGGGCGGGGCGCCGGCCACGTCGCCCGAGGCGGCCTTCGGTACTCCCGCCATGGCGCACAGCGTGGCGGAGCTTGTTCGGCGTCATCCTGCGGACGGCATCATTGCCATGACGGGTCATCAGGACGGCTTTCTCATGTACGCGCCCGACGTCGAGCATATGCGCGATCTTCTGTATATGCTTTCGCAGGGGTACATTCCCTGCTAGGATCTGTTCCGCAGGAAGGGAAGAATGCTCCTGTCGGAAAGTTTACGGAAGCGGCCAGAGCGGCGTCGCATGGAACGCCTCGGAAAAAGCGTGAAGTCCGGTCATCGCATCACCTGAACATTGAATCTGCATCGGAAGCATCATGAATAAAATAGGCATTATCGGCGGCAGCGGTCTTGATGATCCCTCGCTTTTTGAAGTTTCCCGCGACATGGCGGTGAGCACGCCCTATGGCGAGCCGTCCAGCTCGCTCAGGGAAGGCAGCATCGGCGGCGTGCCGGTGGTGCTCATGGCGCGGCACGGCCGCAGCCATACCATTCCGCCCACGCAGGTGAACTATCGCGCCAACCTCTGGGCATTGAGGGAGGCCGGATGCACGCATGTTCTGGCCAGCACGGCCGTAGGATCCCTGCGTGAGGAAATCGAGCGGGGGGATCTTGTCATTCCCGATCAGTTCATGGACTTCACCCGTTCGCGCCAGCTGAGCTTTTTTGAGGCGTTCGAGCCGGGCAATCCCGTGCATACCGCCATGGCCGAGCCTTTTGACGCGGCCATGCGACGGGCTCTTGCCGACGAGCTTTCTGCGCTTGGGTACCGTTTTCATGAGGGCGGTACGGTCATTACCATTGAAGGTCCGCGCTTCTCCACAAGAGCGGAATCGAGGATGTTCCGCATCTGGGGAGCGGACATCATCAACATGAGCATTGCCACGGAAGCCATCATGGCCAACGAGCTGGGCATTCCCTACGCGGCCGTGGCCATGAGCACGGACTATGATTCCTGGAAGGAGGACGACGTGGTGACCTGGGAGGCCATTCTTGCCGTGGCTCAGAGCAATGCCGAAAAGGTTCTGGAGCTTTTCAGGCGCGTGGTACCGAAGCTTGCCTGAGAACAGGAATCCGACATTTTGACAGAAACCAGCCGGACAGAGGCGTGGAGCGGGAGCTTCACGCCGCTGTGCTTCATGGTGCAGTGCCCGTGTCCG
>NZ_CAJJIC010000093.1 GCF_905187505.1 uncultured Mailhella sp.
CGGGACGGCCCGAAACCGCGATGGCGCCGGAAAAAGACGGGAGAAAAAATATGATAGCCAATATGCCCACCTCAACGTTTCTTCTTTATATCGGGGTCTTTCTGGTACAGTTCGTGTTCGTCATAGGCTACGGCATCTGGTGGTGCCTCCAGGGCAGGAACCCTTCGCGTAAAGACAAGAGGAACTGACGGAGATTCCAGCCATGATGATAGCCATTCTCGTCATTTATTTCGGACTCATGCTGTTCATAGGCTATCTTGCTTCGCGCAAGGTACGG
This sequence comes from uncultured Mailhella sp., assembly GCF_905187505.1. Classification (GTDB taxonomy): domain Bacteria; phylum Desulfobacterota; class Desulfovibrionia; order Desulfovibrionales; family Desulfovibrionaceae; genus Mailhella. The sequence continues at coordinate 278 of NZ_CAJJIC010000093.1, forward strand.
GATTCCAGAGACTATTTTCTCGGAGGCAAGGGCTTCGGTCCGTGGTTCACGGCCTTCAAGTTCGCCGCCACCTGGGAAAGCGGTGTGAAGCTTGTCGGCAGTCCGGGCATGGCCTGGAATGCCGGCTGGTCGTCGCTTGCCATGGGCATAGGCACGCCGCTGTGCTATTTCTTCTCATTCCGTGTCTTCGGTCAGCGTCTCAAGCTGGCCTTCGACCACTTCAACGTGCTCACGCTTCCGCAGATGCTGGAAAAGCGCTACGAGAGCCGCGCCATCCGCATTGTGGCGGCCGTGGCCATACTCATCGGTCTCGGCGGTTCGCTTGTGGCCCAGTTCAAGGCCACGGGTGAAATCTTTTCCGCCATTCTTGGGCTGGACTACCTGCACGGACTTTTCATCGGCGCTGTCATCGTGGGCGTTTACTGCGTCATGGGCGGCTATCTCGCCTCGGTGTGGACCGACTTCATTCAGGGCATCATCATGGTGCTCGGCTCCATAGCCATATTTACGGCCACGGCTCAGGCGGCCTTCGGCGGCGTCTCCTGGGATCTGCTCTCGCATCTCAATGCCTCGCTCGCCTCCATCGATCCCAATCTGCTCGACGTCACGGGCGGCGGAAAAATGAGCTGGTCCAATCTGTTCATCATTCTCGCCATTACCATGCTGGTCGGCATCGCCATGCCGCAGCAGAGCGTGGCCATATTCTCCATGCGCGACGTCCGTACCGCACGCGTGGCCATGATCGTGTGCGTGGTCTTTTCCGCCATTCTTGCCTGGACGCTGGCCACCACCGGCATGATGAGCCACATGGTGCTCGATCCTTCCGAAGTGAAGAATCCCGACATGGTCATTGCGCTGCTCATTCCCAAGGTGCTTTCGCCCCTCATGGGCGGCATATACCTTGCCGCGGTGCTTGCCGCCATCATGTCCACGGTGAGCGGTTCCATCGTGGTGGCAGCCTCCTCGCTTATCGAGGATATTTTCAAGCTGGCCATCCCGCATCGCTATGAGCGGCACCCCATGTTCTACAATCGCGTCGGCGCGTCCGTGTTCGTGCTGCTGCCGCTGCTTTTCGCCGTCAAGCCGCCCACCATCATTTTCTGGATAGGCGTGTTTGCCTTCGGTTTTCTGGTGTTCACCTTCCTCATGCCCATGATCGGCGTCATTCTGATCCCCCATGCCACCAGACAGGCGGCGCTGGCGCAGATGGTATGCATCATGATCATCATTCCCGTATGGACCATATGGCTGCAGAAGCCTACGGGCATTCCCGCGCTCCTGGTGGGGCTCATAGGCGCGCCGCTTATCTTCTTTGCGGTCAACGCCGTGTTCAAAAAGAAGGAGCTTGCTCCGGAAATCAAGGAGTTGTGGGACAAGTTCGCGCAGCTTTAGGCTGTCATGTCTCAACGGCGCGCCTTCACGACGTCGAAGGCGCGCTTTTTTTATGCCGGCGCGGGGAGCCGCACGCTTCCCGCGGGGCGTTGATGCAATGAGGCAAAGGAAACGAATCATGACATGTTCTCTGCCGTCTTCCGGGCTTGTATGGGATGAGGAACGCCTTGCCGCCCGTTACGCCTTTCTGCGTCGTCGGCGGGATGAGGTGACGCTCGAACTTTTATATTATCCGTACTGGCTTTTTCATGTGCGCGGCTCGGCGACATGGCGATTTTTCGGCGAAAGGCCGCTGGAGGGGCTGCTTGTTTGCGATGCCTGCACGGGCAGATGTCAACGCGTTTCTTCCTTCCCGGAGTGGCGCGAGGAGTCGGTTTCCTTTGATGGCGGCGGAGATCCGGCACATTTTGCGGCGGAAAAGCTCAAGGAGAACGGGGAGGAACGGCAGGTTTCGGCCTGCGTGGTTCCTCTGAAATACGGTGAGGCACAGGCCGGGGAAGGCGCGGAAGCCTTTGCGCTTGATCTTTGGCGCAGACGCTGCAATCTGCCGCTCGGCCCCCGGGCGGCCATACGCTGCACGGAAAAAACGTCGCTTTTCCTCTATAAGCCCTTCTGGGTCATGCGGCCGAAAAAAGAGCCGGAGTCGGGGCAGGGAAAAATGTTCGTTTTCGATGCCAGCACGGGACTCGGAGGCGTTTCCGAATACTGGAACGTGGTGGAATACGTGCTTGCTCTTTCGCAAAGGAAGAGTCGGGTAAGCGAGTGAACGCATTGCCTGAACGTTGCAGCGCAATGATGCGGCGGTGCTCCGAAAGCCCCGGGAAAGACAGACCTGCCCGGTACGGGACGGGGAGAGTCTCGAAAGCGGCGCTTGCAGAGGGGGCTTTTTGGAGCGGGGCGTTTCAGATGCGTGTCTGATATGCAGCAAAGAGAGAAATTGTTTAAATAAAGTTGCCGTCATAACGGTTTGCAATCAGTTGCAGAGTCGTCGCAGTCATATGCGGATCACCATTCCGCGATTGCGGCGACTTTTTCTATCTGACGGCATTCTTACAAAGTAAAATGACATGATGCTACGAGAATATGCCCGACATATGCGGAATGCTGATGCCGTCATGCGTTGATAACGCAAGGTGATGCGGCGCCGGGTAAAGGCGATCAGCCGGGCAGGACGATATGCAGTTCGGTTCCGGAAAACGGGAAAAGCGCCGATTCGTCTTTTTTTTGTTTTGTTTCTCTGTGATCGGAAAGAAAAAACGAGACGTCCGGAGAGCGTCTGGCGTCGTCGGAAAAGTATACTGCAGTATATTTTCAGAAGGCCTTTCACGGCCTGAAAAAGCGGGAGGAAAGTCTCCTGCAAATATCATCTAACATGGCGGAAAAGTGTACTTTTTTGATAGACTTTACTTTTGGATGAGGGGGATTATTTTTTGCTGGTATTTTCTGACAATCTCGACTATGCTGACATGAGCACGTTGGCGATGGAATACACGTCAGGAAAGTACACTTTTTGGACGGACCGTACAGGGATGGGCACGCTCAGTAAAAATCAGAATGACATCAGAGAAAATTTGTATGGCGACTGTATGTCTCTCGAGTCATTCATACAAGAAATGTATCTTCCTTTTGTCATGAAGAACAAAAGAAGCTGGCGTACGGATGAACGTTATGCGATGCGTCATATTATTCCGCATATTGGAGGACTTAAGCTTTCGCAAATAGATACGAATGCTCTCTATGAGTGGCGCGGGCGACTTCTTGCTTCGGGGCTCTCATCCAGCACCTGTTACCGGCTGTTCTGGCTTGCCAAATATATTCTGAACTGTGCGGTCCGCTGGAATGTGCTTGCCGACGACGCGGCCTTCCGTGATGCCCAGTGTCCGCGTGAGCAGCCACGGCGTCCGGAAGTGCTGACAGGGATGGAGAAGGAGAGGCTTCTTGATCTTCTGGCAAGGCATTCCGACAACGTGTCCGCACGAGCCATTCATCTTCTTTTTCTGACGGGAGCCAGCAAATCGGAGATTCTGTACGCGCGCTGGAAGGACGTGAATCTGCGACAGCGGGTGCTGGTCACGCGGCGCACTCCGTCCGGGGGAAAGCGCAGCATTCCTCTGAGTTTCGAAGCCGTCAGACTTATCCGGACGTTTCCCCGGCGCGACGACGTGCCGTGGCTTTTCTTTCATATGGGGAGCGGAAAGCGCGTAGTGTCGTTGTTTTCTTTCTGGAACAAGCTGAGGAACGAGCTCGGCAGGCCCGCGCTTCGTCTCAACGATCTTCGTCACGTCTTTGTCCGCTCTCTCATGCAGAAAGGCGCAAATTACGAAGATGTGTGTTCCCTGCTCGGCCATTATTCCGCCGAGGTCTTTCATCTTCAGTCGCAGATACAGGGCGATCAGGTCGGCTCTGTGTGCGGAGGATCCCAGTGAGTCGGTCTTTTTTCACAGATACGCGTTTTTTTGAAAGGCGAAAACGGGCGGCAGGAGGCGCGTTGCTCTTCTGCGCCGCTCTGGCGCTGAGCCTTTGCGCCTGTGTGCCGCAGCAGCGTACCGCGACGCCCGCCGAGGAAAAGGCGGCCGCTCCCGCGGGCGATCCTTTTGCCGTGGCCGTTTCCCGCATGACGCCCGGCCAGCAGGCCGTGATGTCCACGCCCTGGGGACCGGACTCTCTGGTCATGCTGGAAAACGTCTATACTTCCGGCCTCGGCCTTTCCTGCCGCAAGGCGCAGGTGTCGGCGGGCGGCGCTTCCCATCGTCTGGCCATCTGCCGTGACGAGTCGGGCTGGTACGTTTCCGATCCCATCTTTGAACAGTCCCAGAGATAACGCCATGGACAGCGCTCTCATCGTGCAGGGCCGCGTCATCTATGCTCTGATGATGCGCGAGGTGCATACCATCTACGGTACGTCGCGCCTCGGTTACCTGTGGGCGCTCATTCAGACGATGTGGGGCATCGCCGTGTTCTGGGGGATGCGCTATGCACTGGGCGCGTCTGATCCTCATGGTATGTCCATATTGATGTTCCTTCTCATGGGCTTCGGTATATATCACATATTCAGTGGAGTTGTTGGAAAGTGCATGAATGCCGTCAATGGCAATAAAGCCCTTCTGACTTTTCCGCAGGTTACCCCACTTGATATCATGATTGCCAGAATGATTATCGTATGGGCAACAGAAATAGTTTCCGGCATTATGATGATTGGTATATCACTGCTTTTTAATATGCAGATTTATGTAAATAATATAGGTGGACTATTTATTATTTTATTAATAACACCGCTTTTTGGACTGGGAATGGGAATGATATGTGCATCTCTTGCCGTTCTTTTTCCTACAGTGGAAAAGATCGTTCCCATGGTGTTGAGACTTCTTCTATTTGCTTCTGCGGTATTTTATTCGGCTACTGTCATACCATCATATATTATGCAGTATCTATGGTATAATCCTATGATACAGCTGATAGAGTGGGGAAGGTACTGTATGTCCAGAGGATATCCTGCCGAACCATACAGTATTTTATATATTGGTCTCATTACAATGACGAGTCTCTGTCTTGGTCTTCTTTTGGAACGATATGTACGGAGAAGAATAGAATGATAGAGCTCAGTCATGTAAGTAAATACTACTCTCTCTCCCGAGGTGTTAAGAAAATTGTTCTGGATGATATTTCCTACACCTTCAAGCCCGGGATCAACATGGGGATTCTTGGATTGAACGGAGCGGGTAAGTCCACGCTGATGAAGATAATCTCCGGGGGAATCATTCCTGATGAGGGAAGCGTGAAACGCACCAGTCGTGTTTCCTGGCCCATAGGTTTTACAGGGGGCTTTCACGGCAGTCTCACAGGACGGGAAAATATGCGCTTCACCTGCCGCATTTATGGGGCAGATATCAAGCAGGTGACGGATTTCGTGGAAGATTTTTCCGAACTTGGCCCGTACATGGATATGCCCATCCGCACCTATTCATCCGGTATGCGTTCCAAACTGGCCTTTGGTCTCAGCATGGCCATAGGCTTTGATTTTTATCTTATCGATGAAGGCTATGCCGTGGGTGACGCGTCGTTTCGCGCCAAGAGTGAACGGATATTTCAGGAGCGAAAGGCGACTTCTACACTTATCGTCGTGGCCCACAGCACTTCCGTCATACGAAAGAACTGTGACAACGCCGCAATCCTGAAAGATGGGCGTCTGCATCTGTTCGATTCACTGAATGATGCTCTTGCAGCATATGAGGAACTTTGTCGTGGCAGAAGGTAACGAAAATAAGGAAAAAAACGTTCAGCCGTCGGTAAAAGCTTCGGCGGGGAATCCTTCCGCTGCGGCGCCTCAGAAGGATGCAGACAAATCTCCCTCTGCACCTGTATCTCCCGCGCCTGCCAAAGCACCTGCGGCCACGTCAAAGCCTGCGTCGGCAGCAGCCGGGGCGGCCACCAAAGCTTCTGTCCCAGCTCAGGCGGAGGGGGCGGCGGCAAAGCCGTCGACTCCCAAGGCATCTCCCTCTGCACCCGTATCTCCCGCGCCAGCCAAGGTACCTGCAGCTGCGTCAAAGTCTGCACCCGCAAAAACGGCTCCTGCCGGTACGCCGGCCATGTCTTCCGCCGGAAAGCCCGCCACGGTGACGGCGGAAAAAGAGAGCATCCTGTTTGTATCTCTTTCGGAGGGCGAAAGCCGCAGAAGCAGAAAATGGAGAAAAATTCGCCGTGCGTTGAAAAGTCCCTGGCTTTTACTGGTTATCGTACCCACCGTTCTGGCCTTTATTTATTTTCTTCTGCTTGCTTCCCCCATGTATGTGTCGAATGCCAGCTTTGCGATACGCAGCGCGAATGCTTCATCCTCTTCGGGGATGGATATTGCATCCGTATTCCTGAAGACTTCCGGTTCTACGGGCAATGATACCTATATCCTCAACGACTACATTCAGAGTCTTGACATTGCGCAGGACATTGATCGTGAACTTGGCATCGTAGCGCATTACAGCAGTCATGACCACGATATTATTTCCCGGCTGTGGAGTCATCCTACTCAGAATGAACTCGCGCGGTACTGGCGCTGGGCCGTGGTTCCTCAGCTCAATGTGGATACAGGCATCATTTCTCTGGAAGTGAAGGCGTACACGCCCCAGATGGCGCAGCAGATCACTGAAGCCGTGCTTTCGCGCAGTGAGGCGCTGGTGAATGCCATGAACAAGCGTGCTCAGAGTGATGCCGTGGCTCTGGCCAGTAAAGAAGTACAGCGTGCGGAAGAGCGGGTGCGCAATGCTCAGAGCTCCATGCGGGAGTTTCGCGACGCGCACAATCTTATTGATCCCAAGGTGACGGCGGAAGGTCTGCAGGGGCTTGTTACCGGTCTGGAAGCCGAGGCGACTACGCTGCGCACCCAGATATCGGAAGCAAGGTCCTATATGAAGGCGGACGCTCCGCTCATCAAGTCCCTTACGCAGCGCCTTGCGGCTGTGGAAAAGCAGCTTGATGAAGAGAAGCTGCGCGTGGCCGGGCAGAACTCCACCCAGGGCAACCTGAATTCTCTGGTGGCCGCCTATGAAGATCTGACCATAGAAGCGGAGTTTGCCCAGAAGCAGCTGGTTTCGGCCATGACGTCTCTGGAGCAGGCTCGTATTCAGCAGATGGCGCAGTCCCGCTATGTGGTGGCCTATCAGCAGCCTACGCTGCCGGACGAGTCCCTGTATCCCAGACCTTTCCTTTTCACGCTCTATGTTTTTGCGGGACTGCTCCTTCTTATGGGCATTGTTTCGCTGGTATGGGCGTCCATTCGAGAACATGCAGGTTTTTAATATGAAGAGAATATACGACGCAGGAATATTATATTTTCTGTGCATACTTTACGCACAGCCTGTTTTTGCGGCGGATGCGCAGATGCAGAGCTATGGAGCCGCAACTCAGTATCAGAGTTCCATGTCATCAGGTGTGCCCATGCAGGGGAGCCTGCCTGCGTCTGCTCAGAACAGCATGAACGTGGTCTCGCAGTCCACGCCGGGCAGTTATCCGATGTTCGACGGTTCGCTTCCGTACCGGGAAAAGCAATCCACGCCTACGGTTATGGACGCTCCGCCCGCGTGGGCCCAGGGAAAGCTCAATCCCTCGGCTTCGGCCCTTCTTGCTCCCTTCGGCGCCAATCTGTTCCACGGAAATTTTGCCGGGACCTACAACGACGGGATGAACGGCGACTATGTCATTTTGCCGGGCGACCGCATCATGGTGCGCGTGTGGGGGGCAAAAACCTACAACGACGTGCTTCCTGTGGATCAGCAGGGCAATATTTTTCTGCCGGAAGTGGGGCCCGTGCGCGTGGCCGGACTCAAGCAGTCCGCGCTTCAGGGCGCGGTGAGGGCCCGCCTTGCCTCGGTATTTACCGACAACGTGAACATCTACGTGAATCTTCAGAGTTCGCAGCCTGTGGCCGTGTACGTGACGGGCTTTGTCAATCAGCCCGGCCGCTATGCTGGCGGCCCCATGGATTCCGTGATGTCCTACCTCGATCGCGCCGGAGGCATTACGCCGAATCGTGGAACGTTCCGCAAAGTGCAGGTGAAGCGCGGCAACAAGGTCGTTGCCAGCCTTGACCTTTATGACTTTGCCCTCAACGGCAATATGCCGGATGTCCGTTTGAAGGACGGCGACGTCATTCTTGTGGGTGAGCGCGGTGTGAGCGTGGCGGCCTACGGCATGCTTCGTCAGGAAGCCCGCTATGAATTCAGCGGCGCAGCCACGGGTTCTCAGCTCATACGCTACGGCAGTCCTCTTGCCAGCGCGACTCATGTGAGCGTTTCCGGTATTCGTGCAGGTAAGCCTTTCAATGAATATATGACGTTGCAGGAGTTTTCCGGCATGCGTCTTGCCGACGGCGACAGTGTGGAATTCGTGGCCGATACCAGGGGCCGTACCATCATGGCTTCCGTGAGCGGAGCCATACGGGGGGCCTCGCGTTTCCCGGTGAAGAACAGCACCACGCTTCGTTCTCTTCTTGCCTATGTGGAAGTGGACCCGGCGCTTGCCGATGTATCCGCCGTCTATGTCCGCCGTCAGAGTGTGGCCCAACAGCAGAAGACCATCTTGGAAGATTCCCTTCATCGTTTGGAGCGGTCCGCGCTTACGGCCACTTCTGCCACGGCAGAGGAAGCACAGATACGTGTACGCGAGGCGGAGCTCGTGCAGGACTTCATCCATCGCGCGGCCAATCTTACGCCCGACGGCGTTGTGGTGGTGAGCCGCGGCGGTGAGGTGCGTGATCTTCTTTTGGAAGACGGGGACGAGGTGGTCATTCCGCAGAAGAGTGACGTGGTGCAGGTATCCGGCGAGGTGCTTTTGCCCAAGGCCGTGACCTTCGATTCTTCCATGAAGGCGGAAGACTACGTGAAAAGCGCGGGCGGATTTACCGACCGTGCGGACTCGGAGAACGTGCTTGTGGCCCGAATGAACGGCGAAGTCGGCCCCATAGCGGAACTCGGCGTTCATGCCGGGGACAGGATTCTTGTCATGCCCCGTGTGGATACAAAGAATCTTGAACTGGCCAAGGGTATCACTCAGATACTGTATCAGATTGCCGTAGCGACTAAGGTTGCCGTGGGGTTATAAGTCCATGGATGTAACGATCTCCGTTGTCGTTCCCATCTATAACATGGAACGGTTTATTTCTCAGGCCGTGAAATGTTTAAAAGATCAGGATATGGACGATATTGAATTCATCATGATCAATGATGGATCTACAGACAGGACCATGGAAATCCTTTGTGAAGAAATAAAGGACGATGGAAGATTTCGTACTATTTCCATGGAAAATCATGGATATGGATATGCCTGTAACTATGGGATGAAATGTGCAAGAGGTAAATATATTGCTATTTATGAACCTGATGACACTATAAAAAATGATTTTTATTCAACACTGAAA
>NZ_CAJJIC010000094.1 GCF_905187505.1 uncultured Mailhella sp.
TCTGAGCGGCACCGGTGATCATGTTCTTGATGTAGTCGGCGTGGCCGGGGCAGTCAACGTGAGCATAGTGACGCTTGTCGGTCTCGTACTCAACGTGAGCGGTAGAAATGGTGATGCCGCGTTCCTTTTCTTCGGGGGCCTTGTCGATGTCATCGTAAGCGATGAACTTGCCCTGGCCCTTGAGGCCGGCGATCTTGGTGATGGCGGCAGTCAGAGTGGTCTTGCCATGGTCGATGTGACCGATGGTGCCAATGTTGACATGCGGCTTAGAGCGATCAAATTTTTCCTTGCCCATGATGGTCTCCCTAAATGGTTACTTGCAGTTGTGGTGCCCTGTTTGAGCAGCGGACGCCGTCCTGCTCTCTTTAAATGAGAGAGCAGCCCTAAAACACGGACTCATGACGCGCCAGAGAAAAAGGGGGAGCAACAAGAAACAAAGTGGCAGGTGGAGCGGGAAACGAGATTCGAACTCGCAACCCTCAGCTTGGAAGGCTGATGCTCTAGCCGTTGAGCTATTCCCGCCTGTGTGCCGTAGTCCCCTGACAGCGCGCACTGCCTCCTACAGCTATACCAGCGTAAAGCTGGTGGTGGGGGGTGGATTCGAACCACCGAAGTCTTACGACGACAGATTTACAGTCTGTTCCCTTTGGCCACTCGGGAACCCCACCACGCTATACAAAAACGCTTTCGCGTTCTTGCCGCAACCGGAAGAAGGAGCGTGACCTTCACCGGCCACCCGGATCAGATTGAACCGGGAAATATGGAGCTCTTTCTCGTCGTCACTCCAAAATATGGAGCTGGCGATGGGAATCGAACCCGCAACCTGCTGATTACAAATCAGCTGCTCTGCCAGTTGAGCTACGCCAGCAGCAGGTATGGGAACTTATCTCGAATGATTCTTCTTGGCAAGAAGAATTTTCTTGTCTTCGGGCGTTCCCCGCAAACAGCAAAAGACTTGTACCCAAGAGACGGCGCTTTGTAAAGCCTTTTCTTCGGCCTTTTTCAAAAATTTTTTACTCCCGCCGTTTTTCCGTCCCTTTCGGCGCCCGGACGAGCCCCTTCCCGACCTGCTGCGGCCTTATCCGGCCTCCGCCTTCTCTGCCCGTTTCGGGGCTTTATGCAGCGCGGAAGACGCGTTTCTCTGCGCATCCTTCCGCACTGTCTTTGCGGCGCGAACGTCGTTCTTCCGTCCCGGCCTCTTCTCCGGAGAGTGAAGAGCCGGCCTGCACGAAAAAAACTCCTCCCGGGGGCTTCCGACCGGGCCGCTCCACCCTCTATTAAAATCGGTAAAGAAGCGTCACATGGCCGCCCAGGCTGTCGCGCTCTCCCGCACTGCCCGTGAAGGCCGCGTCCAGAGTCAGCGGTCCTGCTCCCGGCTCCATGGAAAGCCCGAGCTCGAACAAGGCGCTGTCGCCCTTGAGCGATGCGTCGGGAATGGAAAAGTCGTTGGCCACGGCGTGCGCCGTACCGCTGTACTCATGTTCCCAGGCCGCACCTGCATAGGGCGTCACACCTTCCAGCGCCTTCCAGTCGAAGCGCGCGCCGAGACGCAGACGACGCGAATCCACGCTGTTGAAGTGCACCGCGTCGCCGTTCATGTCCGCACCGTCTCCGTCCTGATGCGTCCAGAAAAACTTTCCGTACACGTCCATGTCCAGCGAATCGCCGAGTCCCAGCACGTAGCCGAGTCCCGCATGACCGCCGTAATAGGGATTGGAAAGATCGTAGTCGGCAGGACGCCCCATGTTGTCCCGCAGGTCATCGCTGTGCCAGGTCGTGTCGATGTTGCCCACGCGTCCCACCCCCTCCGCATACAGTCCGGCCAGCGGACCTTCGGCCACCTCGTACCGGGCGAGCACGCCGGCGCCCATGTAACGGCTGTCGCCGCGGCCGCTCACGTCGCCCGAGGCAAAGCCGTTGAACGTGTCCAGATGGGCCCGGCCGAACTCAAAGAAGCCGCCCAGCACCGTGCGGCCGCCCGCGCCGGCGAAGCTCCCCGTCAGACCCGTCATGCCGGAAAAGCCCTCGGTATCGGCCCTGGAGCCCGTATGATAACGGGACGTTCCACCGTACACGGCGGCAAAGGGCCGCCAGTGTTCATCCTCATGCTCCGCCGCTTCCCGCGCATGACGAAGTCCGGCGGCCGCGGCAAGATCCGCGCCCTGATTGAGCAGCCCCGACGCCGCGGCTCGCGCCTCCGTGAGGGCGGCAATGCGGGGATTCATGCGTACCTCTTCAAGAAAATGCAGCTGCACCGCCGTGCCGGTATTTTCAAGAATGCCGTCGTAATAGGTGACATAGCCCTGCTGAAGGCTGATGAGCCTTCCCGCGGAGGCCTGCGCCACGGCGCCGCTCGCATCGCTGAGCAGAACGAAGGTGCTTCCCTTGTAGGGAAGGCCGCCGGTTATGACCTCAGGCAGCTGCGCCGTAACCGTGGATCCGTCGAAGTCGCCGCTCTGCGCGCCCGTCACGGCAAGCATGGGAACGTCCACCGGAGCTCCCGGCGCAGGAAGCACGAAATGCAGATTCTCAAATCCCGCCACGCGCGCGGCGCTGCCCTGCCAGCTGTCTATGAAAAGCGTGTTGCCGCTGCCTGCGGCGGCCACGGGCGCTCCACCGGAAAATCCTCCGTAAAAGGCCGTCGTGGGAGCAAACGACGCGCCTTTTCCTATGATCACGCTGTTGAACGAAGCTTCGCCGCCCTCCCCGACGAGACCTCCGTACAGGCTGCCGCCCGCAAAGGCATTCTGCACGAGCACGGTATTGTGACTTGCGGATGAACTTCCGGCTCCCGCCATGCCTCCCGTGACGTCTCCTTCCACGCTGCCGCCGTCCACGACCGCCACCACGTTGTAATCCGAGCTGCCGCCCCCGCCCGTGCTGCCGCCGTACAGATCGCCTCCCGCAAAGGCATTCCGGACAATCACGGTGTTGTGACTTGCGGATGAACCTTCCGCCTCCGCCAGACCGCCCGTCACGTCGCTTTCCACGCGGCCGCCGTCGGTCACGGTCACGGTGTTGGAGTCCGCAAGGCTGCCCGGGGTGCTTCCCGTCACCGCCCCTCCCACGACATGCCCCTCAACGGTCGCGCCTTCCGCTATGATGACGCTGTTGCCGGTCAGCTCGGCCGGAACGCTGCTTTCCGGAGCAAAGGCGCCGGTCACGCTGCCTGCAATCGTCGCACCGGACACGCTCACCGCGTTGCCCGTAGCCCGGGCGGCTCCCTCGTCGCCCTGCACGGAAGCGCCAAGAACGTTCGACGTGCCCGTGCCTCCGGTTATGACCACCTGGTTTCCTTCAGCCAGGGCCGTGCCTTCATAGCTGTGCACCTCGCCGCCCACCACGTCGCCGAAGGAGCCTCCGGCAATGGTCACGACGTTGTTCTCGGCGGAAGCGTCGCCCGGAGCAATGGCATAGCCGCCGTAAAGCAGGCTGACCGAGCCGTCGTCAAGGCGCACCGTATTGTCTGCGGAGCGTGAGGACCCCCGTGCGGACGTTTCCGCGTAGGCCTCGCCGCCCACCACGAAGTTCAGCGAGGCGCTGCCGCCTATGGTCACGTGATTGTCCACAGACTCCACCGTCCCCGAACCTCCGGACATTCTGGCATAGCCGCCGAAGGCCTGCACCCACGGTCCCAAGCGAAGCGAGCCGCCCATGCTCACGCTGTTGCCGTCGGCCGTGGCTCCGCCCACGTAGCTTCTGGCGTAGCCGCCGTAAATGTTGTCGTTGAACCCGGAAAGCCCGCCGCTCACGTTCACGCTGTTGTTCAGTGCCTCGGCCGAGCCGTTGCGGCTCAGGGCCGAACCGCCGTAAAGATCCATGGACACCGTGCCGCCGGACACGTTCACCAGACTGCCGCTTGCCACAGCATCGCCGCCCACGGCCCGACGCCCGTACACATAATCATAGGAATCGCCAGAAATCACGGAAGCGCTTCCGTTGCCGGTAAGATCCGAGGCACGCGCCCGACAGGGAACGATGGCAGCGGCAAGAAAAAGCAGCAGAAACGGGGTCGGCCACAATCTCCGACAGTCCCTGCAGACGGCGCCTGCGCACAACGATTGTCCGAACAGCTTCATGAAGTTTCCCCCTTGTGTTCAACAAAGAAACGGCGGCCCTTTCAGGTGCGCTCCTTCCGACTATGGGAGAAAAAAACGACCGCTTCCATGATTTACGCATGATGAAATCAAAGACGCGCCTCAAGCCTTCCGCAGCGAGAAACGGCAGGCGGCAAACGAATCCCCTCCATGCCGCCCGGACACGCCTCATCGAACCGCTCTTTTCGCCGAACCGTGCAGGCATTTTCTGAACGCAGTCATCAAAGCGACAATAAAAAATTTTTGCAGACTTTCTCTTCGGAAGCCCCCTCGAAAATCGCCGTCGCTGCCCGATTTTCAGAGGTTCCCCCTCCTTTTCTGCAGAAAAAATGTGCTCCAAATCGAAAAATTTTTTCTCTGCGGCGTTGACAGTGCGGGATTCGTTCCTATTGTAAGGGTATGTTTTTCAGGGACGCTTTCCCCGGAAGGAGTTCATGAAAAACAGAATCAATCATCTTCCAGAAAGATGAGGAATGCATCTTCATCCTGGAATAAAAGAACACGGACATTTTCTTCCGCACTGATGCATTGATTCTATTTTTGGCTGGAGGTTTTTTATTATGCTGCCTAGTATTTTTGGTGAAAGACTTTTCGATGACTTCTTCGGTGAACCTTTTATGCCTGTCTTCAATAACAGACATGACCCGCTGTTCGGCAAGAACGCCAGAAATCTCATGAAGACTGATGTGCGGGAAACGGAAAACACCTACGAACTGGACATTGATCTGCCTGGATTCAAGAAGGACGAAGTGAAAATCGAACTTGACGGCGGTTACCTCACCATCAGTGCAGCCAAGGGGCTGGACAAGGATGAGGAGAACAAGAAGGGACAGTATCTGCGCCGCGAACGCTACTCCGGCGAATGCAGCCGCAGCTTCTACGTCGGCGAAGCCCTCGAGCCCAAGGACGTTTCCGCTACGTTCGAAGACGGCATTCTGAGGCTCTCTTTCCCGAAGGCTCCGGAAAAGAAGGAACCCGAAAAGAAGACCATCGCCATCGCGTAACGCTCTGATCCGGTTCCTGCCGGCCGTTTTCCTCCTCTGAAAACGGTTTCCTCCGTCAGATATGCGCAAGCCCCCGACAGAAGAAATTCTGTCGGGGGCTTTTTTGTGTCCGGAATCCGGGAGAGAACAACCTTTCCGATATGCTCTTCTGACCCTCTTGGGCGGAACAATCATCCGCACATCCCTCTGCCGTCGCAGCGCCATGCATTCCATCCCCGTCGTGCGTACGGCTTTATTCTTCGCACGCTTTCGTCTATCATGACGCAGTTTTCATCATTCTCTTTGCGAAAAGAGGTTGCTCATGACTTCCAACTTTTCCTTTTTTGCCGAAAAATTTCCCGAAATCATGCATCTCGGGAACATGGCCGAACGCTGCGTTCTGACGCTCAGTCCTGCATCATGAAAACAGACCTGAGCTGCAAAGGCATGACAAAAAATCATGGCCGCCACATTCTTGAGCTTCTCGCCCCGGAAATACGCATGGAAAAAACGGCGGACAACGCACTGGACGCATAGTCCTCATGAAGGAAGTCATTCCGTGGAGAGTCGGAAACGAACGTCCACTCGGACAACAATCAGTGAAAAACACACAACAACAGGAAAATCCATGAGCGTTCTGGATGCCGTAGCAACCATTCTCAAGGAAGCCGGGGAGCCTCTTTCTGTACAGGAAATCACGGACAGACTGCTTGCCCGCAATCTGTGGCAAAGCTCGGGGAAAACGCCCGCTGCCACTATCGGCGCAAAGCTTTACACGGACATCAAGAACAACGGCAACGCTTCGCGTTTCGTGAAGACCGCTCCTCATACCTTTGCGCTCAATCCCGCAGGAAAAAACGATGCCGCGCAGGCAGTTCCGGCCCCCGCCAAAAAGACGGGCAGGGAATCCCTGCCGGTTTCCTCCCTCTCATTTACTGACTGCGCGCAAAAGGTGCTTGAACAGTTCGGCAACAAACAGCCCATGCATTACCGGGAAATTACCAGAAAAGCGCTGGAAAACGGATGGCTGGCAACAAACGGCAAGACGCCGGAAGCCACCATGAATTCCCAGATCAGTACGGAAATCAAACGGCAGCAGGGCCGGGGCGAACAGCCGCGCTTCGTACAGCTCGGGCGCGGCAACGTGGCGTTGAGTCAGTGGAATGAGCACGGGCTCACCTTTCAAATAGAACAACACAACGCGCAGGTAAAAAAGGCGCTCCGAAAGCGACTCATGGATATGAAGGCGGAAGAGTTTGAAAAAATCATCTCCCTTCTGCTGGCTAAAATGGGCTTTGAAGACGTAGAAGTCACGCAGCGCAGCCACGACGGCGGCATCGACGTCAGAGGCACGCGCAGGTTTGCCGATTCCATACGCATCAAAATGGCCGTTCAGGCAAAAAAGTGGAAGCTCAAAAACAACGTTCAGGCGCCCGTCGTTCAACAGGTGCGCGGCAGCCTCGGCGCCCATGAACAGGGACTCATCATCACAACCAGCGATTTCAGCTCCGGCGCAAGGACCGAGGCCGCCCAGCCGAACAAGACCCCCATTGCCCTGATAAACGGCGAACAGCTCGTTCTGCTGCTCATGGAACACGGCATAGGCGTTCAGCGTTCCAGGCCGGACCTGTTCGACATGGATGAAGACGCCCTTTCCTTCAAGGAAAAATAATGCGCCGGAATGAGGCAACGCTCATGTGGGGGGAGACCTTTTTCAGACTCAGTCTGAAAAAAAAGGTCTCCCCTGAAACGTTCCTCATCCTCTCAAAAACAATGCTGAACAGTTCGACAGATCGCTCTGCGAGCCCGCCGTGCCGAACGGAAAAACTGTGCCGCCCAAAACGGAGACAGCAGGTTCATGCTGTTCATTCCAGGGCACAGAGCCTCATTGCTGCCCGTTACTGCGTCTTCCGTCCTGTTCCTGTGCAACGCCTTTGAAGGGCTCGCCATCCTGCTTGACGTCCATAAAACGTCCGGTTTCGGCATCTCGTTTTGTCCACAATCCCGTTCTGGGATTCTGAGTTTGTGTGCGATCGCAAACGGATCCTTTTCTGTACCCGTTCCCTGTATTCTTAGCCATATGAACTCCTTGCTGTTTTACATCATGAAATACGTTAAGCATGTAGGCGCACAAGTCAACAAAACATGAAATATCTCATGTTATATCAATTGAACAGCATAGATGCAAAAGAAATAAAAATACCGAACGCGAATGCAGAACAGACGGACAGAAGAGCTTAAACGAAAAACCCCTTACGGCATATGCCGTAAGGGGTTTTGTTCTCTGGTTGCGGGGAAAGGATTTGAACCAATGACCTTCGGGTTATGAGAACTAAGGTCATATCTTTCTATTGTTTTCTATTTTTATCTAAGTATTACTATTTATTTGAAAAAAGTATATTTGCATTTTCTTTCCATTTTCTGATTTTCGGCCTTTTTCGGCTTGACGTGGTGGGAATATGGTGGGAATAAAATCATATGTATATTTCCTGGAGGCCTTGCCATGTCTTCACTTACGCGACATCAGACCGACAAAGTTGGAGTATTTTTTGTACTTGGAAAGCCTCGGATGAAGTCCAGAGACAAAGCCGAGTCGGCAAAAACAGATAAAATCTACTACATCATGTACCGCCTGGACGGAAAAAAAATCGAAGAAAAGGTCGGGCGGGAGTCCGAAAGAATGACCCCGGCCAAAGCCGCAAAAATCAGAGAACAACGGGTAAACGGCATCAGTCTGCCCAATACCGAGCGCCGTCGTATCCGCAAAGAACAAAAACAGGCTCTTGAATCACGCTGGACCATTGCCCGACTCTGGGATGCCTATAAGATAAATAAGCCTGATCTCAAAGGCCTCACTACCGATGAAAACCGCTACAAAAATTATTTAAGGGAATTTGCCGACCGAACGCCGGAAGAAATCTTCACCGGAGATATAGACCACCTGCGGCTTCGTCTCATCAAGGCGGGGAAAAAGGCAGGAACCATAAAAAATATTCTGGAGCTGCTCCGACGCATCATCAACTTCGGAGTCAAGAAAGGGCTTTGCCCATGGATTCCGCCTTCGCAGCTGCATTTCGAAATGCCGCATCTGAACAACGTGAAGACGGAAATGCTGACGGCGGAAGAACGTACCCGCTTCATTGAAGCTGCCCACCATGCAAAAAATCGCAAGGCAGGACAACTTATGCTCATGGCCTACTACACAGGAATGCGCCGAAGCGAACTTTTCCGACTCAAATGGACGCACATTGATTTTGAACAGGGCTTCATCAATATAGTAGGGGAAGGTCAGGAAGGAGCAAAAAGTCATCGAGATGAACGTATTCCCCTGACACAACCGGTCCGGGAACTGCTTTCCGAAATAGAAAACGAAGGCAGCGCCTATGTTTTTCCCGGCAGGGACGGCATAAGCCGCATGACCGATATTCATAAGCAGGTCAATGCCATAAAGAAAGCGGCCCGCCTTCCTGACGACTTCCGCCCCCTGCACGGCCTCAGACATACCTTTGCCAGCGTTGCCGTATCCAACGGAGTTCCGCTCTCCCATGTGCAGAAATTGCTGACTCACAAGGATCCCTCCCTGACGCAACGTTATGCGCACCTCGAGGATAAGACACTCAAAAACGCAGCCGCTCAGGTAGGAAACTTTCTGGCCATAGCAGATCTGGACGATAAAGGATAAGCCAGCTCTTGTCCGAGCTTTCCCGACAATATCTTATATTTTCCTCATTACCCAAAGGACTCCCGCATGGACAACACCTTCCGCTTTCTGATGTACCACTCTGCGGAGCAGAATATTTCCGTCAACGCCGTCATCCGCGATGAAACCATCTGGCTGACGCAGAAAGCTATGGCCGAGCTGTTTGACTGCACACCGGACAACATTTCCCTGCATTTAAAAAATATCTTCGCGGACGGTGAGCTAGACGAAACTTCAACTACCGAGGATTTCTCGGTAGTTCAAACTGAAGGGGCCAGGCAGGTCAAAAGGAAAACCAAATTCTATAATCTCGACGCCATCATCTCCGTGGGATATCGGGTAAATTCCCGACGAGCCACTCAGTTCCGCATCTGGGCCACCAACGTACTCAAAGAATACATGATCAAAGGCTTTGCCATGGATGATGAACGCCTCAAACAGGGGGGTACAGCTTTCGGCAAAGACTATTTCCGCGAACTTCTGGAACGGGTTCGCTCCATCCGGGCCAGTGAACGCCGTATCTGGCAGCAGATTACCGATATTTTTGCCGAGTGCAGTCTGGACTATGACCGGAACTCCCCGGTAACCCGCCAATTCTATGCCATGGTACAGAATAAGTTCCAC
>NZ_CAJJIC010000095.1 GCF_905187505.1 uncultured Mailhella sp.
GCGGGTGGTTTTCTGTTTCGGTCGCTTCCGCTCCCTCAACTGCCTGAAGGCCTAACAAAAGAAGGGCGGCCACCCCCGAGGATGGCCGCCCTTCCGAAAGACGCCGCCTTCACGCCGTGAGCGTGAAGAGCCTGCGGGCATCAGTCCCACACGCGCTTGTCTTCGATGGGCTTGATCTGAGGAGGCAGGCTGCCCGGAGCGAGGATGCGCAGTTCGGGACGCAGCTTGATGCGCTCGCGGAACAGATGCTGAAGCTCTTCCTTGCGCTTGAAGTTGCTCGCTTCGATGTAGAGCACCATTTCGTCCACGCCGCCGGGGTTGGTGACTTCGATCTGCCAGCGCTTGATTTCCTCGAAGCGGGCCATGACCTGTTCCACCTGATGGGGGTAGACGAACATGCCCTTGATGCGGGCGGTGGTGTCCACGCGGCCGACGATGCTGCCGAGACGGGGGCTGGTACGCCCGCAGGAGCAGGGCGTGCGGTCGATGTAGGACAAGTCGCCCGTGGCAAGACGGATCAGAGGATAGGTCTTGTTGAAGGCGGTGACCACCACTTCGCCCACTTCGCCGTCCTTGAGCGGAATGCCCGTGTCGGGATGGCAGATTTCCACATAGCAGCGGTTGGAAATGTGCAGGCCGTTCTTCTGGAAGCACTCGTAGCCTATGCAGCCCACGTCGGCCGTGCCGTAGCCCTGGCGCATGATGATGTCGTATTTCTTCTCCATCTGGCTGCGGATCTTTTCGGAAAGGCGCTCGCCGGTGACGAAGGCCACTTCAAGGAAAAGATCCTTGCGCAGATTGAGTCCCTTTTCCTCGGCGCGCTGGGCAAGATGCATGAGGAAGCTCGGCGTGCCCACGTAGCCGGACACGCGCAGCTTCTGCATGATGTCGAGCTGCGTGGCGGCGTCGGTGGGACCGGCGGGAATGGAGGCGCAGCCGAGATTGCGCAGGGGCTCTTCAAACATGAGGCCAGCCGGAGCGAGATGGTAGTTGAAGGTCACCTGCACGGCGTCGCCGGGACGGAAGCCCACGGAATAGAAGGCTTCGGTGTATCCCCAGTAGTCGTCGTTGCGGTCTTCGGGGTCGAAGATGGGACCGGGAGAAAGGAACACACGACGCAGCTCGCCGATATCCTTGGTGAGCAGACCGCCGAGGCGGGGGCCCATGGTCTGCAGGAAGATGAGTTCCTTCTTTTTAAGGATGGGAATGTGCTTGAGGTCGGACAGGGTCTTGAACTTCTCGACGTTGAACTGCGCGCGGTCGAAACGCTTCTTCACGTCTTCCGAATAGCGGTAGGCGTAGGAGAGCAGATCCTTGAGCTGAATGAGGTTGTACTGGCGGCGTTCGCTCTCGTCGAGCACTTCGCGACGGCTGTAAATACCTTCCGTACGATCTTTGCGGGTCATGGCGGAACTCCGTTATATGGAAATGTCTGTACTTTGGCTGAAAGAACGATTTTTATAGACGAATTAGCGGAATATTGCAAGGATTTTTTTATTTTTTATGGTATTTCAATAGGTTATATTAAGATTTTTCTTCGCTTGATTTCCTCTGTTCAGAGGGGGTATCCTGAAAATGTTGGACAGACGGCGCAGTTGAGCGTAAAAGATTGCCTCCGTTCTGTCCGATGCTCCCTTTTCATGCACGGGCGGCCGCACGGCCTGCCTTAACTCCAGACACTCCTCGAGGTGTGCGCCCATGATGCCCAAAGTCGTTCTGCTGGGTCGCCCCAATGTGGGCAAGTCCACCCTGTTCAACCGCCTCATCCGCAGCAACCGCGCCATCACCCACGACCGTCCGGGCGTGACGCGCGACCGCATGGAAGGCGTGGTGCGCTCACGCTACGGCCGCGACTTCGCCATCGTCGACACGGGCGGCATCACGCTCGATCATCATCAGGCCGTGGCCGAAGGTCCCGCAGGCATCCGCGGCTTCGAGGCGGACATTCTGCGTCAGGCCGAAGCTGCGCTCAAGGAAGCCGACGTCATCTGCATGGTGGTGGACGGTCGCGACGGTCTCATGCCCTTTGACGAGCACCTCGCCTCCTATCTTCGCCGCTGCGACAAGCCCATCCTGCTGGTGGTCAACAAGGTGGACGGCGCGGAAAAGGAAGAGCTCATGCTCGCGGACTTCCACGGACTCGGATTTCCTCTCATCGCCTGCTCGGCGGAACACGGGCACAATCTGCGCGCGCTCGAGGAAGAAATCCGCGACATGCTGCCGGAAGATGACGGCTTCGACGACGAGGAGGAGGCCGAAAAGCCTGAAGATCTGGAAGAAGACCGCGACAAGCCCGGCATCCGCCGCCGCAAGGTGACGGATCATCTGCGTCTGTGCCTGCTCGGCCGCCCCAACGCGGGCAAGTCCTCCATGACCAACGCCTTCATCGGCGAGGACCGCATGATCGTCAGCGATCAGGCCGGCACCACGCGCGACAGCGTGGACGTCACGGTGGAAAAGAACGGCAAGACCTACACCTTCGTGGACACGGCAGGCGTCCGCCGCCGCTCGCGCATCACCGACACGGTGGAACGCTTTTCCGTGAACTCTTCGCTCAAGAGCACCACCAAGGCCGACGTGACCTTCCTCCTGCTGGACGCCACCGAAGGGCTCACCACCCAGGACAAGCGCCTCATTGAGCTTCTCGACGAGCGCAAGACGCCCTTCCTCATCATCGTGAACAAGATAGACCTCATTCCCGTGAAGGCGCGCACCGAACTCATGAAAAATCTTCAGGAAGAGCTCAGCTTCTGCTACCACGTGCCTCTCGTGCCCACGAGTGCGCGCACGGGCGAAGGCCTCGGCAAGCTCATCCCGCTCGCCGAGCGCATTTACGCCGAATGCGGCACCCGCGTGTCCACCGGTCTGCTCAACCGTGCCATGGAAGAAACGCTCACCCGTCATCAGGCTCCCGTGGTGCGCCGCGTTCGTCCCAAGTTCTTCTATCTCACGCAGGCGGAAAGCGAACCGCCGACCTTCGTCTGCTTCGTCAACGACGCCGACCGCGTGGCGCCCTCCTACGCCCGCTATCTGGAACGCTCCCTGCGACGCATCTTCGGCATACGCCATGCCCCCATGCGTCTGCACCTGCGCTCCGCCCACGCAAAAAGAGAAAAGAAATGACCCGCAGGGCCATGAAGATTGCACCTTCATGGCCCTTTTCGTCGCCTTTCCGAAAGGTCGGAACATTCGCGTTCTTCTCCACGCAGACGCGACGCGCCTTTTGCTTCGCCCGGCCTTTTTCCGCCGGTTCCGTCTTTTTCCTGCTCTCAACGCGCCTCGGAGTTTTCATGACCATCGAAGAACGAAAGGAACGCCCGGAAGCCCTGCTCGGCTGTCTTCTGCTCGTCTGGGAATCCTCGGTGACGGCGACGCACGACTTTTTGTCCAATCAGGACATCATTCTGCTCAGACCGACCGTTCTCGACTGCCTGCGCAGCGTTCCCGTGCTTTTCGTCGCCATGGAAGGAACAAGGCCGGTCGGCTTTCTCGGCATGAACGGCGAGAGCGTGGACATGCTCTTCGTCGACGCCCGTTTCCGAGGTCAGGGCACGGGCGGGGCGCTTCTCAACGAGGCCATGGCACGGGGAGCCCGCCGGCTCGACGTCAATGAGCAGAATCCGCAGGCCGTCGGCTTTTATCTGCATATGGGCTTCACGGTGTCCGGACGGAGCGAAACCGACGCCCTCGGTCTGCCCTTCCCCATTCTTCACATGAAAAGGGACTGAACGCGCTTTTTTTCTCATGTATCTGTGCACAGAAATGCGTCGTGTCAAAGCACGGACTCTCTACTGGTGCGGAAAATAACTTCGCATCCGCCTCATATTTGTCCACCATACTCATAGCTTTTTGTCTGCGGGCATGCTACCTCTATAAAAAAAGGAGGTTCCATGAGTACTCTTGTCGTCGTTGCCTATCCCAACGAGTTTCAGGCTGAAGAAGTACGTCTGAGACTTCTCAAAATGCAGCAGGAATATCTTGTCGATCTGGAAGACGCCGTGATCGCCGTCCGCAAGCAGGACGGCAAGATAAAGCTGCTTCAGCTTCACAACCTTACCGGTGCGGGAGCCGTTTCCGGCGGCTTCTGGGGCCTTCTCATAGGCCTGCTCTTCATGAATCCCCTGCTCGGCGCCGCCGTGGGAGCCGGAGCCGGAGCCATTTCCGGCGCTCTGGCCGACGTGGGCATCGACGATCGTTTCATGAAGGAGCTCGGCAGCAATCTCAAGCCCGGCGGCTCCATGCTGTTCATTCTCTTCCGCAGCATCACCATGGACAAGGCTCTTCAGGAACTTGCCGGCACGGGCGGCACCATCATTCAGACCTCGCTTTCCCACGAGGACGAACAGCGGCTGCGCAACGCCATGCACGCCGCGCCCTCAGACCATGAATGCGACGCCGCGGAAACGACCATTTCCAGAAATTCCAGCCAGGCGTCCAACCTGCGCTGCAGCGATCCCGTCGAGACTCCGAAGGACGACGCGGAATGCGATCCTGCGGAGGAAGCCATTTCCAGAAACTCCAGCCGCGATTCCAACCTGCGCTGCGGCGATGCCGAAGACAAGCCCGCGGAAGAGTCCGCGGAATGCGACGCCGCGGAAGAGACCATCTCCCGCAATTCCAGCCAGGGTTCTAACCTGCGCTGCTGACCTTCCTCCATCTCCGTCACGATCAAGGCCGGGAAGTACGCTTTCCGGCCTTTTTCACGTCCTTTTTCCGTCACGCCGAAAACGGCGTGAGACGGACATGATTTGCGCGGTTGACAGGTACAGTGCACCTCGATATCCTGACCTATCTTTTTCCGATTTTAATCCAACCCCGGAGGAAACATATGGCCACTGTGCTTGGCAAGGCATTGACATTCGATGATGTCCTTCTGGTTCCCGAATATTCGGAAGTCACCCCGGACATGGTCGACGTGTCGGCATGGCTGACTCCCAGCATCAAGCTCGGCGTACCCTTCATCTCTGCCGCCATGGATACCGTAACGGAAGCCGAAATGGCCATTTCCATGGCCCGTCAGGGCGGCATAGGCATCATCCACAAGAACATGGATGTCGCCCGCCAGCGCCTCGAGGTGGAAAAGGTCAAGAAGTCCGAAAGCGGCATGATTCTCGACCCCGTGACCGTCGCTCCCGACGACACGGTGCAGCATGCCCTCGACCTCATGTCCGACTTCCGCGTTTCCGGTCTGCCCGTGGTGAAGAACAGCGCCCTCGTGGGCATTCTGACCAACCGCGACGTGCGCTTCGTCACCGAACCGCAGACCACGCTTGTCTGCGAAGTGATGACCCGCGAAAATCTCGTGACCGTGCCCGTGGGCACCACGCTTGAAGAAGCCAAGCATCACCTGCACGCCCATCGCATCGAAAAGCTCCTTGTCGTGGATGAAAACCGCCAGCTGCGCGGCCTCATCACCATGAAGGACATCGACAAGGTGCAGCAGTACCCCAACGCCAGCAAGGACGACAAGGGCCGCCTGCGCGTGGGTGCCGCCGTCAGCATCAGCAAGGACTGCGAATACCGCGCCTCCGAGCTGCTTGCCGCAGGCGTCGACGTGCTCGTGCTCGACTGCGCTCACGGCCACTCCGCCAACGTGCTCCGCAGCGTGGAAATGCTGCGCACCACCTTCCCGAACTGCCAGCTCATCGCGGGCAACGTGGCCACCTATGAAGGCGCCAAGGCCCTCATCAAGGCCGGTGCGGACACCGTGAAGGTCGGCATCGGACCCGGCTCCATCTGCACCACCCGAGTGGTGGCCGGCGTGGGCGTTCCTCAGGTGACGGCCGTCATGGAAGGCAGCCGCGCCGCCCGTGAAGCCGACCGCTGCTGCATCGCCGACGGCGGACTCAAGTTCTCCGGCGACATCGTGAAGGCCCTCGCCTGCGGCGCCCACACCGTCATGATCGGCAGCATGCTCGCCGGTACCGACGAAAGCCCGGGCGAAACCATTCTCTATCAGGGCCGCGCCTACAAGACCTACCGCGGCATGGGCTCCATCGACGCCATGCGCGCCGGCAGCGCCGACCGCTACTTCCAGAACCCCACCAAGAAGCTTGTGCCCGAGGGCATCGTGGGCCGTGTGCCCGCACGCGGCCCCGTGGCGGACACCATTTTCCAGCTGGTGGGTGGTCTGCGTTCCGGCATGGGCTATCTCGGCGCATCCACGCTGGATGAACTGTACGAAAAGGCCCACATGGTTGAGATTTCCGCTTCCGGTCTGCGTGAAAGCCACGTCCACGACGTCATCATCACCAAGGAAGCCCCCAACTACAAGGTTGAAAACTAAATAACACGGCCCTGTTCCACCTTACGCAGGCGGAACAGGGCCTCAACTTTTCCGGAACCGCCCATGTCCAAAGTCATCATTCTGGACTTCGGCTCTCAGGTTACGCAGCTCATTGCCCGCCGCGTGCGCGAAGCCGGAGTATACTCCGAAATTCATCCCTGCATCACCTCTGCCGCGGACGTAGCCGCCATGCAGCCCGATGCCGTCATCCTTTCCGGCGGCCCCGCCAGCGTAGGCGCAAAGGATGCCCCCCGTCTCGACAGGGGGCTTCTTGAACTCGGCGTGCCGGTGCTCGGCATCTGCTACGGCATGCAGCTTCTCGCCCATGAACTGGGCGGCGAGCTTGCCCAGTCCGAAACCCGCGAATACGGCCCCGCCGACTTTGAAAAGGTGGCCGACTGCCCCCTCTGGGACGGCATCGAATCTCTGGCCGAAGGCAAAACCTCCCGCGTGTGGATGTCCCACGGCGACAAGGTGCAGACGCCTCCTCCCGGATTCATCGTCACCGGCCGCACCGCCACGCTCGACGTTGCTGCCATGAGCTGCGATGAACGCCGCATCTATGCGCTGCAGTTCCATCCCGAAGTGCATCACTCCGAAGACGGCGCGCAGATGATCCGCAACTTCCTCTTCAAGGTGGCGCACATCGAACCCGACTGGTCCATGAGCTCCTTTGTGGAACGCGTGGTCAGGCAGGTGCGTGAAACCGTGGGCGACAGCCACGTCATCTGCGCACTTTCCGGCGGCGTGGATTCCACCGTGGTGGCCGTGCTGCTCAACAAGGCCATCGGTCAGCAGCTGCACTGCATCTTTGTGGATAACGGCGTGCTCCGCCAGAATGAAGGCGAAGAAGTCGTCGGCTATCTGCGCGAGCACTTCAATCTGAACCTCAAGTATGTTCAGGCTTCCGAACTGTTCCTCGGCCTGCTCGCCGGCGTGGACGATCCCGAACAGAAGCGCAAGATCATCGGCCACACCTTCATCGACGTGTTCGACAAGGAAGCGCAGGCCATCAAGGACGCCGGTCACGACGTGAAGTTCCTGGCCCAGGGAACCCTGTATCCCGACGTCATCGAATCCGTCTCCTACAAGGGACCGAGCGCCGTCATCAAGAGCCACCACAACGTAGGCGGCCTGCCGGAAAAGATGAACATGAAGCTCATCGAACCCCTGCGCGAGCTGTTCAAGGACGAAGTGCGCGCCGTGGGCGCGGAACTCGGTATTCCCGAATCCATTCTGTGGCGTCATCCCTTCCCCGGTCCGGGCCTTGCCATCCGCGTCATCGGCGAAGTGACGAAGCCGCGCCTTGAAATTCTGCGCAAGGCCGACGTCATCGTCATGGAAGAACTGCGTGCCTCCGGCTGGTACCGCAAGGTCTGGCAGGGCTTTGCCGTTCTCCTGCCGCTCAAGACCGTCGGCGTCATGGGCGACGGTCGCACCTATGAGCACGTCATTGCCCTGCGCATCGTGGAAAGCGTGGACGCCATGACCGCCGACTGGGCTCGTCTGCCCGACGACCTTCTGGCCAGAATCTCCGGTCGCATCATCAATGAAGTCAAGGGCGTCAACCGCGTCGTGTACGACATATCTTCCAAACCTCCGTCCACCATCGAGTGGGAATAAATCATGAAAACCGCAAGTCCCTTTTATCGGGACTTGCGGTTTTTTATGCTCCGCCGACGATCCACAGGTCAAACGGGTACGGCGGCCCGGAGCAGACGGAAGCGGCTGTGGAGGCCGACAAGCAGAGGGAACAGACGGAGAAAGGCCGCAAACGGCCACGGCACTCCCTTAACCGGGGAGAAAGGTAAAAAGTGGATTTATAAGGTATTCTATGATATACTTCTTTTTAAGGAATGGAAAGATTAACCGAGAGTTATGGAGGGCCTAATACAAATGGAACAAGGAAGAATTCTTGTGATTACAGGATCTCCAGGAACCGGAAAAACTACAACATCATCTATTATTGCGAAAGAATCTAGCATGGAAAAGTCTGTTCATATGCATACGGATGACTTTTATCATTATCTGAGCAAAAACGCCATTCCTCCACATCTGCCGCAATCTAACGACCAAAACTTGGTAGTGATTGAGTCTTTCTTAGAAGCCGCAAAGCGGTTTGCTCGCGGTGGATATGATGTAATTGTAGATGGCATTATCGGCCCGTGGTTTCTGGAGCCGTGGCTAAATGTCGTTCAAGAGGGATATGAGGTACACTACATCATTTTGAGAACTAATAAAGAAGAAACCATAAAACGGGCGATTGGGCGCTCAAAATTAGATAGAGATACAAATATCGAATTGGTAGAAACGATGTGGGAACAATTTTGCAATCTCGGAATATACGAGAAAAATGTTATAGACACTACTAATCTTTCGATTAACGATACCGTTCTCACAGTAAAAGAAAAAATTAGAAATAAAACCTGTTTGCTACATCAATAACTTCGACATTTTGAACCATCGCAAATCCCGTCGGGGTCGTCAATGGTCGAATTGCGTCCCATGGTGGGATTGATTTCCGCCGGGGCGGAAATCAATCCCCTATTGCCTGGGAGCGTTTACGCTCCCAGGCGGTGGTCGAAACGG
>NZ_CAJJIC010000096.1 GCF_905187505.1 uncultured Mailhella sp.
ACACCGGAAATGCTCGCGCTTGAACACCGCTTTCTGTTCAGCCATATGCTTTACAACAGGGAAAACCGCTGGGTGTTCCCGCGCCGCATTCCCTCGGCTTTCATATACACCTTCGGCGTGACCGCTGATCAAACAGAAAGCGTGCTCGCCCCCTTTGCAGGCATGCATGCCCGCATGGGCGACATGCTGGGCGTGGAAACAAAAGTATGCTGCAGTGCCAATGCCTGGCAGTTCAGCGACTACAGTCTCTACGAAGCCGACCGCTACGATCCGGCCGAAAAGAAAAAATACCATGAGGAAGTCTTCCCTGAAGACTGCCGCAAGGCTTTTGAACTGGGGCGCAGTCTGGCGCTCATGGACCTGTAGACCTCCGATGCTTTTCCGCGGTTCTCCGCGGATGCCGTGACAGGAAGGGGGCAGGCTCCCGGCCTGTCCTCCCCCGGGCGCGTGCGCCTTCAACACTCTTTTCAACGAGGATAGTGCCGTGGAATATCACGTCATTCAGGTCGAGGAACGGCCGCCGCTTCTTCTCAACATTCCTCTGAGCATTCAGCATCTGTTCGCCATGTTCGGTTCCACCGTGCTCGTGCCCTTCCTGTTCCAGGTGAATCCCACCACCTGCCTGTTCATGAACGGCATAGGGACTCTGCTGTATCTCGTGCTCACGAAGGGCAAGATTCCTTCCTACCTGGGATCGAGCTTCGCCTTCATCTCTCCCGTGCTCGCCATCATCGCGTCAAGCGGCTATTCCTCGGCGCAGTCGGGCTTCATCGTCTTCGGCCTTCTTTTCATTCTCTTCTCGCTGCTCATCAGGGCCGTTGGCACCAGATGGATAGACGTCATCTTCCCGCCTGCGGCCATGGGTTCCATCATCGCCGTCATCGGCCTTGAGCTTGCGCCTACCGCCGCGTCCATGGCCGGTCTCACGGGGGAAAACATCAACATGGACAATGTTCTGGTGTCCATGTTCACGCTCATCGTCACCGTTGTCGGCTCCGTGGCGTTCAAGGGCTTTCTGGCCATCATCCCCGTGCTCTTCGGCGTCATATGCGGCTACGTGTTCGCCTTCTTTATGGGCATGGTGGACCTCACCCCGGTCATCGAGGCACCCTGGTTCCAGATACCGCATTTCTACGCTCCCACCTTCGATCTCAACGCCATCATCGTCATTGCGCCCGCCGCGCTCGTGGTGCTGGCTGAGCACATAGGCCATCTGCTCGTCACCGGCAACGTGGTGGGACGCGATCTCATCAAGGATCCCGGTCTTTCCCGTTCACTTTTTGCCGACGGCTGCTCCAACATTCTTTCCGGGTTCTTCGGCGCCACGCCCAACACCACCTACGGCGAAAACATCGGCGTCATGGCCATTACCCGCGTCTACAGCGTCTGGGTTCTCGGAGGCGCGGCCGTCATGGCCATTCTGCTCTCCTTCGTGGGCAAGCTCTCCGAGCTCATCCGCGGCATTCCCGTGCCCGTCATGGGCGGCGTATGCCTGCTGCTCTTCGGCGTGATCGCCGCCTCCGGCCTGCGCGTGCTCGTGGAACGCAAGGTGGACTACAGCAAGTCTTCCAACCTTGTCATGACCTCGGTCATCATGATCATCGGCCTGAGCGGCGCCAAGCTTTCCTTCGGCTCTTTCACCATTCAGGGCATGGTGCTCGCCACCATCATCGCCATCATCCTGAGCCTGGCATTCAAGCTGTTCGATCATTTCCATCTTCTGCGCAAGGACTGATGCCTTCTCCCTGAACGGCGCACAGTCTCCAAAAGATCCTTCGGGGAAAGCTTGACGTTCGTTTTTCCCGCATACCCGACACATATCGCCATAAAAAAGCCCTCCTTCCGCCGGCAAAAGCCTGCGGAGGGAGGGCTTTTCGCATCCCTTTTTTCTTCTTAGTTTCCGGCATTGCCGGACAGCTTCACTCTGTGCTTGACGGTAATGCCGTCGCACATGAAGCACAGATGCTCCACCACGTTTTCGGAACGACGGCAGATGCGGTCTATGGAACGAACGATGAGGATGAGAGGAACTGCCACCCCCGGATCGACCTGATTCTGACGAACGGCGCTCATGAGCTTTTCATAAATGGAAAGCAGAAGGCGCACGCTCTCGTCCGTGCTCTGAAACACCGTCATGCCCTGATTCACATCCTCATTGCGGAAAGAGCCGAGCGACGTATCAAGCATGTCGAAGGCAAGCTGCATATAGCGGGCAAGCTCATGCTCAAGCTCCGACGGGAGAGCCTCGGGCAGGAAGTTCACCTGCCTTCCTATGGTCACGGCCTCGTCGGCGATGCGTTCCAGGTCAAGGACCATGCGCACGGCCGTAAGGATGAAGCGCAGATCCTTGGCCACGGGCTGCGTTCTGGCAATGACGCTGGTGCACTTTTCGTCAAGCTCAAGTTCCATCTCGTCGATGACGTCATCGCCGCGGACTACCTCTTCCGCGACATTGACGTCACGGAGCAGCACGGCGGTGCGGGCCTTGCTGTATGCCATCTGCACAAGGCTGCCCATGGTAAGCAGCTCGGTCCTCAGTCCACGAAGTACGGACGATCCGTACATCTGATCCTTCATGATCAACCTCTGTTTGGCGCATGGCTCCGCCATGCGGCATGTTCCGCCGCACGTTCAGGTTTCGTGCGAAGACTGTGGCGGACAAAGCCGCCGCTTTCGTTGTTCGTAAAAATCGTCCATCAATCGTGCTCTTCAGGACCATCCGCCCCAAGACGCACGGCCAGGAACTAGCCGAAACGACCCGTGATATAATCTTCCGTCTGCTTCAGCTTGGGACGAGTGAAGATGACGTCGGTCTCATCGGTCTCGATGAGATCCCCCATGTAGAAGAAGGCCGTATAGTCGGAAACGCGGGCCGCCTGCTGCATGTTGTGCGTGACGATGATGACGGTAAGCTGATCCCTGAGCTGACCTATGCCTTCTTCTATCTGCTGGGTGGCGATGGGATCGAGCGCTGAGGTAGGCTCGTCCATGAGCAGAATTTCCGGCTCCACGGCCAGAGCCCGGGCAATGCACAGACGCTGCTGCTGTCCGCCGGAAAGGGCCAGTGCAGAATCGGAAAGTCTGTCCTTCACTTCGTTCCAGAGCGCGGCACGCTTCAGACTTTCTTCGACCTTGGCGGCAATGACGGATTCCGACTTCTCGCCGTTGACGCGCAATCCGTAGGCCACATTCTCAAAAATGCTCTTGGGAAAGGACGTGGGACGCTGGAACACCATGCCCACCCTGCGCCGCAGAGAAACCACGTCGCAGTCGCGCACGTTGATGTCCTGCCCGTCCAGCAATATGCTGCCTTCCGCCCGACTGCCCGCCACAAGATCGTTCATGCGGTTCAGGCAGCGAAGATAGGTGCTCTTTCCGCAGCCGGAGGGGCCGATGAGAGCCGTTACCCTTTTTTCGGGAAACTGGAGACTGATGTTCTTCAGCGCCTGCTTCGCTCCGTAGAAGAAGTTGAGCGACACGGTCTCCATTTTTATGTTCTGCATGGGAAATCTCCTTGAAGAGAGACGTATGAAAAGGTTCAGGCAAGAGGAACGGTGAATCGGACTATGCAGCCGGGCCCGTCTTCAATGGAAATGCAGCCTCCGTGGCGTTCCACGATGTGCTTGCATATGGCAAGCCCCAGCCCCGTCGACACCTGTCCGCCTCTGTGCTTTTCCACTCTGTAGAAGCGCTCGAACACCCGTACACGGAGCTCCGGCGGAATGCCGGGCCCGCTGTCGGCCACGCGGAAGACGGCCATGCCGCTTTCCCTGTCGGGCTCGGCGGAAATCACGATCTGCGAACCTTCAGGAGCATACCGGCAGGCATTTTCCAGCAGATTGCGTATGACTCTCGTCAGATACTCGGCGTCGGCCTTGATGGAGAAGTCCCCGAGGTCAAGCTTCTCGCAGAATTCCAGCTTCTTGGCTTCTGCCGAAGTCCGACACAAATCCATTCCTCCGCGTATGGCCATGGAGGCCGGCATGGGCTTGATGTCCATGGGAATGGCGCCGTTTTCTATGCTGGAGAGCTGAAGCAGATCCTGGACCATGGTGGCCATGTACTGTGAGTTGCGGTCGATGACCTCCAGGAAATGAAGGGCCCGCGGCTCGGATACATAGCGTTTCAGACTTTCGGCATAGCCCATGATGGCCGTGAGGGGGGTGCGCAGCTCGTGCGAGACGTTGGCCACGAAATCTCTGCGCATTTCCATGAGCACGGACATCTCCGTAATGTCATGGAACACGGCCACGGCCATGAGCAGCTTGCTTTCACCCACAATGGGGCAGATAAGCACCTGCAGCTTGCGGCCGGACATGTTGTCCATTTCAAACTGCACCGGTTTTTCCGGAACGTCATGTTTCAGGGACTCTATGCCCTTTTGAAGATCCGGCGAGGGAATGACCTCCACAGGCTGCAGCCCCTCGGCATGGGCGGCACGAGGAAAAAGGCGCACAAGCGTGGCATTCACGCTGCGTATGCAGCCGTCATGATCCACTACGAGCACCCCTTCCGCTATGCTGTTGAGCACGGCATCAAGCTGCGCCTTCTGGGCAAGAATGTGATTTACCTGCACTTCCATGCGCTGCGCCATGGAATTGACCGCCGAGGCAAGAGGTGCAAATTCATCGCCGGGAAGCGTACGCAGGCTTATGCGTCCGCTGCGGCTGCCCGGGGTCGCCAGATTCTCCACGGAAGAAATCATAAGCTGCAGAGAACGCCGGAAACGCATGGACATGAACGCTGCAAAGGCTATGGCAAAAACAAGCGCCGCCACGGCCCCCGCCAGAAGTGCCCTGCTTCTGTTCGAAGCATGATCTTCCACAAGAGAAAGCGGTGCGGCAACGCGGATGATGCTTATGGAAGTCCCGGGAATGCTGACACGTCTTGCCGCATACACAAAGGAAGTTCCGAGGCTCGAGCTGTAGCGCACGCTGGAGCCCTCTCCATCGGCAAATGCCATGGCCACTTCTTCATGATAACGGTGATTTTCAAGCTCGGAAATATCCTTGGCGAAGGAATCATAAAGCACCGTGCCTTCGGCATCGATGAGCGTCACGCGGTGCTCTTCGCCAGAATAAAAATTCTTCAGAGTCTCCGGCAGAGTCTCCCTTTCGTCGAACTTGCCCTTCTTCACCTCTTCCATGATGTAGGTGCGGACAAAGGAGACTTCCCGGAAGGCTTCTTCGCACGTGAGATCTATGCTTTCCTGCTTGATGCTGTGAAGAAAATACCCGCACGGCACAAGTACGGAAAACAGGATGACGACGCAGAAACAGAAAAAAATCTTAATGGAAAAGGTAGTGTTCTTCATGGCTATTCCTTATAGCGATAGCCCATGCCGCGCACCGTCTCCAGATACTGGGCGGCATCTCCCAGCTTTCGACGCAGACGGGCTATGTGCACGTCGACCGTGCGTTCGTATCCTTCAAACTGATATCCCCACACGGATGACAACAGTTCCTCGCGCGTGCGAATGCGTCCCGCATTAAGAAAAAAGTCCTCAAAGATACGATACTCAAGCGCCGTAAGCTCCAGCGTACGGCCGTCGATGGAAACACGACGGCCCTGCTGATCCAGGCTGACGCCGTGCCTCGTGATGACACGCTTGCCGGTGTCCATGCTGCGACGACGCAGAATGGCGCGCACACGCAGCATGAGTTCACGGATGTTGAACGGCTTGACCACATAATCATCGGCTCCGTATTCAAAGCCTATGATGCGATCCATCTCTTCTCCCCGGGCCGTCAGCATGAGAATGGGACACGGCATGCTCTCTGCGGCGTGCTTGTTCAGCTCACGGCAGACGGAAAGGCCGTCCCTTCCGGGCAGCATGAGATCGAGAATGATGAGATCGGGCTTCATGGTTTCGGCCATTTCCTGACCGCGCAGGCCGTCGGCGGCCTGCTCCACATGGTATCCTTCCTCTTCCAGAGAAAAGGCCACCAGTTCCCGAATGTCGTCGTCATCTTCTACCACAAGTATGACAGGCTGTTTGTTATCCACAACGTTCCCCTTTCGGTTTCAAATGTATGTAGCCGTCCTATATGAAGCCAATGTTACATTCCGATAAAAATATCGTGAATTGCCGCGCCGTTGAATTGAAACAAAAAGTTAACATCCGGGATATACTGACGCAACAATCCCTTTCTAAGTTCCAACCTGTCCGGACGGAATGATCCGCAGGACGAAACAAGGAGTCTGATCCATGAAGATCAAAAACATTCTTATGAGCGTGCTCTTCACGCTCTGCGCGGTTTCTCCGGCGGCTGCCGCGGAATCCATCACCATCAACGGTTCCACCACCGTGCTGCCCATCATCCAGAAGGCTTCCGAGCACTTCATGGCAAGCTATCCCGACATTTCCATCGTGCTTTCCGGCGGCGGTTCCGGTACCGGCATCAAGTCCCTGCTTGACGGCATCACCGACGTGGCCATGTCCTCCCGCGACGTGAAGTCCAGCGAAACCAAGCTCGCCGCCGGCAAAAAAATGGAACTGACCCGCACCGTCATCGCCGTGGACGCCCTCGTGCCCATCGTGAACACCAAGAACCCCGTGAAAGACCTTTCCATCGATCAGCTCCGTGACATTTTCTCCGGCAAGATCACCAACTGGAAGGAACTGGGCGGCAGCGACAACACCATCGTGGTCGTCAACCGCGACAACTCCTCCGGCACCTACGAATGCTGGAAGGAACTGGTCATGAAGGACGCCAAGGTCATGCCCAAGGCCCTCACCCAGGCCAGCAACGGCGGCGTTGCTCAGAACGTGGCCACCAATCCCAACGCCATCGGTTATATCGGTATGGGATATCTGAATGACAACGTCAAGGGGCTCTCCATCGGCGGCATCCAGGCCACTGCCGAAACCGCTCTTGCCAAGAAGTGGCCTCTCTCCCGCGACCTCTACCTCTTCACCAACGGCAAGCCTGCCGGCAACACCGCCAAGTTCATGGATTTCATGCTTGATCCCCAGCTCGGCCAGCAGGATGTGCTGAAGGCCGGCTACATTCCGCTCGCCAAGTAGACGTTTTCTCCCACGGCCGACCGGGACGGATGAAATCGTCCCGCCGTGTCTGAAACGCTGCCATGAGATCAGGCTTCCCAGAAGCTCCGCCGAAGGCTGAAAGTTCGGCGGACGCTTCCTGGAGCCGACCCACCCGGGGGACTTTCCCCCACTTTTTCGTATTCAACGGACTCGGCATGAAAACACGCAAGGAACGACTCACAGAATGGCTGCTGGCCGGCATATCCACGCTCTCCATTCTCTCCATGGCCGGCATAGTCATCTTTCTGCTGGTGGACGGCCTTCCCTTCTTCAAGGACTATCCGCTCACCGACTTTCTGTTCGGCCTGAACTGGTATCCTACCGACGATCCCATGGAATTCGGCATCCTGCCGCTCATCGTGGGTTCGCTTACGGTCATGGCGCTTGCCACCGTCATTGCCGTACCTCTCGGCGTGGCCACCGCAATCTATCTTTCCGAAGTGGCAAAGCCAGGCATGAGACGAATCGTCAAGCCCTTCGTCGAACTTCTTGCCGCCCTGCCTTCGGTGGTCATAGGCTTCTTCGGCATGGTCGTGGTCGCCCCCTTTCTGCAGGACTACCTCGGAGCCTCCACGGGCCTCAACCTGCTCAACGCAGGACTCATGCTGGCCTTCATGAGCGTGCCCATCATCTGTTCCGTGGCCGAAGACGCCATATACTCCGTCCCGAGAGAACTTCGCGAGGCTTCGCTTTCCCTCGGCGCCACAAAGTGGGAAACCCTGATCCGCGTCGTTCTTCCGGCGGCAAGTTCAGGCATCGGCACGGCCGTCATGCTCGGAATGTCCCGGTCCATAGGCGAAACCATGGTCGTGCTCATGGTTGCCGGCGGCGCCGCCGTCATTCCCACCTCGCTGTTCGACTCCGTACGCCCCATTCCCGCCTCCATCGCCGCAGAAATGGCCGAAGCCCCCTTCCACAGCGAGCACTATTATGCGCTCTTTGCCACCGGCATCGTGCTCATCATCTTTACCCTCATCTTCAACGCCACGGCCTTCCGCATCGCTGAAAAGAAGAACTCCGGCATCGGATGCTGAACGTTCCGCCCCGGAGCCGTCATGCAAAACGCTTGAGAGAAAATACATGAATACCGCAACGCGCAATCACTTCCGCATGCGCCTTCAGTCCCTGATGTTCGGACTGCTGCACGCCTCGGCCGCCATCAACGTGCTGGCGCTTTCCGGCGTGTGCCTCTACCTTGCCGTCAACGGATTTTCCGCCCTTTCCTGGGAATTCCTCACCGAATACCCTCGGAAAATGATGACGGAAGGCGGCATCATGCCCTGCATCGTAGGCACCTTTCTTCTGGCTTTCGGCTCCATGGTCATCGTCTTTCCCATAGGCGTGGCCACGGCCGTGTATCTGCATGAATACAGCCGTCATTCCCGCCTCACCTACTACATACGTTTCGGCATCAACAACCTCGCCGGCGTGCCCTCCATCGTCTTCGGACTTTTCGGGCTCTCCTTCTTCGTCACCTTCCTCGGCCTCGGAGTAAGCCTCATTTCCGGCATCCTCACGCTTTCCATCCTTACTCTGCCCATCATCATCAATACGGCCGAAGAATCGCTGAGACGCGTGCCCGATTCCTGGCGCGAAGCCTCCTTCGCCATGGGCGCAACCAAGGTCCAGACCATACTGCGCGTGATCATTCCCGCAGCCTTTCCCGGCATGCTTACAGGATGCATCCTCGGCCTCGCCCGAGCCGCAGGTGAAACCGGAGCCATCATGTTCACGGCAGCCGTCTACTTCACCCCCCATATGCCCGATTCCTTCCTGAGTCCCGTCATGTCCCTGCCCTATCACA
>NZ_CAJJIC010000097.1 GCF_905187505.1 uncultured Mailhella sp.
GTTCCGTCGCTTTTTCTGCCGTATACGGCGCTGAAGGAGCAGAGAGGATGCTCGCAGGACGGCGCATGAAAATGTTCCGCCTTCACCAGACCGTCGCTCTGACGTTCCAGATCTGCCATGAGCTCGGGCAGCGTGATGCGTGGAGCTTCGCCCATGTCCCACGGAAAGCGTCCGAAGGAGGACACGGGCTGAAAGTGCAGGCCCCGAACGTGGCTGCCCAGCGAAAGGGCGAAGCGGAGCAGGGCTCCTGCCTGATGATCGTTGACGCCGCGCACCAGCGTGCACACCAGCACCACGCCGAGCCCGGCCCGGCCGCAGGCGTCGATGGCCGCCTGTTTCAGCGCCAGGCAGTCGCGCCCTCGCAGCGTGCGGAAAACATCGTCGCTCACGCCGTCGAACTGAAGGTACACGGAGTCGAGTCCCGCTTTCCGGAGTCTTTCGGCGTAGCCTTCCTCCTTGCCGAGGCGCAGCCCGTTGCTGTTCACCTGCACGAGGGAAAAACCGCGGTCCCTGGCCATGCGCACGATGACGGGCAGATCGTCTCGCTCCGTGGGCTCGCCGCCGGAGAGCTGTACGTTGCAGGGGCCGGAGGCGCGAGACAGGGTGTCGAGCTGTGCGGCGATGTCCTCCAGAGACGGATCTTCCGAGGCGCTTCCCGCGCGGGCATAGCATACGGGGCAGCCGAGAGAACAGCGCATGGTCACTTCGATGAGGCCCGTGCAGGTGTGCTGCACGTGTTCCGGACACAGTCCGCAGTCGAAGGGACAGCCCTTCTCGACGCCTGTTGCGGGATGCGCGGGATAGGCGGGAATCCGCGCTCCCTGCCGCCAGATTTTAAAGGAAGGCGTGCCTTCGCCCTGCTTCCAGGCGGGAACCTGAAAGGGACCGTGTTCCGGGCACGTCTTGCGAAGAAAGACCGTATCCCCTTCAAGGTGATAGCCCGCGTCCACGAGTCTCAGACAGACGGGACACAGGCTCTGTGTCTGGGCAAGCAGCATGTCAGCTCCTTGCGCCTTCAAGGTCGTAGGACTCATAAATGTCCAGAATCTTTTCCCAGCATTCCGCAAGAAGGTCGCCGCAGAGCTCCATGGGGGGCATGCCGCCCTCGGGAAGTGTCTCGCCGGATGCCGCGGCAAGACCGGAGGAAACGTTTTCGCAGCCCGTTCCGCCGAACGCTCCCGTTCTTTCCATGAACCATGTCGCGTATTCGTTGGTCATGGCGTCGATCATGGGATGAGGTTCTTCTTCATTTCTGCTGGAAAGCCATGCCAGCACGGCCGCGCCGCCCGTAAGCAGGCCGCAGGGACCGCCTGACTGGCCTATGCCGTGGCACAGTCCGCGCATGGCGCACATGAGGGCGGCATCTTCCGTGTCGTCAAGCTGCCTTGCAAGGGCCAGCAGCAGCTGAGCGCAGCAGTATCCCTTGCGCACATAGGGGAGAAGGTCCAGTAAGAGGGCATTCATGCGGAACTCCTTGAAAGATTGATGAGCGGAGGCGTTTTGTCGCGCGGCGTTATTTGGGTTTCTGGCGTCGGCAGAAAAGCGACCGGTTCTGCGATGAGGGAACGGTTTCCGCAGGCCGTGGGCCGGAGGGCTCGTGCTTGCGGCCGGCAAAGGTCCTGCGGAATGCCGGGATTCCTTTCTGGCTCAGATCTTTGGAACGTGAGTTGCGGGCGCGGCTATCCACAGACCGTATCCGTAACGCGCTCTTCCGGGTCGGAGGGAATCGCAGGCACAGCTTCCCGTCAGGCGCTTATCGCCTTTTGCGTCGTTTTTTCCGCGCAGCAGAGTGCAGAGGCTTTCGTCTCCGTACCAGAGCAGGCGGGCGGCCAGCTCCTTCAGACTTGCAGTATGATCCTCAAAATGAAGCAGGGCAAGGCCGCTTTGTTCAAGCAGAGCTTCAAGTTCCTGTCTTGTGCGCGCTCCGGCGAGGCATGACGATCCGGGGGGAGGTCCGGCGGCTGTCGAAGACTCGGAGCGGACGTAGAGGTCGGAGAGCACGAGCCGTCCTTCCGGTCGCAGAATGCGGGCAAAGCGCTCCAGCGCAGCACCGGCATCCGGCAGAAGGGAAAGCACGCATTCGCACAGAATGCCGTCGAACGACGCGTCGGGAAAGGGCGGATTTTCGGCGTCCGCCTGCACGAAGGGAAAGTCCTCCTCAAGCGTCCGTTCCCGGTCGAGCCCCGTGCCGTTCAGGTCGAGAGAGCGCAAAAGAGCAAGACTGGCCCCCTGTCCGCAGCCCACGTCCAGGATGTCGGAGCCCGGGGCGAAGGCGCATAGTTCGAGGGCGTGAAGCGTAAGTGCCGTGCCTCCGGGACGCCAGGTGTCGCCCGCAATGCGCTGAAACGCTTGTGAGGCGTACAGGGGAACGCTTGTCTTGTCCATCTACTTGTCTTCCAGCAGGGCTTCCACTTCCGCCATCTTGCCTTCCGCCAGAGATTGGGGAATGAGCGTCAGCCCGCAGGAAGGGCAGCGGGGAAGAATGACGTCGAAGGCACTGTGCATGTAGAGCGCCTGCACCTTGATCTGCTCAAGCGGCACATGACACTTGGCGCATACCCAGTCGCCGTCGTCGGTCGTGAAGTTCGGTTCCAGAGCCATACAATACCTCGTGTTGCTGTGAAAAAGGCGCGTCTACGCGTGCACCCTGTCTTCCAGAATGACTTTTTCCGCGGGCTGGATGGCGCCGGCCACCACCATGCGGTGGCACCAGGCCTTGATCAGCGTGAAGCTGCCGTCGTCATCGGCGGCGTATTCCACCCAGAAAGTCACGTTGCGCGGTCTCCACGAGCCGAGAATGTGTCCGTTTTCCCTGTTGATGAACTTGGCGCCGGTATTCTCTATGCCCGCAATGGCCGTCACCACGTCCTGACGAAGGATGTAGCGGCGTTCCATGGACTGCCGAACCTCTTCGGGTATGCGCAGGCGTATGGGTTCCTCATCGTACCGGACTGCGGGCGTTTCCCCGAGAAATTCCTCAAGTGCCGCTTCCTTCAGTGCCGCGCGTCCGGCGCGACGGGCGGAAAGACCGGGGGCCGTGGCCTCGGCATGACCTTCCTGCGCCGTCTGGGGAAGGATGTCGAAAAGATGCCAGCTTTCCGTTTCCGCGGCAAAGCGGTCGTGGCACATGATGCAGGAGGTGAGCACGGGAAGGGAGAATTCTCCGGCACGCTTTTTCGCCATGGCATCCGCCACGTCGGGCTGTGCGTTCCACACCAGTCCGCCGTAGCCGCAGCAGGCGCTTTCCGCGCCGGTGCGCTTCGGTTCTTCCACACGGATGCCCGCCTTGACGGCAAGGGAGCGGACGGCTCGCTGCCATTCGGTGTCGAAGCGGGCTCCGCAGGGATCCTGCACGCACATGCCTTCAGGCGCGGCGCTTTTGAAGGGCTCGGGCATGAGAGCGTCGAGCCTGGACCACAGCGGGGTGATCACGGCTTCGGGCAGCGCCTTTTTCAGGGCCGTCATGCATGAAGAGCAGGCTGCAAGAATTTCCGGCCTGCCGCAGGACTCCCAGTCGCTGCGCAGGGTCCGGGCGTGCTCGTTGAAGAGTTCTTCCCGCCCTCCCCAGTAAGCCGGAATGCCGCAGCATGAGCTGTAGAGGGATGCTCCGCCCGGCAGCTTCTCGCGAAGATACCGGTACATGGCGAGCACCTGGCCGGGACGCGAGGCAGCAAGCTGACAGCCGGGGAAGAACATGGTCGCGGCGTGTCCGCCCGCAGCGGCAAGAGCCGGGTCTTCCAGCAGAAATGCGCTTTCCGGGCCGCTTGCCTGGGCCATGTCCTCAAGTGCGAATTCGTGAGCCGAGGCGGGCATGACGTCGCGCTCCACGGCGTCGCGCCGGGATTCAAGGCACAGGTCCGCCATGGAAAAATGCTCGGGGCAGATGACCTCGCACTGGCCGCACAGGGCGCAGCCGTTCATGATGACGTTGGCCGTGCGCGTGCCGCGCACGACGGAGGCGTTGTTGTAGAGCTTGCGCGCATAGATGCGGGGAAATTCCTTATATTTCTGCAGGAAGGGACATTCCTTCACGCACTGCATGCAGGAGCAGCGTATGCAGCGGTCCGCTTCCCGGCGCGCTTCCTCTTCCGTGTAGGCGTTTCCTTCGGGGACGACGCGGGGCAGAGGCGCTATGCCTTCGAGCGGCGTGTGCAGCCGGTTCTCGCGGTTTTCTCCCTCACGCGCGGCCACAAGGGACACGCCCGTCATGATGCGCTGAAGCGTGATGCCCGCACGGCGGCCTTCTCCGGCCTGAGAGGAAGCCGAAGCGTAGTGTGCACCCGTGGGCGTGACGCTCGGCCATCCGCCGCAGCAGACATTGTCCTTCCAGAGCAGTGTTGAAGCATCGATGTCACCGCTCGGGGGGACGAAGGGACAGACCGAGGCATCCACGAAAACGGCCGCATATTCTTCGGTGCAGCGGGCGAGAAGGGCCTCGTCGA
Organism: uncultured Mailhella sp.; assembly: GCF_905187505.1. Classification (GTDB taxonomy): domain Bacteria; phylum Desulfobacterota; class Desulfovibrionia; order Desulfovibrionales; family Desulfovibrionaceae; genus Mailhella. Next base: position 4,443 of record NZ_CAJJIC010000097.1, read on the forward strand.
GATCGGCCGAAACAAAGGCGACATGAAATTTTTCCAGAGCCCGCAGCTCCTCGGCAAGCACGGAGTCCTCAAGGCCGGGAAAGGCGGCGCGCAGCGTATCTTCGATCCCGCCTTCATGAAGGACGGTGACGGCAAAGCCCTTGTGGGAAATATCGAAGGCCGCGACAAGTCCGGCGAGGCCTGCGCCGAGCACGGCCAGCTTCTGAGCCTTCGGGGGACGGATGAGCGGCCTTGTCTGAGAGGGGACCGCCTTCATGCAGAACTTTTCCAGTGAGGAAACGGCAAGGCCTCCGCCGAGATCGCGCCGGAGGCAGGCGTTTTCACAGGGATGATCGCACAGGGAGCACATGATGCCGGGCAGGGGCAGATGGCGTTCCAGAATCTTGCGGGCGTCGCGCACTTTGCCCGCGGCCAGACATTCGAGAAAGGCGCGCACGTCCATGTCCAGCGGACAGGCGGTGCGGCAGCGGGGCGCGGCTTCCTGTGTGCAGCGGGCCTCGATGGCATGCAGTTGGCTTTGTTCCAGCACGGCGGTACCTCAGAAAAAAGAACAGACTGCCGGACAGGGTCCGGGCAGAAAAGGACGGGGCCGGAGAAGGCGCGCTTCCCCGGCCCCGGAAGACAGGTTCAGGTTACTTGGCGGCCTTTTCCTTCAGACCGGCGAGCACCTTTTCAGGGTAGGCCGGCAGGTGCGTGATGCGCACGCCGCAGGCGTTGTAGATGGCGTTGATGATGGCCGGATGCGGGCCGCACAGCGGGATTTCGCCCGTGCCGGAGGCTCCGAAGGGACCGTCGGGACGCTTGCTCTCAACATAGATGATCTGCATGTTGTCCGGGATGTCCTTGGGATAGGGGATGCCGGCGCCGAGCATGGTGCTGTGCTTCTTGATGTCCTCGTAGTCTTCGGAGAGGGCGAGACCGATGCCCTGAGCGAGACCGCCCCAGATCTGACCGTCAGTGATGAGCTTGTTCACCACGGTGCCGATGTCGGCCACCATGGTCATCTTTTCGACCTTGGTCTTGCCGGTGGTCACGTCCACGGCGACTTCGGCCATGAACAGACCGTACATGTAGCAGGCGAAGGGATCGCCCTGGCAGTTTTCGCCGCAGCCCTGCACGGGAGCGGTCCACTTGCCGTCCTGATGCACGTCGCGGCCTTCGGCCTTCATTTCCTCATAGGTGTAGAAGCCGCCTTCGGGCTTGCGCATGGCTTCAACGAGCTGTTCGCAGGCCACGCGGATGGCGTTGCCGGTCATCACCTGAGAACGGGAGCCGCCGGCGGGGCCGGAGTTCGGGGTCTTGCTGGTGTCGTTGAGCACGAGACGGATGTCGTCCACCTTGATGCCCAGAGGACGCAGGGCTTCATGAGCGGTGCACTGAGCGCCGGAATCCGCGCCCTGACCGTGGTCTTCCCACGAGCAGCCGATGGTCACGGTGCCGTCGGGATTGAGTTCCGCCCAGGCTTCCGAGGAGTCGGGACCGTCAAGGCCTGCGCCGTACACGGCAAGGGCGAGGCCCACGCCGCGCTTCACGGTATCGGTGGAGGCTTCCTTGGCGTGCTTCTTGGCCTCTTCGTACAGAGGACGCAGCTTGTCGAACATCTCGGGCAGGCTCAGCACTTCGGGCTTCTGACCGGTAGGCGTGGTGTCGCCCTCACGGTAGCAGTTGATGTAGCGCAGATCAAAGGGATCCATGCCCAGCTTTTCCGCAAGTTCGTCCATGAGCACTTCGGAGGGGAATTCCGCTTCGGGGCCGCCGTAGCCGCGGAAGGCCGCGCCCCAGGCGTGGTTGGTGGCCACGGTGCGGCCGTTGCCGCGGATGTTCGGAATGCCGTAGCCTGCGCCGATGAACTGTGCGCCGCGCAGGGTGAGCAGGTCGCCGAATTCGGAATAGGGACCGTGGTCGCAGGTCCAGTCGGTTTCCATGGCCTTCAGCTTGCCGGTCTTCTTGTCGGCGGCCATGCGCACGGTGGTCCAGAAGGGCGAGCGCTTGCCGGTGTACTGCTGCTGCTGTTCATAGTTGTAGCGCAGGTGGCAGGGGCGTCCGGTGGCCATGACGGCCACGCCGATGAGCGCTTCCATGGTGGGGCTGAACTTGTAGCCGAAGGTGCCGCCGGTGGTGTTCTGCACGAGCACCAGATCCTTGGGGAATTCCAGACCGAGACCGGGGGCGATCATGAGGGCGTGCAGGTGCAGGCCGATGGACTTGGAGTGGATGACCACCTGACCCTTGTCGTTGATGTAGCCGTAGCCGACATCGGGTTCGATGTTGAGGTGAGGCTGGCGCTGGGTGTAGAAGCTGTCTTCCACCCAGACGTTCTCGGGATCGTCGAAGAAGGGAGCGGTATCTTCGCCCTTTTCGATGTGGGGTTCATAGTAGATGTTCGGGGTTCCGGGATGGATTTCGATGGCGTCGGGAGCCATGGCCGAAGGAGCGTCCATGTACTCGGGCAGAAGCTCAAGGTCGAACTTCACCTTTTCGGCGGCAGCGCGGGCATGACATTCGGTATCGGCGCACACGATGGCGAGAGCGTCGCCGTACTGGAACACCTTGGTGTCGTTCAGAATGGGACGGTCCCAGCCGTCGCCCTTGTTGTCGGGGAAGGTGATGAGGCCGGTGATGCGGTTCTTGCCCTTGACGTCCTTGTGGGTGAGAACGCGGAACACGCCGGGCATCTTCTCGGCTTCGGAGGTGTCGATGCCCTTGATGTTGGCATGGGACACCTTGGCCTGGGCGAGAGCCAGATGCAGAGTGTTTGCGGGCATGTGCACGGCGGCGTCGGCGCCGAATTCGGCGGTGCCGGTCACCTTGGCCACGGCGCTGGGACGAGGCTTGGTGGAGCCGAGGTGATGGCCTTCGGCGGGTTCCTTGTAGCGGATCTCCTCAATGTCCTTGTCTCCGCGCATGACGGCGGCAGCGTCCATGACCGCGTTGATGATCGGAATGTAGCCCGTGCAGCGGCAGACGTTGCGGTTCTTCTGGAACCATTCACGCACTTCTTCTCTGGTGGGAGAGGGATTCTCAAGAAGCAGGGCATAGGCCGCCACGATGAAGCCGGGCGTGCAGAAGCCGCACTGGGCTGCGCCATGGAAAATCCACGCTTCCTGGAGCGGATGCAGATGCTCGGGAGTTCCGATGCCTTCCAGAGTGATGATCGTGGCGTCATCGGGCACGCGCTTCATCTTCAGCACGCAGGTACGCGTGAGCTTGCCGTTGAGAATGACACTGCAGGCGCCGCAGTGACCCTTTTCGCAGCCCAGCTTCACGCTGGTGAGCTGCAGCTGGTCGCGCAGGACGTTGGCAAGCGAATCTTCCGCATTGACAAGCACCTGACGACGTATGCCGTTGACAAGAAGGGATTTGATGAACATGGGCAGCTCCTTGTAAGAGGAATCCAGAGGAGGGGCGGCCGCGGAAGCGGGACGCCCGAATGCGGGCCGATTCGGGAAGACTAGTTTTTGCCGAAGGCGCAGTTGGGATAGCGGCAGTCGCCGCAGCCTGCGCAGTAGCCTCCGTGGCCGAGAGCCACAATGTCTTCCCGGGTCACGGGAATGCCGGCCAGAAGACGCGGAACCACGAGGTCGAAGATGCTTGCCCTGTGGTACATCACGCAGCCGGGAAGTCCCAGTACCGGAATGTTGTCGATATAGGCCAGAAGGAACATGGCTCCGGGGAAGGTGGGAGCGCCGTAGGTGACCACACGTCCTCCCGCGGCACGGATGGCGGCGGGAGTGCGGTCGTCGGGATCCACGGACATTCCGCCCGTGCAGACCACCATGTCCGCGCCCTTCGCGATGAAGTCGCGGATGCCCTGCACCGTCATTTCTATGGAGTCGTCGGAAAAGCTCTGTCCGATGACGGTGCTTCCAAGGCCTTCAAATTTTTGTCTGAGAACGGGGCCGAAGGCGTCCTTGATGCGCCCGGAATAGACCTCGTTGCCCGTGGTGACCATGCCCACGCGGAAGGGACGGAAGGGGAGAACCTCGATCACGGGGGCGGTGACCGCCTGTTCAAGCGCGGCGATCTTTTCTTCTTCGATGAGCAGCGGAATGATGCGCGTGCCGCCGACGGCCTGTCCCTTCTTCACTTCCTGCATGGTGTGAAGCGTGGCGAGCACGATTTCCGGGAAGGCGTTCACTTCGGCAAGGGCGGGAACGTCCACGCGCAGAAGACCGTGTTCGGCGGCAAGAAAATTGATGCGTCCTTCCTTGATGTCGGAAAAGACGATGTTCTGCCCCGCCACGGCGTTGCCTATGCGTGTCGCGGCGTCGTTTTCATGCACCTGCCCGGGCGCAGGCTCGTACACGTAGAGATTTTCCTTGCCGACGCTGAGAAGAACGGGGATGTCTTCTTCCCGGACGACGTGTCCCTTGCGGAATACGGGACCCT